>NZ_VOBC01000001.1:1295286-1619107 GCF_008369195.1 Sporosarcina sp. ANT_H38 | reverse complement strand
GAATGGATTCGTTAAAGTAGATCCTCCCATATTGACAGGTTCTTCACCGGAAGGGACATCTGAACTATTTAAAACGAAATATTTTGATGAGGACGCATTCCTTTCACAATCAGGTCAGCTTTACATGGAAGCTGCAGCAATGGCACTTGGAAAAGTGTTTTCATTCGGGCCGACATTCCGTGCGGAAAAATCCAAAACTCGCCGTCACTTGATTGAGTTTTGGATGATTGAACCGGAAATGGCTTTCGTTGAGTTTGAAGAAAGCTTGGTCGTACAGGAACAGTATGTGACGCATGTTGTTCAATCAGTGCTGCAAAACTGTCCAATTGAACTAGAAAGACTTGATCGTGATTTGTCTAAGCTTGAAAAAATTCAAGCACCATTCCCGCGTATTTCTTACGATGATGCTATCAAATTCCTGAACGACAACGGTTTTGATGACATTAAATGGGGAGAAGATTTTGGAGCTCCTCATGAAACGGCAATTGCTGAAAGTTATGATATGCCAGTATTCATCACGCATTATCCAATCGGCATCAAACCGTTCTATATGCAACCGCATCCTACAAGGGACGACGTTGTCTTGTGTGCCGATTTGATCGCTCCTGAAGGGTATGGAGAGATCATCGGTGGATCTGAACGTGTTCATGACTATGAGCTGATGAAACAACGAATCAAAGAGCATAACCTTGATGAGTCTGCTTATGAATGGTATTTGGACCTTAGTAAATACGGGGCAGTACCGCATTCTGGATTTGGACTAGGACTTGAACGTACGGTTGCTTGGATTTCCGGCGTAGAACACGTGCGCGAAACGATTCCGTTCCCACGTCTTTTGAACAGATTGTACCCTTAATACCTTAATAGAAGAGAGGAGTTCGGACATGCAACACGAAGAACGGCTCCGAATTTGGATTGAGCAGGGGAATGTTAACATTTCCCAGCTCTTTTTTCACAATTATAAAAGTCTTGGAATAAAAGATTTGGATGCAATGCTGATTATGCAAATGACGGCATTCAAATCCGAGGGCAATCATTTTCCGACTCCCAATGAGTTTACAAGACGGATGGATTTGACGGAGAATGAAATATCCATGATTTTACAACGTTTAATGCAACACGGTCTACTCCGAATTGGCCAAAGTGAAGATCAAAAAGGAGTGTTACATGAAACCTTTTCATTGCAACCTTTGTGGGATCGATTAGTAGACCATATTGCGTTCGCAACGAACGAGGCTGAGGATGTGACCAATAAGAACGCGGAAGGGGAAATTTTTTCGCTGTTCGAACAAGAATTTGGACGATTCCTGTCACCAATGGAATGCGAATCAATTACGATGTGGCTTGATGATGATGGGCATACAGTCGAAATTATCCGTGCAGCATTAAAAGAAGCTGTCATCGCACAAAAATTAAGTCTCCGATATATAGATCGGATTCTTTTTGAGTGGAAAAAGAAAAATGTTAAGACCTTGTCTGATGTTGAACGTCAAACAAAGTCATTCAGGACAGTAGGAACACGGCCGTCACAGCAACCAGAAAACACTGTTTCGGTAAAACGTGTACCTTTCTATAACTGGTTGGAAGAACGGGATTAGGTGGGAGTAAATGCTGACAAAAAAACAATGGGAATTTTGCCTCGAACAATTCGGTGAAATGTTCCCGGATGCACATTGTGAACTCGTGCATGACAATCCTTTTGAATTGACAATTGCAACGTTGCTTTCTGCCCAATGTACGGATGTTCTCGTTAATCGGGTGACGGCGGAGCTGTTTAAAAAATATAAAACGCCTGAAGATTATTTGGCGGTTGATATCGAAGAATTACAGGCGGATATCAGATCGATTGGATTATTCCGCAATAAGGCAAAAAATATTCAAGCCCTAAGTCAAATGCTTATTGATAACTATGGCGGGGAAGTACCTGCTAATCGGGACGTCATGATGACTTTGCCGGGCGTAGGACGAAAAACAGCGAACGTTGTCGTATCGAATGCATTTGGCATACCTGCCATTGCCATAGATACACATCTAGAACGTGTATCGAAGCGACTTGGTATGAACAGGTGGAAAGATTCAGTTCTAGCTGTTGAAGAGAAAATTATGCGCTGGACACCAATGGAAAAATGGACAGATACTCATCACCAAATCATTTTTTTCGGGAGGTACCACTGCAAAGCGCAAAATCCTGGATGTACTGTGTGTCCACTCCTGCCTTTGTGCAGGGAAGGGAAGAAAAGGATGAAAGCAAATGCCTAGTGAATCGAACCGTATTAATAAGGAGTTACTGGCACCCTATTTTAAGCAATGGGAAACAGTGCGTGAACAGATTGAAGCTTTATATAGCCAAAATGACATTCAAGCAGTCGAGTTGATGAATATGGCAATTGAGAATTATAGTGAGTTACTTGAGCAAGGTGGTAAAGTGTTAGATGACCGTAAAAACAAGGTTGTTTATATATTGCTTCCATTAAACGGCGATGAACGTTTCCAATTTGTGAAAGATAAAATATCAAGTCATTACGCTCATATTCAACTAGATGCACTCTTTACAGAAACAAAAAAGAAAGTTGCAAGACTTTCGATACAGAGGAAATGATAAGTCTATGCGCCTGTACCACTCCTCACAGAAGCCTTGAAGTTAAAAATTCTTTGCTTTTATCAGCAAGACTGTAGCAACGCGAGTGGTTAGGCGCTGGAACATGAACAATGAAAAGCGTCTGGAGCTAAACATTATAAAAAAGAAGAACCCCGAATGCCTATAGGCATTCGGGGTTCTTCTTTTTAGATTTTGGAAAGGGGAGTTACGGGGGGCCACCAGTACCATCTTCAGTGGTGGACCCGTCTGTTCCGGTACCTGGTTCTGTTGGAACCGTAGTATCGGTGCCATCATCTGGATTAGTACCATCATTCCCATCGTTTCCGTCGTTGCCATTGTTTCCATCATTACCATTGTTTCCGTTATTACCATTGTTACCATCGTTTCCGTTATTACCATTGTTACCGTCGTTTCCGTTATTTCCGTTATTACCATTATTGCCATCGTTCCAGTCTCCGTCTTCAGGATTTTCGGTTTCAATTCCTTCTTCAGGTTCAGGGACTTCTTCGATAACTTCTTCAATTTGGACTGTTGTTGTTGCTGGACTGCTTTCTAGGTATTCAAGCTTTGCAATGACGGAGAACGTATATGTCCGGCCTGCTTCGGCTCCTTCGAAAGTGACTGTCGTGTCTGTCGTTGTTGTCATTTCTTGCAATTCACCGCCATCAGCGCCCACTAACACCGTGAACTCTACATCGCCTGCAATAGCTTCAGAAACTGGAGCATTATGGGACCAGTTTAAACCAATAGAACTCGTTTCCGCATTATATTGGGCAGTCAAACCATTAGGTGCATCAAGTTCAATAATCTCTTCTTCAGCGACCTCTGTGGGAGCAGTTCCTCTGACGAATAGTTCTGTGCGCTTCTTATTACTTGGTGTCGTTCGACTAGCAAGAACGAGTGGATTTGAACCGTATTCAATTGTGGCTTCCTCGACGGAGCCAGGTTTTTGAAATTGAGCGGTATCTTTTCCGGCAGAAATATCACTCATAACCATGTTGAACAGATTCTGAGGGACATATCTTCCTTTATCGAATGTGGTGATAGGTGTTGCATTTGTCTCATAACCACCCCATGTGGCAATTGTATAATCAGTTGTATATCCGGCAAACCATGTATCAGGAACATCTGAATTTTTCAGGCCGTTCTTCGAAATTGTTTCAGATGAATAGTTTGTGGTCCCGGTTTTTCCAGCAATATCTAGACCAGCAATATTTGCTTTCGTTCCTGTACCAGAGGTTAATACATCTCTTAAAATATCCGTTACCATATAAGCTGTAGAATCTTTCATGACCGTTTTAGGGTCCTTTGTCATTTTGCGTTTTTTTCCATCTCTAAAAACTATTTCCTTTATAGCGTGCGGTTCTGTGTAAATGCCACCGTTACCGAATGCTGAATAGGCGCCAGCTATCTCTAGTGTAGAAAAGTCTTCACCTCCGCCAAGTGAATCGGAAGAATACAATTTATCATATGAAAGTCCAAGCCCCTTCGCAAAAGCACCTGCCTTCTCACTTCCGACTTCTTCAAATACTTTAACTGCAGGGATGTTGCGAGATTTATATAACGCTTCTCGAATTGTCATTGTACCTTGGTATTTTCCGTCAACGTTCTGAATGGCTTTATTTGTCCCTTTATAGTTGTAAGGCTCATCTACAACTGTTTTTCCAGTTGACCAGCTAAGATTCTCGATGGCTGGACCGTAAGAGAGAATCGGCTTAATAACTGATCCGGGTTGGCGTTTTTGGTCTGTCGCAAAATTCCAGTTAGTTCCAGAATAATTACGTCCTCCACCAACTGCAACGATTGCACCGGTTTTAGTATCCAAGACCGTCATACCTGCTTGCATTTCTGCTGATTCGTATAAATCATCTGTATTCAGTGCTTTCTCAACAGATTGTTGAGCTGCAGGATCCAGATTCGTTTGGATTTTTATGCCTTCAGAAAGCAAGTGTGACATACCTTCCTCTTCTAATTCTGATAAAACGAGATCGACATAAGCTGGATATTTTGTATTCGTAACCTGTCTTTTATCATCCGCGAGCAGCGTACCTGTTACTGGCATCGCCTGAGCCGCTTCCATTTCTGCTTTTGTGATCTTGTCATGTTGGTACATAAGCCCAAGAACGACATTGCGTCGTTTTTTAGCACGTGCTGGATTTTTGTATGGATTGTAACCGTTTGGACTTTGCGGAAGTCCTGCTAACATAGCGACTTCGTGTAGTTCAAGTTCCTTAAGATCTTTGCCATAGAAATATTTGGAAGCTGTTCCGAATCCGTAGTTACTTCCGGACATCAAAATTTTATTGAAGTACATTTCAAAAATTTCTTCTTTTTCATACTTACGTTCGAGCTGGAAAGCGAGCCAGGCTTCTTGGGCTTTCCTTTTTAACGTTTTCTCGTCTGATAGGAATGAGTTTTTAATGACCTGTTGAGTGAGTGTACTCGCTCCCTGTGAACCGAAACCACTTCTGAAGTTCGCAATAACTGCACCGCCTAGTCGCCAGAAGTCCATCCCTTTGTGGGAATAGAAGCGGACGTCTTCAGTTGCAAGAATTGCATCTTGCATCAGGTCTGGTATGTCAGCGTAGGGTACAAACTCTCTTTTTTCAACGCCGGATTTCATAAAGACATCGCCGTTTATATCAAGAAATTCAGAAGATAAGGGGTCTTTCAATAGGTTTTCATCGAGATCAGGTGCTGAACTAGCATAAAAAGTGAATAGGCCTGCACCACCAATTAGAATTGCAACACCGATGGCAACTACTGCAAGAATTATCTTCTTAATGATACTTTTACCATTATTCGTCTTTTTACTCTTTTTCTTTGTACGTTCTGCCTCAATTGTTTTTCGTCGTGCAGCTCTTGAATTTATATTATCACTCATACTTCTTCCTGCCTTTCAGTTGCATTGTAAGATGTAGTTAACATGGTGGACACCGATTGTAAATAATCGAGTCTTGGATTGAAACTTGGTGAAATTTCCATGGCCATAGCCTCAAATTCTATAAGTGTAATTGATTTTCTACCGCCCGTTTTCATTCTCTCCCAATATTTCTCGAAGTTTTCATATGGGACAATGAAGTAACGTTCAAGCGAAGTGAATTTCACGATAAAGAACACGATTCCATCTTGCACCGACACGGATTTCATATGTTCCACCTGATGGTCATGAATATTTTGCAATGGAAAAGATGTCTCACTCTTCGTTTCTTTTGCCTCGAAATCGATATACTTACCTTTCCATACCCCGTTAAAGTCAGTTGTAGACGGTGTCCGGAAATAAGCTTCTGTTATGACAGCGGCGCTTCTCGCCGGATAATTTACGTTTACAACTTGGATTGGCACGGGTTTCTTATGGATGACAGCGATGCCACGACTCAAATAGAACTCATTCGTTTCATTCAATTCATCTTCCAAAGATTTCCCCCGATTGCTGAATGAAAGATCGATTTTTTTTTGAATGCCTATTTTCTGAATGGGTACATATTTCTTGCCGTTCGGATAGCGTATTGTCATAGATACCACCTCGCATCTCAGTATCATACCATAACCATTGGACGGAATAGGGTTTGGAAAGTTGCAAGTTGGTGAACATGCTTCTACAGTGTTCAATGAAATCCACATAGAAGCTACTTATCTATGTAGGTTGATTGAATGATTCCATTGAATATCGCTCAGCGTCAAGGGGACGCCTCTCGCCCTAAGCTAGGCTACTTTGCTGTCGGTCTTAGGGCTTCAGCTAACCGGTGTCCAGTTGCTGGACACTAGTAAGGCGCCTGCGCTGAGTTTGTATACGAACTTCAACCTACAACCTACTTAAAATGATGAAATAGTAATAATAGATAAGACAAGGAAATAATGCAATGTTTAAGCATGGAATAAAAGAACAACAGAATTCACCAGAAGATTAATTTTTAGACATTCCTAAGCATATTTTGGATACCCCGCTATGAACGAGCCTACAAAAACATTAGCGACAAGCTAATGAAAGTTACGATAGTCTAATGCAATTCAGGATAGTTTCAGAACCTGGTTCTCGAAGTTTATGGTATCCAGAAGTTTGAAATAGGGTGATGATTAGGCGCGATGAAAACTTGATACCTAATCTGGACTACGGGTGTCGGACGTAGTCAGGTAACATAAAAACCTAATCATTATATTCGAGAAGAAGAGGGGGAGCAGTCATACTATCCTCTCTTCTTTTTTATTGGAAATAGGTTACTCGAATAAATGATTGATAAAAGGAGCTTAGTTATAGAATTCTGCTCAACACGGATATGAAATTCTTTAATAATGTAGTGTCTATATCTTTATGTACCAACCTTTTCGAATCATGATATAAGTTTCGCGCTATATCCACCTATCCCAGCCTGGGGTTAAGGGTAAATACGCGTCGTTGTAATAAATTAGGATTTTTCATATGATGCAGCGTATTAATTAAGTTGAGGTGTGAAAAATTGAAAAAACATATCAAAAAAAGAAGAGAGTGTACGTCTCTCTTCTTTATATATGTTTTCATTTAATTTTGCTCTTCTACAAGTAAAGAAGAGTAACGTTTGTTAAAAAAAAGAGAAAGAGGGAAGCTCTTGTAAACTGTTAATCAAATTCGCCGCTTTAGTACCTTACCCAACTCAAACCAGTTGTACCTTCACCGGCATGTACGCCGACGCAAGCGCTGAGGGGGAGGACTAGAACTTTTAGCTTTGGAAATTCCTGCATTAGTTCATCTTTCCAACTTTCAGCATCTTTTGTATTGTTGCAGTTGATAACGGCGACTTCAGGAACATTGCCTTTTTTCATGTCGCTACATAGTAAAGCGGTCACGTGTTTTTTTGCGCGTTTATTGGCACGAACTTTTTCTGTCATCACGGGTTTGCCATCATCGAATGTGATCACGACTTTGATGTTTAACAAATTGCTTATAAATGCTTTTGTTCCAGAGACACGACCGCTTTTGTGTAGCTGATTCAGATTAGCTGGTATGAAGGATAGCTCGGAATTTTTTGTTATTTTTTTGATGGCTGTAACAACTTCTTCAACGTCATGCCCGCTTTCAAGTAGTTCATTGCCAATTTCAATCATTTTGATCATCGGATAGGAGCCGATTTTCGAATCAATAGAATAGACCTTGAAGTCTACCATCTGTGCAGCTGTCTGCGAACTATCGAACGTGCCGGATAAGTCGCTAGAAACATGCACGGCTATTGCGCAATCATAACCCTGTTCTTGTAGTTTTTTATAAAGAGAGACCATATCACCAATAGCAGGTTGGGAAGTTTTTGGATGTACTTTTGCAACGCGTAGTTTGTCATAAAACTCTTCTTGTGTCATGTCGACTGTTTCTCTAAAGACACCATCAGCAAATACAACACTCAACGGTAAAATATGAACATTATATTTTTGGATAAAAGATTTCTCTAGTTGTGCAGCTGTATCAGTAATCCATGCAATTTTCTTAGTCATTAACAAAATTCTCCCTTTTGAAGCAAATTTTAATGTTAAAACAAGCTATCTATTATCGCTAATGTACACTAAGGGTGAAAAGAGCACTAGTATTAGTTGTCATATAAAGACGGAATATTAATTACGGAGACATAATTTGAACATAATTACAAGTGTTCACTTGTATCAAAGTCGTAATTCTCCTGGGGAATAGTAGAGAGCGCAAGTTGCCAGTTGAAAAAAGTTAACAAGAACCTTAAGTTGTATTGAAGGGTTATTAATGACGAGGAATATACGTTCCTATGAATTTGGTACATCCCAGTAATATCTGTTAAAATAAAAGAAACGTCCGGAAAGGGTGTATTATTATGAATCTACAACAAAAGACTGAAACGCTACTTGCTGTTTGTAGGGAATGTTTCGAGCGCCATGCGCAGATGAGAGAACTCGATCGGGAACCCGATTTTTTTATAGAAGTAAAACCATATGCAGATCAATATCATACGTTGCTCGATGAATGGACAGAGGAAGTGTCTGAATTCATCAAGACAGCCAAACCGAAATATGTTCATCCAATTCAAATCGAAACACTGACTGACTCCATGAAGCAATTCATCGTCCAGTCATTCTATCAAAAGACAGGAAAAAAACGTTTTGTCTTATCGATTAATTCGGCCGAATATACGCTGAAAACAATTCTGGATGCAATACGACTTGAGCAAGATGGTATTATACGATGATAAAGAAGATGGCTGTTCACGAAGTGTTAGCTAAACTGCGTACTGACCCATCTTTTTCTGACAATGTCATCCATACTAAAACGATTGCGGGGAAAGAAGCGATCTACGCAGAATTCCCGCGAAAACTGCATTCCTCGATTATTAAAGCACTTGCGTCAAAAGGGATAAATAAACTGTATAGCCATCAAAGGGAAGCATTTGATTTGGCTGCATCCGGTAAATCATTTACCGCCGTAACACCAACAGCATCCGGAAAGTCCCTCTGTTATCACTTGCCTGTAATGCAGAGCATCCTCGAAGATGATACATCGAGGGCAATTTACTTGTTCCCAACGAAAGCACTTGCTCAAGATCAGCTAGCAGATCTTCATGAATTGATTGAAGCGAGCGGAGAAACGATACTCAGTTACACGTATGACGGTGATACTGCGCCCGGATTACGATCTAAGGTTCGGAAGTCTGGGCATATTGTACTGACAAATCCTGATATGCTCCATTCTGGTATTTTGCCGCATCATACAAAATGGGTGTCATTATTCGAGAACTTAAAATATATTATTATCGATGAATTGCATACGTACAAAGGCGTCTTCGGCAGTCATGTAGCACATGTGCTGCGAAGATTGAAACGAATTTGCAACTATTATGGCAGTGATCCAGTGTTCATCTGCACATCTGCGACAATTGCAAATCCACAAGAACTATCGGAGTCATTAATAAATGCGGATATGCAAGTAATCGTCAATAATGGAGCACCTGCTGGGAAGAAACATTTTGTCTTCTATAATCCACCGGTCGTCCATCCGACATTCGGTATCCGGAGAAGTGCAGTACTTGAAGTTCGCGACATCGCCGCGCTTTTATATCGTGAAGGCATCCAAACGATTATCTTCGCAAAAAGTCGAGTACGGGTCGAGATGCTCGTCACGTACATGAAGGCATTAACGAAGAAGAAACTGTTTGATGAAACTGTTATGGGTTATAGGGGAGGTTATTTACCTTCAGAACGACGGAAAATAGAAAAAGGGCTCAGGGAGGGTGATATCCGTACGGTTGTTAGTACGAATGCACTTGAACTCGGCATTGATATAGGCCAACTGCAAGCGTGTATTATGACGGGATACCCGGGAAATATTGCGAGTGCATTTCAACAGGCCGGACGCGCTGGAAGAAGGCAGGACGAGGCTCTTATCATTTATGTAGCGCAGTCTTTAGCGCTCGATCAATACATTATTGAACATCCTGACTATCTTCTTGGCCAATCTCCCGAAGAAGCACGGATTCATCCGGATAATATGTTCATCCTGATGGATCATCTCAAATGTGCTTCGTTCGAGTTGCCATTTTCATCGACAGAAACTTATGGTGAATTTGAAGTACAGGAACTGCTTGCTTTCCTTGAAAGTGAAGGGGTTTTGATTAAGACAACAGACAAATGGCATTGGATGACGGACAGTTTTCCGGCTAGTGAAGTGAGTCTCCGCTCCGCATCACAGGAAAATGTCATCATTATTGATAAAACCTATCCGAAAGAAACAAAGGTAATTGGGGAGATGGATCGTTTTAGTGCGATGACGTTACTACACGAAGAAGCAATCTACATTCACCAGGGGACTCAATTTCAAGTTGAACAACTGGATTGGGATGAAAAGAAGGCCTATGTCACGGAAGTCGATGTTGATTACTTTACTGATGCAAATCTTGCGGTGGAACTGAAAGTGATGAATGAGGATTGCGCCGAACAGTTCGGAGATAACAAAGCCGCTTATGGAGATATCGCTGTTCTTGCAATCCCGACGATATTCAAGAAAATCAGATTCGATACTCATGACAATATTGGCTCGGGTCCGATTTCATTGCCAGCGGAGGAATTGCATACGTCATCTACGTGGTACACATTCGATATACCTGAAGGATGGACGGGTGCTGGGCTGACGGATGCGATGACGGGTGCAGCTTATGCAATCCAGTCATTCATCCCGTTATTCGTCCGCTGCGATAAAACAGATATTCATGTTGTGCCGCAAGTTAAAGCTGTTCATACTGGAAAACCGACTATTTTCATTTACGACAGTTATCCAGGCGGGATTGGTTTGAGTGAAAAAATCTTTGAACGGTGGGACGAACTGTTGCAAAAAGCGGCTGATCATGTGTCAGTCTGTCGCTGCGAGTCAGGTTGTCCGGTTTGCATTGGGGCACAAGAAGCTGGTATGGGCATGAAGCAGGATGTCGGATCTCTTCTTCAGACGCTGGCAAGGGGAGAACGCAATGTCTTATGAACAGAAGCTGATGCAAATGAAGAAGTTACTGAAGAAAACAAACACTAAAGTGGTAGCTGAAGACGTGATAGAAGCTGTAAAACCCACTGCAAAAGCACCTACCTACGAACAACAATGGCTTGACGGGGGGTTGACGAAAGCCGTGAATAAACACGGCATCGTCTATAAGCGGATTGTTGAATATGACGCTGATCATCAGCATGGGAATATTGTTCTTTCGGGCTTGAAGTCAACGATCGATAAATGGAAGAAGTCTGGAGAGGTGCATCCACTGTCACCGGACTTTTCAAAACCGCTTGTTTTCTTTGATACGGAAACGACAGGCTTAAAAGGTGCAGGCACACTGATCTTTCTCATGGGGTTCATCGAGCAGACCAACTCTTCTTTTAAACTTACGCAATATGTACTTCCTGGTCCCGATCATGAAGCAGCATTCCTCTATGCAACGGGATTATGGGAAGAATCGTTGACACTCGTTACATATAACGGCAAAAGTTTTGATATCCCAATGGTGGAAACACGGTGGACAATGAATCGTAAAGAATTGCCGCCATTACTTGAGCATACTCAAATTGATTTATTGCACGGTTCCAGGCGCATCTGGAAAGGTGAAATGGCAACGTTTAGACTTCCTGCAATTGAAGAGGAGCAACTCGGTTTCTTCCGTGAAGGAGATATCCCGGGTCATATGGCACCAATCATCTATCAAGATGCCGTTAAGAATGGCCGTACGGAACTATTAATGAAAGTACTCGTCCATAATGAGTGGGATATTCTTTCACTTGTTGCACTTTATATACGGTCAACTGATTTACTTTTGAAGACAGATCGCCCAGAATCCGCAGTGACCCATACGAATATAGGGAAATGGTTTGGCGATTTAAAGTCTCAAGATCGGAGTAGGAAAATATTTGAAAGTGTGATTGCCGAGTTTGGCATTAATCATCCTGCCACACATTTTCACTTCGGATTCATACTAAAAAAGGAACTGGCTTACGAGGACGCAATTTCCTCATTCACAATTGCGGCAAAAGGACTTATCGGACGCGAGAGAATTCTCGCGTTGGAGGAATTAGCCAAGCTTTACGAGCATAAGGTGAAAGAGTTAAATAAAGCGTTGGACTCTACAGAAATGGCGACTAGGTTCTTGAAGGTGGATCCCTACTTAACGGAAAGATTTCGGATACGTTACGGAAATGAATTTTTGAAAAGGGAAATAAGAATAAACGGAAAATTATTTCCCAGGCAAGCGCATGAAGCGACAAAAAACAGTTGAAAATTTGCTTTAATAAGACAAGGTCGGACAACATATGTTATAATAAACGTATGTAAACAGAGACGGAAGGGCGATTTTTCATGGACACTAAACTAGATACAAAAACGATTCTTGAAAAAGAATTCAAAACGGGCCTTCGCGGCTATAATCAGGAAGAAGTAGATCTCTTCTTAGATGATATCATTCATGATTACGAAGCTTTCAAAAAGACGATTTCGGAATTGCAAACTGTAAATGAACGCATGCAAAAGGAACTTGAGTCTGCACAAAAACGCCCAGCTGCAGGAAGCGCCGGGACAACGAACTTTGATTTATTGAAGCGTATTTCTAATCTAGAGAAGCATGTTTTCGGAAGTAAATTGTTCGATCAAGAATAATATATAATATATATTGTAAATCAAACATAAGTACGGTATACTATAAATATCATAGTGGAATTTAGGTAATCGCTGCAACATCCTATGTTGTAGAGGAAAGTCCATGCTCACACGGTTCTGAGATGACCGTAGTGTTCGTGCTCGGCGAAATAATAAGCCGTGGCATCGCGTATAACGCGTTGACGGCGGGAATAAATCCTAAGTCTTCGGATATGGATGAGGTTCCCTGAACAGTGCCACAGTGACGTAGCTGGCTCGGAAACGGGTCAGATGGAACGCGGTAAACCCCACGAGTGAGAAACCCAAACTATGGTAGGGGCACTCTTCCGAGGGAAATGAACTGCAGGAAGAGACAGGTGTAAACCTGTAGATAGATGATTACCACCCTAAGTACGAGGCGCGAGCCGTTTGAGTACACGGGAACAAAACATGGCTTATCGAATTTACTATGGTATTATTTTTAAAATGATCGCTCTCCAATAATATGGGGAGCTTTTCTTTTGGAAATTAACGAGTGAAAAAAATATGGTTTTATTGGCAATGATATATAAAGTGAACCCTTTATGAATTCATAGAAATGATTGATGGTATAGAATTGGAGTTGGAATTGCATGACTGAATTTAAACTAGTAGCAACATCGGCAATGGGGCTTGAATCGCTTGTGGCAGATGAAGTAAAAGCACTTGGATATAAAACGACTTCGGAAAACGGAAAGATCTATTTCCAAGGGGATGAATTGGCGATTGCAAAATCGAATCTATGGCTGCGAGTAGCTGACCGTGTTCGTATTGTTGCGGGTGAATTCGAAGCTACGACGTTCGATGATTTATTTGAACAGACAAAAGCGATACCGTGGGAACGTTTTTTACCAGTTGACGCAGAATTCCCAGTCGCAGGTAAGTCAGTGAAGTCCACTTTGTACAGTGTACCTGATTGTCAGGCAATTGTAAAAAAAGCGATTGTTGAACGCTTGAAGATTGCTTATAAAAGAGTTGGATTTTTTGATGAATCAGGTCCTTTATTCAAATTAGAAGTTTCGATTTTAAAAGATAAAGTGACATTGACGATTGATTCAAGCGGTACGGGGCTCCATAAACGCGGCTACCGACTTGCGCAAGGGGATGCACCTTTGAAAGAGACACTGGCAGCAGCGCTTGTTAAAGTATCACGCTGGAATCCAAATCGCCCTTTCATTGATCCGTTTTGTGGTTCTGGTACAATCGCAATTGAAGCTGCGATGATCGGGCAAAACATTGCACCCGGATATAATCGCGAATTTTTAAGTGAAGAGTGGCCGTGGATTAACAAAAATATATGGGATCAAGTTCGTGAAGAAGCGGAAGATCTTGCAAAATACGACCAACCGCTTGATATTTCAGGATTTGATTACGATCCCCGCATGATCAAAGTAGCACAGGAAAATGCGGCGGGTGCTGGATTCATGGATTTAATCAAGTTTCAAACATGTGATGTAAGGGACTTGACTATAGACAGCTTGAATGGCGTTATGGTCGGGAATCCTCCATATGGAGAACGTCTTGGTGAAGTGGAAGATGCTGAAGAGATTACGAAGGAACTTGGTCGTATAATGAAAAACCACCCTTCATGGTCTGTTTATATGTTGTCTTCATTGGAAAACTATGAAAAAATGTACGGACATAGAGCGACGAAAAAGCGGAAATTATTCAATGGTTTTATCAGAACTGATTTATATCAGTTCTGGGGCCAACGTAAATAATTGATAGAATGCGGAAGAGGGAAACTCCTCTTCCTTTTGCATGTAATAAGGAAGGGGTAAACGATGAAAAGTAAGATGCCATTCCCATTATCAAAAGATAAATCGTTCTATGAATCATTGAATGATTGGATAGGGGATACGTTGTACGATGAATTGACTGAAAAAGGATTTGAATGCCGCGATGAACAAATCTATATGGCTTTCCAAATCGAACAAGCGCTGAAAGAGAAGAAAGTCCTTTTTGCGGAAGCAGGAGTAGGGACAGGTAAAACAATTGCTTATCTTCTTCCTGCAATTGCATATGCTCGCTATACTGGAAAACCGGCTCTCATTTCGTGTGCGGATGAGACACTCATCGATCAGCTTGTCAAAGAAGACGGTGATATCCGGAAAATTAGTGAAGCGCTCGGTCTTGATATCGATGTGCGCCTTGCTAAATCACGTGACCAATATCTATGCTTGAAACGTTTGGATGAGGCGGGTAACACGATTGACGAAGACTACGTTGATGTTGTGGCAGACGAACTTCCCGAATTTGTTTATGGCCTAGGTTCATTGCAATCGATTGTTCCTTACGGGGAACGTTCGGATTATCCAAACTTAAGCGATGCAGAGTGGAAAACTGTGAACTTCCATCCAATTCAACAATGTGCTGCGTGTGATCTCCGCAATCGATGTGGTCAGACGATACACCGTAATCATTATCGGGAATCGGTCGAACTTGTTATTTGTTCGCATGATTTCTATATGGAGCATATTTGGACAAAAGAATCCCGTAAAAGACAAGGGCAGTTACCACTATTACCGGAACCATCAATGATTGTCTTTGACGAAGGTCATCTTCTTGAGTATTCAGCCCAACGAGCATTGACATATGAGGTGCAGAATAGTACCTTGCTAAATCTCCTGGAAAGAATCATGGTCGATGGTATTAGAGAGTCGACATTACAACTTATGGAACGTTTAATTGATTCGCATGAAGCGTTTTTTGCATTGCTCAAAGTGCTTGCAGATAAAACGGAGAACGACAGAAAAGCGATTGAAAAATCACCAGAACTTCTGGAAGTTGGAAAAGAAGTTGTTAAAATCTCGAATGCTCTTCTTGAAGAATTCGTATTTGAAGGTGAATTATACATTATTCCAGCATATGATTTGAGAATGGTCGAGGAATATCTGGATCAATATATTTATTCTATGGACCTTTTTACATCTCAAAATGATGCAGTTGACTGGCTTGAAAGTCGCGGAGGTGAATCCACTCTAGTTATCATGCCGCGTCTTGTGACTGACATTTTGAGAGAGAAACTGTTTTCATCTAAAACACCAATCGTTTTTTCATCAGCTACATTATCAGTCGGCGAAACGTTTACTTATCTGGCAGAGGGTCTTGGTATCCAGGATTATTTGTCGTTTTCGGTGGAGTCGCCATTTGATTATGATGAAGTGATGGAAGTGTTTGCAACGGATGTAGAAGCAGGAGGTAAAGCGAAACGAGCGCTTGAACTTTTAGAAGACGGAGAGCAGACACTGATTCTGTTTAAGTCAGAGCGAGCAATGAATCATTTCAAGGAGCGAGTTCCTGCCGAGTGGCAAGCACGTATCGCTTTCGAAGGTGAACGAGAATTGTCTTCAATTGTACGTGATTTCCAACAGAAGAAAGTACCTGTTTTATGCTCTTATCATTTATGGGAAGGGCTCGACATTCCTCAAGATGCATTGACGCGTGTTATTATTTACGATTTGCCATTACCACCATCGGATCCGTTGTTCGACGCGAGACGTGAGCACGCCAAGGATCCTTTCCGTGAAGTAGACTTACCTTTCATGCTGCTAAGACTACGCCAAGGTGCAGGACGACTCATACGGACGTCTGCGGATTCTGGAACCGTACATCTTTTACTTGAAGGTAAGGAACAGGAAATGAAAGCTGAAATCGAAGGTATTTTCCCGGTGAAAATGAAAATGACGGTTTAACTATGATGTGTAAGGTTCTCCTATTAACAGGAGAGCCTTTTTTTACTTTTTAGGAAACGATATAGTTCAGAACTGAAATGTACTTAAGGGTGTGGCCTTATTATGGGATATTTGTGAACGTTGTTTAGTTTCGTAATTGCCTTGTTGAGTTTGAAATAACGTTGTGAACTTTGCGGGAAGTATTGCTTTGCTCTGGTGGATCATTGTTAAATTTCGCAATAATGTTGTTTAGTATTTTGGATGATTCCACCGTGAGTCATATTTTAATTATACAAATATATTTTGAAATCATCGTTAGTATCCAGCGTCGCCAATAAAATATCATGAACGTCCATATTCATTAGCTCTAATTTGTTGTTCAACCACGTAGTGTCTTTAGCGGATTTTTGCAATTCATCCAAGTCGATTTTTCTTTCTTTAATGATGATCCTAGGAATAGAAAATGGTTTTGTTATTAATTGTATGTCCTCAGGTGTTACTGGTTGTAGTTGGGGAGATAAGAAAAATGAAATGGTACCATCCGGCTCCCACAGAGCAAGAGCGATTTTGTGGACCTCTTCGATTTTTTCTTTTCTTGCTTCAGACAATAGATGATCCACAGTGATTCTTGCTTTACCTAATCCTTTATACATGATTTCACCGTTTTTTATCAGGGGAAAAGGAGATGGTTCTATCCATTTTTTAAACAGGTTCACTTTCAAGCTTACAAGTACACCAATTGAATATAAAAAAACCAATACGCCTGTCGTAATTAAGGACCCTTTCATACCTAATTGTTCATCAGATAATGGGTGTGCAAGAATATTCCCCAGAATTAAAGCCATTGTGAAATCGAGCAGTCGTAATTGAGCAATGGATCGCCGTCCCATAAGTTTGACTGCGAACAGTAAGAAGAAATAAGAAATAATAGCACGTAGAACCCACTGAATAGTTGTGAGTGATTCCTGTCCATGAAAAAAATCCATCTATATCCATACCTCTTCTCTAGACTCATTGTTGTCATAATTATTATTTCCTAAAAACCAATAATTATGAGGATGAATGAGTCGTACAAAAAATAGATTCAGCCATGCGCATGAAGTTTTTTTCATAATGCATTAATCAATCACGTCTGTTTATTAACCAAAATTAACTAGTACATAACTTGATTACCGACTGATAACTACTTGTATAGTTGCACTTTTAGATTAAATGGCTTCTAGTACGATTAGCGAGATCCCTACACAGTTTTTTCGGTAATCATATGGTTGTCCTTCATCGGTCGCGCCCCAAATGCATAATTATACAAAGTGCTGAAGCATATTAGGACGAAAAAATAGCTAGCTTCTTACCTGGAGAATAGCCGCCAAAGATGCAATTTTAGCGACTGATGCTTTCTCTATGTTTTTCTCTTTTTCACTATATATGGTGAAGTATTGAATACGTTATATAAACTAGCGTAGGTACCTTACTAGTGTCCAACAACTGGACACCTGGCTGATAGCGAGAGGCATCGCCTAAGCACCTAAGCGGTATTCAATGGAATCATTGAACCTATATTATAAAAAAAGCGGTCCGAAAATAGTCCAGTAAAAATGAAGGTTATCAAACCTTTCTCACCAGTATTTAATTCAAATAAATAGTTAATCATCAGTAGTGTAAACGATATTATTATTTAGATGTAATTTAATACTCTAAACAAAACTAACCTCCTATTAGGAGACTATATGAGTTGCCCGAATTATGTTAAAATAGAGTTCGGTATAGGAAATAAGGGGGAATGGATTTGTCAACTGAAGAAAAATTCGTAGCTTTGCTAAAAAAGATGAGTGCATACTCAGAAGCCGTTTCAATTATGTATTGGGATATGCGTACGGGCGCACCTAAAAAAGGCATTCCAGCAAGATCGGAAGCAGTTGGTACATTATCGACAGAGCTATTTAAGATGAGTGTTTCTGAGGAAATGGGGGGCTATCTCGAGGAACTTGGTAATAGGAAAGACACACTTAACCCGATTTTGTTGAAAACAGTTGAAGAAGTGAAAAAGGAATATGACTTAAGTGGGAAAATTCCGGCTGAGGAATATCGTGAATTTGTCGTCCTAACTTCTCAATCGGAATCCGCATGGGAGGAAGCAAAAGAACAA
Organism: Sporosarcina sp. ANT_H38; assembly: GCF_008369195.1. Classification (GTDB taxonomy): domain Bacteria; phylum Bacillota; class Bacilli; order Bacillales_A; family Planococcaceae; genus Sporosarcina. The sequence continues at coordinate 1,600,556 of NZ_VOBC01000001.1, read as the reverse complement.
GCTGACTTTGATATGTTCCTTCCGTATCTTGAGAAAATTGTTGCCACGACTAAAAAGTTCATTGGCTATTGGGGCGTGAAAGATGGTAACGCTTATAATACATTGCTCAATCAATACGAACCGGGGATGACAACAGATATCATTGATGAAGTTTTCGGCCAATTGAAGGAGACAATCGTGCCGCTCGTGAAGAAAATTTCTGAATCAGGCAACCAACCTGATACATCATTTTTATTCAAACAATTTCCAAAAGAAAATCAGAAAGCATTTAGTCATGCTATATTGACGCAACTTGGTTATGATTTCAACGCAGGGCGTTTGGATGAAACCGTACATCCATTTGAAACAGCCATCAATATTGGCGACGTTCGGATTACGACGAAATACGATGAAAATGATTTCCGTTCTGCCATTTTTGGAACAATTCATGAATGTGGACATGCGCTTTACGATCAAAATATTGATTTAGAACTTGAAGGATTGCCAATTGCAGAAGGTACTTCAATGGGGATTCATGAATCGCAGTCATTATTCTATGAACAGTTTGTCGGACATAATGAAAACTTTTGGACGTACAATTTTGATTTATTAAAGAGCCAATCACCTGAACAATTTGAAGACGTAGCGCTTGAAGATTTTCTGCGTGCCATCAATGTATCAAAACCATCACTTATACGGATTGAAGCAGATGAACTGACGTATCCGCTACACATTATGATTCGTTATGAAATCGAAAAAGGGATTTTTAATGGCGATTACGAAGTCAAAGACCTGCCGCAAATTTGGAATGATAAATATGAGGAGTACCTCGGCGTCCGTCCAAAAAATAACAGTGAAGGTGTTTTACAAGACGTTCACTGGGCTGGGGGATCCTTCGGTTATTTCCCGTCATACGCACTTGGCTATATGTATGCGGCTCAATTGAAAGTAGCGATGTTGAAGGACCTACCTAATTTCGATGAACTTTGTGGGAATGGTGATTTTGGACCTATTCTTGACTGGTTAACGGAGCATGTTCATAAATACGGTAAGATGAAACAGCCGCTTGAAATTATCAATGACACGACAGGTGAAGGATTGAACGCAAAATACTTAGCGGATTACTTGTCTGAAAAATACACAAAATTATATAGCTTATAAAAGTAAAAACAGTCCCTTGAACCCAAAATAATCTAGGGAGGGGACTGTTTTTAGTGATCTTTAATTCTCATCAATCGTTAACAGAACGGTTAACATTCCGCTGCCCTCGATCTTGACAGGTAACTTAAATGCCTGTTTGAAACCGTAAAATTTCGTCGCGCCTGTCATTACAGTCGGAGGGGATATATCAAGGATAAGGCCATCCTTTTCTAGTACAGTACATAAGTTTCCAGCAACCATATTACCGAGTTCCCCTGTGAAAGATTCAATCATTTCGCCTTCAATTGACATACCGAACATTGCTTGCCCAATTGTATTGATGGCGTCTATAGATGCATCAATGATAAGTCGTCCTTTTATGCCACCGACGAGTCCAATTAAGACGCTAATCTCTTTTTGTTCATATGGTTGAACTGTAATCGACGGAGCAAGGACGTCCAATTTGACGGGAATAACAGTTGTCAGTGAAGATATTGTCCCATTTAAAATCATTTGTACATTCTTCGATGTGCTCATTTTGCTTCCGCCTTTCTGAAATATAACGATAGGTCAATTATATCATGACGAAAGGTAGAATAAACAAAAAACGACAAAACATGCGTAAAAAAATTTGTTGATAATACGAACACCGATAAATGGTATGATAAAAAGAGTAATTGACGAAGGGATCGAAAGAAAAATGCCAGAATTAGATAATTTATTACAACAAGCCGCTACATATAGCCTGATTTTTGAAAAAAATGATGATGAAGACCGCTTTAAGAAAACGGCGTTATTTGCCAAAAAACTGATAGACAAGGAATATACAATCGGATTTGCAGGTCATTTTTCTGCTGGGAAATCTTCGATGATTAATGCATTGACAGGTCATGACTTGCTGCCGTCAAGCCCGATACCTACGAGTGCTAACATTGTAAAAGTACGAAAAACTGAATCAGATTTTGCTATTATCCATCATACGGACGGTACAGCAGTAAGATACGGTGGGCACGGATTTCCGGCTGCAGTCAAGTCGTTCAGTAAGGACGGGGCTGCAGTTTCACTCGTTGAAATCGGTCATACAGAATCCCAGTTACCAGAGGGAATCACCGTTATGGATACGCCAGGTGTGGATTCAACAGACGATGCTCACCGACTTTCGACAGAATCCGCGCTCCATCTTGCTGATCTCGTTTTTTATACAATGGATTATAATCATGTGCAATCGGAAATGAATTTCCGTTTCACGAAAGAATTGATGCGTTACAATGACAACGTTTATTTGATTATCAATCAAATTGATAAACACCGTGACAGTGAGTTGCCGTTTGTAGATTTCCAAAAGTCGGTTGAGGATTCTTTTAAAGTATGGGGTGTCGAACCAAAAGGGATTTTTTATACTTCATTAAAGGATTTAATGCATCCGCATAATGATTTTAGTGACGTCAAAGCGATCGTTGATGGTTCAATGGAAAATTGGCAAGAGCGATTCATCGACAATGCTAAGCAGACTTTAGTGAAACTGAAAGATGAGCATAGTCAATATTTAGCAGACGAAATTGTGGAACGAAAAAATACGTTCTCCGAAATTGTTTCAGGAGATGAATGGACTAAGCAAGATGAACTAAAAGAAGAGGCTTTAGAATCCAAAAAAATGTTGAAGCTTCTCTCGGGCGATACGTTTTCTTCAACATTTGAAAAGGAACGAAATGACCTATTGCAGAGTGCTGCAATTACACCATATGAAACACGTGAATTGCTGAAAAACTATTTAGAATCATTGACGTCCAGATTTAAAGTTGGACTTCTGTTTGGTGCGAAAAAGACGGCAGAAGAAAAGGCACGGAGGAAAGAAGCGCTTGCTGACAATATGGGTAAACTTGTGCATGCTCAAATTGAGGTCCATCTGAAGACACTTATGAAAAAATCGCTTAAAGAAGCGGGCATCTTAACGGATGAGCAATCACTCGCGATTGATGAAATCAATTTAACAATACCATTTTCTGATATAGAAAAAGAATTCAATGTATCTGATGTCATAACTGGCGACACTGTTCTCAACTATTCTGAACGCATGAGAACAACGATTTTAGCTGCATTTCGGCGAATGACCGAGGGTTGGAAACATTCGATGTCCCAAATTGCATTAGCAGCAGGGAATAACAACACTGGTATTCTTGAGCAAAAAGTGTACCGATTGGATGAGAAATTGCATGCAATCCAACAAGTTGCTGAGGTGGAAGTACTATTGGCAAATCTTGAAAATGAAATTGTTGGTTCGACGACGCAAGTCGATGCACTTCTTCAACAGTGGAAAGTACAGAAAACGATACCACTTGTTGAATTTAAAGAAACGGAAGAAGTACTTAGCCCAGAGAGAAATCCAGATACCGCTGTGGAAATTGAACAAGTTCAGCCAGAACTAATTACTTCAGATTCGAAATCAGTGGTTAAGAAGGCAATTCATATCGCGAATTCGGTTGAAGCGATTCCAGGTTTTCTAGAAACAGCCGACTACCTTCGAAAAAAAGCTGGCCGACTTGATGGACAAGAATTCACAGTTGCATTATTCGGAGCGTTCAGTGCAGGGAAATCATCTTTTTCCAATGCGTTAATTGGTGAAAATGTCTTACCGGTTTCTCCAAATCCAACGACTGCGGCCATCAATCGGATACGTCCAATTTCGGTAGGGAAAGAAGATAAAACAGCCGACATTCTATTGAAGACAGAAGAACGGATGGTGGAAGATGTTGTCCGTTCATTTGAAGCACTGGGTGTCGTTGTGACATCATTGTCTGACGCTTTCCAACAAGCAGATGATGCACTTCATGCAGAATTGACGGATGAAAGCCTCCATATTCATAAAGCATTTATTGCTGCATTTAAAAGAGGATATCCTTTTTATCGTGAAGCGCTCGGTACAATTATCAAGGTTAAGCAGGAAGAATTTATTAAATTTGTTGCAGAAGAAGATCGAAGCTGTTTCGTCGAGTCAATCGACTTCTACTACGATTGCGCACTAACTAGAAAAGGGATCACCCTCGTTGATACACCGGGTGCTGACTCCATTAATGCACGTCATACCGATGTCGCGTTTGAATATATCAGAAATGCCGATGCGATTCTTTTTATCACGTATTACAATCATGCATTCGCGAGGGCAGACAGGGAGTTCCTTGTTCAGCTTGGGCGGGTTAAGGATGCATTCGAGCTTGATAAGATGTTTTTTGTCGTCAATGCAATTGATCTTGCTTCTGATGAGGAAGAGGCGGATGCTGTCAAAACATTTGTCGGAGATGAACTTCGGAAATTTGGCATCCGCAATCCTAGAGTTCATGGGATTTCAAGTTTACAGGCACTCGAGGCAAAAATAGGTAATCGGTTGGATCCGTTTATGGCACCTTTTGAAGAAGAATTCCATCATTTCCTTGAGCATGATCTGAAAGGACTCGCTGTTCAGGCACTCGAAGAAGAGGCGTTAAAAACAATTGAACGACTTTCTTCACTTATTACCCGAACAGAAACCAATCGAACACGTAAGGCAGAAAGATTGAACGAATTGAACAAACTTGAAGGGGAAGTGCGTCAACATTTCGCACATAACTTTACGCAAGTGCTCACAAAAGCGACACACGATGAATTAAGTGAACTGGTTTATTACATTTTACAACGTGTATTTTTACGTTTCGGCGATTTCTTCAAAGAGGCATACAACCCGTCTGTCTTCGTCAATAATTCAGCAGACCGGGCATTGAAAGGTGCACTCGCTGAAACTGTACAGATGATCGGATTCGATTTGACTCAAGAGCTCAAAGTGACGAACTTACGGATGCTGAACTTTATGAAAAAACAGTTGAACAATCGACAGCGATTAGAAACTTTAGGGTTGAAGGAAAGGGATAGTTCAATCGCACTTTCACCTTACGAATCTCAAGATGCTGATATGTTGTCTTTCGGAACTCCATACGCTGATCCGAGCAATTACGGTAGTGTTAACAGACTGTTTAAAAATCAAAAAGCATTCTTCGAAAAGGGAGAGCGGGATGTGTTAAAAGCCCGACTTGAAGAATTATTGAAGCAAGACGCATCGACTTATCTAGGTAAAGAGAAAGAACTCCTTGAAAAGTGGGCCGATCAATGGATTGATAGTGAAGCAGAAGGACTAAGACAGCACTTGTTGAAAGAAAGTCTAAATCAGATTGCTTCAGAACGAACACTTCTTCAAGGAACAGAGCAACTTGGAGTTTGGCGCAAGGTGTACGACCAATTACAAGCGGAGGAGTTGGTTTGAGTGGCAAAGGTATTTGTTTCAGTAAAAGACATTGATTTTGATAAAACAAAATGGATTGATGCTCGTTTTTCATTGCAAGACGCGGGGGAAGGTCAGCGGAAATATGAGGAAAGTCATGTAACAGGTGCCGTTTACTGGAATTTGGACCATGATTTGTCTGATATGACCAAATCACAAGGTAGGCATCCTATCCCGGCTAAGGAAGCATTGACGGAACTTTTCAGAAACAGCGGACTCTCACTCGATGACCAACTAGTCGTTTATGATGATGGTGGCAGTCCATTTGCAGCACGGGCGTGGTGGTTATTGCAGTATGCTGGATTTGAAAATTCGTTTATTGCGCATGAGGGATTCGGCAAAATTAAAGAAACTGGTGTTCCTGTGAACGGTGAAAAGCCACAACCGCTTAGAACTTCAGTATCACCTGAGTGGAATGAAAAAATCTATGCACCGAGACAATTCGTTGAAGATACTGTCGCTGGAGAAACAGCAAGCATCCTTTTAGACGCCCGCTCAGTGGAACGGTACCGTGGGGAAACAGAACCACTCGATCCGATTGCAGGCCGGATTCCTGGAGCACTAAATTTTGACTGGGAACGTCTGAAAAAAGAAGGTGTCTTCAATTTGGATGAGGTCGTCAAAGAGCAATTGCGCGATGTTGTTAATCCCGCAGAAGAGGTAACGGTCTATTGTGGAAGCGGTGTGACGGCGGCGCCACTTTACGCGATGCTTAAGCACAATGGCTATGAAAGTACACGCTTGTATGTCGGAAGTTATAGCGACTGGATTTCAAAAGATGGGGTTAAAGTCGAGAAAGACTAATCACCCCATTAGCACAACATTTAGGAGGCAATAAAAATGTATTATGCACTGCTAGGAGACATACATTCCTCTAAAGAGGATTTAGAAAAAGTACTCGCAGATATTAACGAGAAATTTCCAGAAGCAATCCGTGTAGGGACGGGAGATTTGTTCGAATGCACAATCAGTAAAAAAAAGATTACGGACAAGAAATTTGTAAATCTCGCAGACGTTATGATCATTCCAGAAGGGTTTGTTGAACTGTTAACATTTCAATCGGTTAGTGGCAATCAAGAAGACCGGATTTTGATGATCACGGAAACGGATGATTTGCTTCGAGGAAAACTGGATAGGATGCCTGAAACAGTTAACATCGCCACTGCTAAAATCATCCATGGTCATCAGTGGGAATGGGGAGGGGAACCGTGGGCACTAATACATGCGGAGGTGAATGAATCCCCTGTGTTTTATGGCCATAGTCATATGTCCGGGCTGTCCAAAAATGGTATTAATGAAGAGATTAGATTTGGAATTCCCTATGATGTAAGTGGTGAAAAAGTTCTCATCAATGTCGGAGCGGTCGTCAGTGATCGAGAATGGGTACTGTATAATCTAGCAGAGAACACAGTTACTTTTATGAAAGCCTAACAAGAAAAGCGCAAGCGCCTTGGTGAATCCGGAAAATCTCTGGTCGACTTAAATTCGCCATGTCTTGTGGCGAAGTCGACACGAGTACGTCCTGTACGTCGAAGGGGCTTAAGATAAAGGCATTCTTTGCCTTTATCTTAAGGACTGAAGCGACAGAGGAAGGCGGCCACTCCATAACCCACTTCGTGTGTGCTATGGGTTAGGCGCTGGAGTCTAGACGTAAAATTGCTTCTTTTGGAGCTTATTAACAGTATGAGATTTTATGAATACCTTAGGTAAAAAAAGACTGAACAGACAATCGCCTGTTCAGTCCTTTTTCTGAATAGCCTCTCTTGCAAGTGCATCTGCTGCACGGTTTTCTACATCAGGAATCCATTTAATAAAAAAGAAGTCGAACGTGTTTGCGATAGCAAGAATTTTTTTTAAGTATTCTTTATGATTTTCATTTTTCACAAATTGTTTTTCTACGGCCATGACAACAATTTGGGAATCTGACCGGGCAGATACCATGCCAGTAGTCAGTTTAGACGATTCTTCCATGCCGCGCAAAAGAGCTTGGAATTCGGCCGTATGATTATCTGTCGGCTCAATTTTTTCGGATAATTTTATTGAATGGCCTTCACCTTTTATGAAAATCCCAATACCGCTTTTTCCGGGATTACCTGCACTTGCACCATCTACGTATAACTCAATCATTTATTTAGCACCTCGATTTACTTGGATTGTTGCACCAGTGTTCAAATAGTATTAGAATAAATGCATCGTGTCTTTCGGAGGTATATATGAATAAGGCGATCATTATGAGTGAAATCAATGGAATTCTAGATGTATATTGCGAAGGTTGCTTCCTGAAAACTCAACTGTCTAAAGACAAAGGCAAGACCCAATCGCATAAATTTTGTATCACTACGTGTACAATCGGGGAACAGCTCCAGTTTCTAGGTCAGCAAATGAATAAAATCACAAAATAATATCCCGCTGGAAATTGCGTCAGCGGGATTTTGTGTTCGATCATTCATCTCCAAGTTTTAAGACATTCGCTGCCTGAGGACCGCGATTCCCTTCGATGATTTCGAAGGATACGGACTGTCCTTCATCAAGCGTTTTAAAGCCCTCTGATAGAATACCGGTAAAGTGGACAAACACATCTTCCCCGTCATCCGCTTCGATGAAGCCATAGCCTTTATCATTACTGAACCATTTGACTTTTCCCTGGTACATGTAAATTCCTCCTCGGCGATTCGATGTCCAACCCATCAGATACATGGATTTACTAACTATACATGAATCGACATTGTGCGTCAACGATATGCCTAAATATTCAGACGTGCTTTTGCGTAAAAAAAACTTATTTATAGGAGTGATTATATGATAGAAATGATAGAAAAATGCAAGCAGATAGTCGTGGAGATATACAATAAGTTCGATGCAAGTCATGATTTTGCCCATATTGAACGCGTCATGAATAATGCGGAGAAAATCTTGGACAAAGAGCCTTCAGCAAGTGAGGAAGTCGTCCGTTTTGCCGTCCTGTTACACGATATCGAGGATGCTAAATATAAATCAGACGACAATCCATCTGTGTTGGAAATCTTACAGGCGATTGGTGTTAATGATGAATTATCTGAAAAGGTGTTAGCGTGTATTGAAAGCGTGTCATTCAGTGGTGGTAATGCGTTGGACATCAAGTCTATCGATGGAGCGATTGTTCGCGATGCAGATCGGCTTGATGCAATCGGTGCTGTTGGTATTGCACGTACATTTGCGTTTGGTGGTGCAAGGGGAAGGAAGCTGTACGATACAGACGAGATGGTTCGTAATAATATGTCTGAAATAGAATACCGTAGCAAGGAAACGGCATCCGTTACGCATTTCTATGAAAAGTTGTTGCTGTTAAAAGATTTGATGGTGACTGAAGAAGGAAAGCGACTCGCGGAGCAGCGACATGACTATATGGAAGGTTTTTTGAAGCAGTTAGATCGTGAAATCGGTTCTTAATAGCGATAAGTATGTAAGCCCTTGCCCAATAGGAGACTGAACTGCCCCGTAAGTGTTAGACACAAACTAACATTTACGGGGTGTTTTTTGAATGATTTCAGTCAGCATGTATCAGTAATTCTTTCTCAATAGTTTACTGGATATCTTGATCTGTGTGACATCACATGTTGACAAGCGTGATTTTGCTAAAAGTAAGTAGGGTTCGCATTGTGGAAAATGCAAGCGTACCCGAAATTGTATCTTCGGGTACTCATAACTTCTGTGAAAAGTCATCTATTCTTATTTTCCAAGCCACCGCAATTTTCACTTTAAAGTTGTAGGTATGCGACAGGTAACTTCTAGCCACACTGGTCCTTCGGTATAACTGACGTGAATATTTTATCCGAAAGCGAGCCGGAAAAGTACTAGTCCAAATGGAGGCTTTTGAGCCTACCTTATCAGTATCTTATGCAATAAAACGGCTAATCAACAGGCGTGCCTTTCTTAGTGGAAAAATGCGAACCAAATCTTTTTATATGGTAAATATTTTTACCATTTCAGAGTAGTAAATATTTTTAGGTAGAGTATGCAGATTACCGTGCGAACTTTTGCTTTAGGTAGTGTTAAAATAAACTTAAAAAGTATAAATTATGAGATCGTTTTCAAAAATCCGTCCATTTAATGGAATATGATTTATTGAGTTAATGAGCAGGAGAGCTAGATGAAAAAAGAAGGCTTTTTAAGGAATCAAAATAACAAATGGAGGAATTATCATGAGTGAATATCAATTAATCAGTGACTACAGGCAGATTGAAAAATATAAGGAAAGCTTTAATGAACTCGCAAAGCAAGTATTTGAATTGGATTTCAAGGAATGGTATAACAAGGGCTGTTGGAATGACAACTACATTTGTTATTCATATGTGGATGGAGATCAAGTCATTGCGAATGCTTCTGTCAATAAGATGGTCGTGGTCTCTGATGGGAAGGAATATAACGCAATTCAATTGGGTACGGTGATGACACATCCAGATTATCGTTATCAAGGGTTGGCAGCTAAGCTGACGAATCATATCATTAAAAAATATGAAAAAGACTATGATTTTATTTACTTATTCGCCAATGATACGGTGCTAGACTTTTACCCTAAGTTCGGCTTTGAGCAAGTTCAAGAAAGTAGTTTCAGCTTGAAGACTTCAGATTTGAAAAAGAAAAAGGCTAAAAAATTCAACCTGCGCAAGCTAGATGTCAATAATAAGGTTGATTTCGAACTGATGAAGGAATTCGCGGCTGAAAGAATACCTGTATCTTCAATATTGGGCGTAAAAAACAATGAACATCTATTAATGTTTTACTTTATCCTAGTATTCAATGGCGCTGTTTATTATATCGAAGAGGAAGAAACGATCTTAATATTTAAACAAGAGGATAATCTACTTCATATTTTTGATGTGATTAGCAAAAAAAGAGTTGAGATAGATTCAATTTTAAATGGTATCGTTTCTGCTGATATCGAGATTATTAATTTCTATTTCACGCCAGGTTATGATTGTAAAAACATTCATACAGAGTTGATAACAGAGAGTGATGATCAATTGTTCGTTCGTCCGTTATTAAAAGACGGGACAAGACATTTTCTATTTCCATTAACATCACATTCGTAAGATTTAATCACTTGTAAAATTACTGATGCTACATCTAATATTGAGGATATAAGTATTAGAGCGCCTATTTTACAGGGCGTTAGTGCAGCAACAACAAAGTCGGCTTCTTTTTGCTAAAGAAGTTGCCAGTTTCGTAGCGTGGGCGATCTGTTGTCATTGAATTTGAAGCGATTTTAACCAATCGGGCGCGATTGCTATATAAGCGATTGCGCTTAAATCAGAATCTGGCCAGATTGTTGAAAAAAAACTGTTAAAAATTTTAATATTAAGGGTGAGATAATGGATATTGATGTTAAACTCGTTGGGGAACTGGTAGATACTCAATTCCCTAAATGGGCTAATCTGACAATAAAACCAGTTAAACATGGAGGAAATGACAATCGAACTTTTCATTTGGGGGAGGAAATGGCAGTCCGATTGCCTAGCCATAAACATTATGAGCCTCAAGTAGAGAAAGAAGCAAAGTGGCTGCCGAAACTAGCTCCACACCTTTCCTTGCCAATAACTGTTCCGATGGGAAAAGGAAAACCTACAAAGGATTACCCTTATGTTTGGTCGATTAATAAATGGATAGATGGAGATACAGTGACACAAGATAATGTGGATCTTAATCAGTTCGCTTGGGATTTAGCTAAATTTTTAAAAGAACTAGAGAGCATTGATGCGAGTGAAGGTCCAAGAAGCGGTGCTCATAATTTTTATAGGGGTGGAGATTTAAGTGTCTATGACTCTGAAACACAGGAGGCTTTAGATAAACTTGAAGGGAAAATCAATGTGAAAAAGTGTAAGATGATTTGGGAGCAAGCTCTCTTAAGTAAATGGGTAATTGAACCAGTATGGGTGCATGGGGATATAGCTCCAGGAAATTTATTGGTTCAAAATGGACATCTGACAGGTGTTATTGATTTTGGGATCTTAGGTACAGGCGATCCTTCTTGTGACCTATCTATTGCATGGACATTTTTTGATAAAAGCAGTAGAAGGACTTTTATGGAAAGTATGGATTTGGATAAAGAAACATGGAAGCGAGCAAAAGGTTGGGCACTATGGAAAGCTTTAATCACCTATGAAAATAAAGAATCCAGAAAAGTCGTTGAGACCTTAATGAACGAGAGTTAACCTATACTAAAATCCAATATTCATGGTGCTAGTTAATCTGATTTTGAAATATGAACTATACCGCAAACGGGCGCGATTTTGGAAAATAATAGGTGGGAGAATGATCAAACTTTTTTGAAAAAATTAATAATAACTCACAAGAGAACAATCCATTTTGATCAATCTTTTTTTTCAAAATGGATTATTTCTATTTGCCTTGAAATATGGATTTACGGGTTCTTTTTAATCAAACTTTATTCAAAAGCTACACCAGCCCCATTATCTGATTTAGATGTGTTAAACACATGTAGTTAAAGTGAAAGGTTTGATTTACTAATTTTTTGAAACATTACTCTTGATAAAATTCGCATCCTGGTTACGGTTATTCTGTTCAACATGGATAACCAGGTTACTACGGGAATATGGGTTTCCCAGGTTACGGAGATATAGGATATCCGGTTTATCCAGGACATGGTAATAGGAGGCATCACTGGCATTATGAATCTGGAAATATTGGGCACTATCAGGGGGGAGAATGGCGTTAACTTTTTTGAAAAAACCAGTCAAACAACATGTTAACATGTTGTTTGACTGGTTTTATATTTTATCAATTAAGTTAAGTTCTTGGAGTTTAGCTTAAAATTCAAGCTGTTTTGCAATATAATCTTTCACTTCTGAAATTGGCATGCGGGTTTGTTCCATTGAATCGCGGTGACGAACTGTCACTTGACGATCTTCTTCGGAATCAAAGTCATACGTAATACAGAATGGCGTTCCAATTTCATCTTGACGGCGGTAACGTTTGCCGATAGATTGTGCATCATCGTATTGAACGTTGAAATGTTTACGTAGTTCCGCATATACCTCGTCTGCACCTGCCGCGAGTTTCTTCGATAGTGGCAGAACAGCAGCTTTTACTGGAGCAAGTGCTGGGTGGAAACGAAGAACAGTACGCTTGTCGTCGCCTTCTAGTTCTTCTTCAGCGAATGCGTCGCAAAGGAATGCAAGTGTTACACGGTCCGCACCAAGTGAAGGTTCGATACAATAGGGTACAAATTTTTCGTTTGTAACAGGGTCCAGGTAGTGGAAATCTTCACCGGAATGCTCCATATGACGGTTCAAGTCGAAATCAGTCCGGTTTGCAATGCCCCATAGTTCACCCCATCCGAACGGGAATTTGAATTCGATGTCAACAGTCCCTTTCGAGTAATGAGAAAGTTCGTCTTCATCGTGCTCACGTAAGCGCATATTGTCTTCTGACAAACCAAGATTCAATAACCATTGCTTTGAAAATTCACGCCAGAATGCGTACCATTCCATGTCTTCGCCAGGCTTACAGAAGAATTCAAGTTCCATCTGTTCAAACTCGCGTGTACGGAATGTAAAGTTCCCCGGTGTAATCTCATTACGGAAGCTTTTCCCTATTTGTCCAATACCAAAAGGCATTTTCTTTCTCATTGAACGCTGTACGTTTTTGAAGTTTACGAAGATACCTTGTGCTGTTTCAGGGCGAAGGAAAATTTCATTCGCTGATGAATCCGTAACACCTTGTGTTGTTTTAAACATCAAGTTAAACTGGCGAATATCTGTATAATCCATAGCGCCACAAGTAGGGCAGACAACGTTATGTTCGTTGATAAGCTCTGCCATTTTATCGAAAGATAGGCCATCTACAAACATTTCAATACCTTTTGCATCGAGTGCATCTTCAATTAGTTTGTCTGCACGATGACGTGTGTTGCATTTTTTACAATCAATCATCGGATCGTTGAAGTTTCCGATATGACCTGAAGCTTCCCACACTTTCGGGTTCATGAGGATAGCTGCGTCAAGACCGACGTTATACGGCGATTCTTGAATGAATTTCTGCCACCAAGCTTTTTTGATATTATTCTTTAATTCGATACCAAGCGGGCCATAATCCCACGTATTTGCAAGTCCTCCGTAAATATCAGAGCCTTGGAAAACAAAACCTCTTTGCTTTGCTAAGTTAACAACTTGTTCCATTGACATAATAAATCCCTCCAATTAAAATAAGCACCCATCCCTGGACATATGTCCAGGGACGAGTGCATGATTACCCGCGGTTCCACCCTAATTGGCTGTATGAACAGCCCTCTTTAACAGTGCATTAGCTCCAGGTTGCCGTTTCATGTCGGTACGGGCTTTCACTATCCCCGCTCGCTTCAATTTGACATTACTCATAGTCCTATCTTCGCCTATTCAATTCTACCTTAGTTTAGCATGGTTCCGCTTTCTTCGCAATAGCGCTCATCTTCGTATATAATAATCAAGGATAAACAATTGAACGCTTAGGGCGGTGACATATATGGAACTGAATAAGCGTCAGACGGAGATTTTTGAAATCGTTAAAGCAGATGGGCCGATCACCGGTGAACACATCGCGGAGCGGCTCAAGCTAGCGAGGGCTACAATCCGTCCTGACTTAGCTATTTTAACAATGGCTGGCTTTTTGGATGCAAGACCTCGAGTAGGCTATTTTTATTCGGGAAAAAAACCTGCCCAATCGGTAGCAGACAGTATGACCGGTATGAGGGTACGTGACTTCCAGTCTATTCCGGTCGTTGTCGAAGAAAACATTTCGGTTTATGATGCAATTTGTCAAATGTTCTTAGATGACGTTGGGACATTATTCGTAGTCGATCAATCTTCATTTCTTACTGGAGTCCTTTCAAGGAAAGACTTGCTAAGGACAAGTCTTGGGAACAATGAATTGGAGAAAATTCCGGTCCATGTGATTATGACGAGAATGCCAAATATTACGTATTGTGAAAAGCAAGATACGCTTCTTCATGCGGCAAAGAAAATGATAGACAAACAAATTGATTCGCTACCTGTTGTCATTGACAATGGAGGGGGACTAGAAGTTGTTGGCAGGGTTACGAAAACCAATATTACTGCAGCCTTCCTTTCACTTGCGGATGATCACGAATTATGAGGGGGATACTATGAGGAAGCTATCTTTGTTCATCATTTCCGACTCAGTCGGAGAAACGGCCGACCTTGTTGCAAAAGCCGCGGCAAGTCAATTCAGACAAGGGCTAGAAACTGTGTTAATTAAAAGGTTTTCACATGTTGAAGACGAATCTCAACTTGATGAAATCGTCTATTTAGCAAAACAACAAAATGCTATTATCATCTATACGCTTGTGAAGACCTCAATGTGTCAAAAACTAAAAGAAGCATGTCAAACTAAAAAAATTCAGAGCATCGATCTCCTAGGCCCTATTATTGAGCGAATTGGTATGGAACTCGGTGAAAAGCCATTGGAAGAACCAGGACTCGTACGGAAACTTGATGAAGATTATTTCAAAAAAATTGAAGCAATTGAATTCGCGGTTAAATATGACGATGGTAGGGATCCACGGGGGATTGTAAGAGCCGATATTGTTCTCGTAGGGGTTTCAAGAACTTCGAAGACACCATTATCGCAATATCTTGCCCATAAACGTTACAAAGTGGCGAATGTTCCACTTGTGCCTGAAGTAGAGCCACCGGAAGAATTATATATGATTGACCCTGCTAAATGTTTCGGACTTGTTATTTCACCGGAAAAACTAAACTCTATTCGGAGAGAACGTCTCATTGCACTTGGTTTAAAAGATGATGCAAATTATGCACGAGTTGAACGGATACAAGCCGAAATTTCTCATTTCAATAATGTGATTTCAAAAATCGGCTGCAATGTTATTGATGTAACAAACCGAGCTGTAGAAGAAACTGCAAATGTCATACTAAGCGAAATTACTAATCGTATTCCTTAAATGAGAAGTGGGGAATACTGTTAAGCGTGTTATCGAGCGGTGTTTAAAAACAGGACACTGTGACGTAGAAGGACCGACCGCGAATCCGGGTAGGTTCTTCTTTTGTGGATGAATAAAAATTTTTTTGTGAAATATGAGGTTTAGATAGAGATAAAGCCCTCCTATTAGTGTAGTATGAAAGATTCCGAGTATAATCGAAAATATTTTGTCGAAAAAGAAGGATTTTTGAATACTATCTCGAATTTAATCTAGATAGAGTGGTTGGTGATAGGATGACGAGAATACCAGAAGAGACGATAGAAGCCGTCCGATCAAAGACCGATATTGTAGATCTAATTGGAGAATATGTGCAACTTACAAAAAGAGGGAAGAACTGGTTCGGGCTTTGCCCATTTCACGATGAAAGTTCACCTTCTTTCTCTGTTACCGAAGATAAACAACTCTTTCATTGTTTCGGATGTGGCGCTAGTGGAAATGCGATTACGTTTATTATGGATATTGAAAATAGCCCCTTCACTGAAGCGGTTGTAAAGCTCGCTGAACGAACAGGTATTGAAATCGATGCTGCGGTTAGTGAAGGGTCCGGTGCGAAGCCGCACAATGAATTTAAATCTATGATTGAGGCGCATGCTCTTGCTGCAAACTTCTATAGTCATCTACTCCTAAACACTGTAGAAGGTGAGGAAGCACTAGAATATCTTGAAAAAAGAGGGTTTACGAGAGAGAGTATCGAAAAATATGGAATCGGGTGGTCGCTAAATGATAATGAAGCCCTAACGAGTCTCCTGAAACGTAAGAGTTTCGATATGAGAGAAATGGAACGAGCTGGACTCTGCATTATGAAAGACAATGGGACAGGCTATTTTGACAGATTTCGAGCACGTATCATGTTCCCGCTTCATGACGACAATGGAAACGTTGTGGCATTCTCCGGACGAATACTTTCCGGTTCAAAACAGGAAGCAAAATACTTGAATAGTCCTGAAACCCCGATATTCGAAAAAAGTCATATTTTGTACAATTTTCACAGTGCACGTCTTAACGTCCGGAAAACGGGTAAAGTAATACTGTTCGAAGGATTTATGGATACGATTTCGGCTGATCGTGCGGGTGTGACGAATAGTGTTGCCGTAATGGGCACATCTTTATCAGATACGCATCTTTTAAAATTAAAAAGAATTGCTAAAGAAATTATCATTTGCTGTGACGGAGATGATGCCGGATGGGAAGCAGCAAAACGATTTGCAGACTTGGCCACTCAAAAAGGGTTGGATGTTAAAATCGCATTGTTGCCTGGCAAGATGGACCCTGATGACTACATCACAGAGCAAGGCGGTGATGCATTCCGTGAGAAAATCATTGGTAATCCGCATTCATTCATGTCGTTCATATTGGCTTATGCAAAGCGATCAAAGAATTTATCTTATGAAAACGATGTGTTGCAATATATCCATGAAGTACTGGAAGAATTAGCGAAGCGTTCATCGCCAGTAGAGCGGGATCTTTATTTTCGACAGCTTTCAACAGTGACCGGTGTGTCAATCGAAGCCATTAATCAGCAATTTATAAAAATGGCCGGGCATCAGGCAAAGAAAGCAAAAGTGGAACCGAAACATGGGGAAGTAATACGACCTCAAAATACTGTTCCAATTAGGAAAAAGACAGGCGCGGAGCGAGCAGAGCGATTGTTACTATGTCACCTGCTAAGCGACGGAGAACTGTTTGATCGGTTACGAGCAAACAAGCAAAACTTGTTCGTCCGAGAAGACTATGTGGCAATTTTTATTCGACTTGCCGGGTTTTACGAGCAACATGGAACACCAGATTTTCATCGATTTGCAGAGTCATTAGAAGATAGGGAACTTAGAAAAATTGTTCTAGAATCTGCAATGGTGGAAAGAGATCCTGAACATGCAGAAGAAGAAATAGCTGATTGCATTAATCATTTGGAAAGATTTAAAGTCACTATGACGATTCAGGCGAAAATGCAGGAATCAAAAGAAGCAGAGAAAATAAACGATCATACCCGGGCGCTGGAGCTGGCCAGGGAAATTATACAGCTCCGGAAATCATTGACGACGTAATAGTCGTTTTCCGGTGTACTAAGGAGGAACGGGTAAGATGAGTAAAAAAGAGCTAGCTGAAGATATGGAAATTGAAATGACAGTTGAAGAAGTGAAAGCAAACCTGTTGGAGGCCGGAAAGAAAACAGGAGAACTTACGCTTGATGAGGTGACTGAAAAGTTATCTGTATTTGAAATGGAGCCTGAACAGTTCGAGGAATTTCTTGATTTGATTGAAGTGCAAGGAATTGAAATGGACCGTAAAGCCGACGAAGATGCTGTAGAAGAAGGTAAAGTAGTAGCAGAAGAAAAGTTCGATTTAAATGACCTCAGTGTACCGCCCGGTGTTAAAATCAACGATCCTGTGAGAATGTACTTGAAAGAAATTGGTCGTGTTGATTTACTGACAGGTGCGGAGGAAGTCCAACTTGCAATTCGCATTTTGGATGGCGACGAAGATGCGAAAAAACGGCTTGCTGAAGCCAATCTGCGTCTAGTCGTAAGTATTGCAAAAAGGTATGTTGGACGTGGAATGCTATTCCTTGACTTAATTCAGGAAGGGAACATGGGACTTATAAAAGCAGTCGAGAAATTCGATCATACGAAGGGCTTCAAATTCAGTACGTACGCTACATGGTGGATACGTCAGGCAATCACTCGTGCAATCGCTGACCAAGCCCGTACGATCCGGATTCCGGTTCATATGGTCGAAACCATCAATAAATTGATTCGTGTTCAGCGTCAATTGCTACAGGATCTTGGGCGTGAACCATCTCCGGAAGAAATTGGAGAAGAAATGGAATTAACTGCTGAAAAAGTACGTGAAATCCTGAAAATTGCACAAGAACCTGTATCACTTGAAACGCCAATTGGAGAAGAAGATGATTCACATCTCGGGGACTTCATAGAAGACTCGGAGGCTCAATCACCGTCTGATCATGCTGCATACGAGTTATTGAAAGAACAATTGGAAGATGTACTCGATACGCTGACAGACAGAGAAGAAAATGTACTTCGTCTACGTTTTGGTCTCGATGATGGCCGAACAAGAACACTTGAAGAAGTAGGCAAAGTGTTCGGTGTTACCCGTGAACGAATTCGGCAGATTGAGGCGAAAGCATTACGTAAATTGCGCCATCCATCTAGAAGTAAACGACTAAAAGACTTTCTTGAATAAAAAAAAGCATCGGCATAATTTGTGCCGATGCTTTTTTTTACAATTCACCAAGGAGCGATTTGTAAATTGAATCCACAGAGAAAACGAATGATTATTTCTGAAATAAAGTATTGGAAACAGAATAAGCTGTTGCCCGAGCATTACTGTGACTTCCTTATCACCCTTTATGCCCAAGGTGAGGAAGAAGAGGAAGTAAAAGCTATCGAAGCAATTCTAGTCAAGGAAAAAAAGAAATTGAAACGTACCGTTATTATGCTTTCCATACTTGCAATAATCGTTAGTGGAGGCATGTTTGTGTTCATCCAATACCCGGGATTGACACTTGTTCTAACTGCTGCTGTTTCGTTATCGTTTCTATTACTGACGCTGCGCAAATCAACTAGTCAAATGGGAGTCGCACCTTTTTTATACATATTGGCCTCCTTTATGTTGCTTTTAATGTCACTGAAGTTATGGGACGTCTTTTTTGAAGGGCATACGATGTTGCTAATTGGATTGCTAATATTAAATTGTGCGCTTTGGTTATTTGCAGGACGTATGCTTAAATTGCAGTATTTCTCAATTTCTGGTGCAGCAGGATTACTATTAATCACTGGATTCCTACTTGTGTCGTTTTGAATTCTCCTAATCTTTTAATAGTAGTTGTGTAAACGTAAGATAATTCGCTATAATTAAATTTGTAAGCGTTCACAACGAAGGGGATGAAGATGTTGAATTACGATTTGACAGAAGAGCAGCAGATGATTAAAAAAATGATTCGGGAATTCGCGGATCAAGTTGTTGCGCCAGGTGCCATCGACCGCGATCGGACAAAAAAATTTCCAGTAGAAGTGTTTAAACAGCTTTCGGAAATGGGTATGATGGGTTTACCGTTTTCCGAGGAATATGGGGGCGGGGGAGCTGACACGGTAAGTTTCGCAATTGTCACTGAGGAACTGAGCCGTGCATGTGCGTCAACGGGAATTACATATTCGGCGCATATTTCACTGGGAGGGGCGCCGCTCAGTCTGTTTGGTTCCGAAGAACAGAAACATAAGTATTTGACGCCAATCTGTACTGGGGAATCGTTTGGCGCCTTTGGATTGACAGAATCGAATGCGGGATCTGATGCAGGGGGAACGCAAACGACTGCAAAAGATGACGGTGATGATTATGTCATCAATGGTTCAAAAGTGTTTATCACAAACGCAAGCTATGCTAAGCACCTTGCAATTACCGCTATCACGGGGAATGAAGGCGGGAAGAAAGAAGTCAGTGCAATAATCGTTCCAACTAATGCAGAAGGTTTCACTGTTATCGATAACTATGAAAAAATGGGGCTGAATGCTTCTAATACAACTGAACTCGTGCTTGACAACGTCCGCGTAGGGAAAGAAAACCTACTAGGCGTGCAAGGTAATGGTTTCCGCCAATTCCTCGTTACTTTAGACGGAGGGCGTATTGGAATCGGTGCAATGGCAGTCGGAATCGCTCAGGCGGCGTTTGACCGCGCACTTCGCTACTCTAAAGAACGTAAGCAGTTCGGAAAAACGCTATCTGAGTTCCAAATCACACAATTCAAACTGGCTGATATGGCGATGAAAATCGAACTTGCACGTAATATGGTCTATAAAGCAGCATGGCTGAAAGATCAAGGGCGTCCATTTTCGAAAGAAGCTTCCATGTGTAAATTGTACGCTTCAGAAATCGCTATGCAAGTGGCAAGTGAATCAATCCAAATTCATGGCGGTTATGGCTATATGAAAGAATATGAAGTGGAACGCTATATGCGTGATGCCAAGCTTCTTGAAATTGGAGAAGGCACTTCGGAAGTCCAAAGAATGGTCATTGCAAGACTTATTGGTTGTTGACGTAAAAATAACAATGGGTGTAACCAGATAATGCAGAAATATTTGCCGAATTTGTCACAAAAACCGAAAAGATCATCGATAACTCTTTCAGTTTTCTATAGGATACAGTACAATAATAGTTGTGTACTGTATTCATTACAGAATAGATCCTGATAAAGGAGGGTAATTCAATGAGTAAAAATCCAATAATTCCTTATATCCTGATATTTGCGCTTGGAATTGGTCTTATTTTCTTCATGTCCCTTTATGGACTTGAACAGAAAAAGGAAATCGCTGATGAAGGTGAAAATGGAAAGACTGAAGAAACTGAAGAAGTTCCGAGTTCTGCGGAATTTGATGCTGAAGCAGTTGCTCAAGGGAAATGTATCGGTTGTCACGGTGGAGATCTTTCAGGAGGAATGGGACCAGGATTAGTTGGAACTAAACTTTCTAAGGATGAAATTAAAGCTATCATTTTAAATGGTACGGATGGCGGAATGCCAGCAGGACTCGTTAAAGACGATTCTGAACTCGATGCAATGGCAGACTATATTTTATCACTTAAGTAATCCTTAATTAGGAAAAGCTGTTAGTTAACAGAGTGTTTCTGTCGACTGATGGCTTTTTCTATTTGCTAATAGGGATAAATCCAATACAATGAATTTATTGAAAGGCGGAGATAAAATGAATTCCGAGCGATTATCTAACAGATTAAAGGCGGTTGCTTCTTTCGTTGAGGAAGGGGCAGTCGTTGCGGATATCGGCAGTGACCACGCTTATTTACCATGTTTTCTCATTCATACTAAGAAAGTGGAGAAGGCAGTCGCAGGGGAAGTAGCCAAAGGGCCGTATGAATCTGCGCTTAAAAATGTGCGGCGGGAAGGTTTTTCAAAGGAAATTACGGTACGAATGGCAGATGGTTTGTTCGCTATCGAAAAAAATGATGCTGTCGATACAGTGACGATTGCTGGAATGGGTGGACCACTTATTGCAACTATCTTGGAAAGTGGCAAAGATCGTCTTTCCCAAGTGAAGCGAATCATCACACAGCCAAATATATATTCGAGAGCAATCCGTGAATGGGCTGTTTCTAACGAATGGGAAATTGTAAACGAGCAAATTTTAAAAGAAGATGGAAAAATATATGAAATTATAGTGATGGAAAAAGGGCTAGCGGCGTATGGAGAACTGGAATTGATGGCTGGACCTTTCTTGCTAGCATCTAAAACCGAGGTATTCATTGAAAAGTGGGAAAGTGAATTATTGGAATGGAATCGAGTGCTTGATGCTCTCAAAAAAACAAATGAAACAGATGCTATTAAAACGAAAAAAGCACAGTTAGTACGACATATTGATTTGGTTGGAAAGGTGTTGACAACTTGAAAAAAGTGAACGGACATGAAATTATTACGCTTTTTGAACAATGGTCCCCTAAATACTTTGCTATGGATGGAGATCCGGTAGGTCTTCAAGTCGGGCAATTGAATCGGCTTGTAGAAAAAGTTCTCGTCACATTGGATGTCAATGATAAAGTAATTGATGAGGCAATCAAAAAAGGTGTAAAACTCATCATCGCACACCATCCACCGTTGTACAGGCCATTGAAAAGCCTTTTGACGGATACATCGCAAGGCAGCATAATCGAGAAGTGCATAAAAAATGATATTGCTGTTTATGCAGCACATACAAATCTTGACGTTGCACCGGGCGGAGTGAATGATATGCTTGCTGAAAAACTTGGTTTAGTTGACACGGAAATAGTTGAGCCTACATATTCTGTACCTCTTTATAAACTGGTTGTTTTCAGCCCTGTAACGT
Source organism: Sporosarcina sp. ANT_H38 (assembly GCF_008369195.1). Lineage (GTDB taxonomy): Bacteria > Bacillota > Bacilli > Bacillales_A > Planococcaceae > Sporosarcina. The sequence continues at coordinate 1,578,286 of NZ_VOBC01000001.1, read as the reverse complement.
ATGCGGATGAAATTAGACAAGCGCTTGGAAAAGTGGGTGCCGGTGCAATTGGAGATTACTCAGGATGTAGTTTTAGTTCATCAGGTACCGGCCGTTTTACACCCATCGCAGGGGCTGAGCCGTTTATCGGTGAAATCGGTAAAGGTGAGGAAGTCAAAGAGGAAAGAATCGAAGTGGTTTTCCCGGGACCTTTACGAAATAAGGTACTAAAGGCAATGCTAGGGGCGCACCCATACGAAGAGCCTGCATATGATTTATTTGCTCTCGATCAACAGTCAAATGAATATGGTCTTGGCAGGATTGGGAAACTTCAAGAAAAGACAACTCTCGGACAATTCGCTACATTTGTAAAAACTGCTTTTGGTGTCCCAGCATTACGATTTGTCGGCGATCCAAACAAGGAAATTTTGAAAGTTGCGGTACTAGGTGGAGACGGTAATAAATATATTGGAGCCGCTAAACGAAGGGGAGCGGATGTTCTTGTAACAGGTGATATGTATTACCATGTTGCTCATGATGCAGAAGCGATGGGACTTGCTGTCATAGATCCAGGTCACAACATTGAAAAAGTGATGATTCGCGGTGTTGCGGGCTATATGCAGGCAGCTTGTGCAGACGCCCGCTACGATGTGTCGTTCATCGAATCGGAAATCATCACGGAACCATTTACTTTTATTTAATAACTCAAGATAAATAAACCGGTCCTCTGCAAAGAGAGGGCCGATTTATTTTAAAGATAACACGTCTGTTGATTAACTATTTATTTACATAAAATACTGGTGAGAAGGGTTTGATAACCTCCATTTTCACTGGACCATTTCCGGCTCGCTCTCGGCAAAAAATTCATGACAGGTTTAAGGAGGAATTGCAACACTCTTTTCAGTATTACTGTTGAAATAGTACTGTCGCGTTTGTACAATGTTCAAGTGGAAAATGCAATTGCTTTGAAAGAAAAGAATAGATGACTTTCTATAGAAATTGTGAGTGCCCGAAGATACAATTTCGGACACTCTATTACGTTGTACAATGTGAACCTTGCTTACTTTTAGCAAAGAGTATGCATCTAATCATGTGATGCCTTATAGAAAGTGACACTACTATAAAATAAATTAGAAAAAATCGTAGAGAAAGCATCAGCCGCCAAAATTGCATCTTTGGTGGCTTTTCTTCATGTAAGAAGGCCTCTATTCTTTCGTCCAAAAAAATTCAGCACTCTGTGAAATTAGGCATTTAGAGCGCGACGGATGAAGGACAACCAGATGATTACCGAAAAAAGGTGTGTAGGGATGCGACAAAGCCGCATCCCTACACACCCAGACATTTCGGTAGTCGTACTAGAAGTCATTCAATCCAAAGTGATACAAAAGCGCCACTATACAAGTAGCCGCAGTGGCTATTAAAGTAATTTACTGGTTACTTAACGTCTAGACTCTAGTACATAAATTATGTTGTTGTGTGAGGTTCTATTCGTTCCACGGGTGTAGGGTTTTTAATTTTCGGCAGGATTTTATCCAATTGGAATTTTCGCTCTGGATGATGTGTAGAAGGATCTTCCGGATTGAAATTTTCGAGGAAAGCAATCACTTCACGAACAATTAATGTTGGTGTTGAAGCACCCGCTGTGACAGATACAGTTTCGATACCCTCCAGCCACTTCACGTCCAGTTCTGAAATATCCGAGATCCGGAAAGAAGGAGTGTTGGCGATTTCGACAGAGACTTGTGTCAGACGGTTCGAGTTGTTACTCTTCGGATCACCTACAACGATTAGAAGCTCTGATTCACCCGCATGTTCTGCGACGGCCTCCTGTCTTACTTGGGTAGCAAGACAAATTTCCTTATGAACTTCAATATGTGGATATTTTACTGTAAGTGCGTCCATAATGTGAACAACATCCCATTGGCTCATTGTCGTTTGGTTTGTGACGAGCAGTTTATGATTCTGTACAGTAAGGTTTTCGACATCTTCAATCGTCTCTATCAAATGTACTGCGTGCGGTGCCACACCGATTGCACCTTCCGGCTCTGGATGGAACTTTTTCCCGATATAAATGATATCGTAACCTTCGGCAGTCTTTTCCTCAATCAAGTCGTGAGTTACGGTTACATCTGGACATGTCGCATCAATTGAAACGAGACCTTTTCTTTTTGCAAGTTCACGTACTTCTGGTGAAACACCATGTGCTGTGAAGATGACTGTGCCCGTCTCAACTTTTTCAAGAATTTCTAAACGATTTTCACCGTCAAGCGTGATGATGCCATCTTCTTCAAATGCATCAGTTACATGTTTGTTATGGACAATCATTCCCAATATATAAATGGGTCTCGGCAATGTTTTGTCGAGTGCCGCATTTCTCGCGATGATCATTGCGTCGACAACCCCATAGCAATAACCCCTGGGGGTAATCTTTAATACTTTCATGCAGTTTCACTCCTCTAATAGGATCTACCACCCATTATAGCGGAGTTGGGTGGCAGATTCAAAATTATCGCGTAGGAGGCTGAAATACACGGGGCACTGATAGACCGGACGCAGCACTAGCAACTACTGACCGCGCGGCGGACGCTCCGCTTGCAGGCAAACTAGCAACACCGGCTGCAGGAAGTGATTGAAAGCCTTTGTACAATCTCCACATTGCAGGCAAGTTTTGAACCATTGGAGCGAATTGTTGGACCACGGGAGCGAATTGCTGAGCTGTGTTTAGGAATTGATTTGCTGTTTGCATGTAAGTCTCCATTCTTGATGGAGCTTGCTGTCCTCCTTGACCAGGCATTGGACCTCCGGGTGAATTGCCCATCGGTCCCCCGGGTGGATTGCCCATTGGCCCTCCGAACGGATTACCCATTGCCCCTCCGGGTGAATTACTCATGGGCCCTCCGAACGGATTACCCATTGGCCCCCCAGAAGAATTGCTCATCGGATCATTCATGAATGGTTGTATGGGTGGTTGCGGTTGCCCCATTTGAGGAGGTGATCCAAAGCTCGTTTGTCCCATGGAAGTCGGTTGCGATTGTTGTCGCGCGAATGGATAAAAGGATTCATACCTCATAACTTATCTCCTTTCAATAATTCAGAATGGACTTTCACATTGTATACTATGCGAAAATCACATACGGCGGAACGAAATCGTGTTATAATAGTTGTACATTAGGAGGGTTACGAATGTCTAAATTTACAGACTATCAATTTAAATCATTTATACGAGAAGCAATCGGGAGGCTCGGCTTTGAAAATCCGACACCGATCCAAAAGGAAATCATACCGCTTATCCTGAAAGGGACAAATGCAATCGGCCAAGCACATACAGGGACGGGGAAATCTCACAGTTTCCTAATACCAGTATTGCAACGTACAGATGCAGCTGTAGATGAACTGCAAGTGGTTATTACGGCCCCGACGAGAGAGTTGGCGACGCAGCTGTACAATGAACTTGCGAAGATGACAGAGGGTACGGAAGTGCGCAGTACACTGCTCATAGGTGGTACGGACAAAATGCGTTCTATCGGGAAATTGAAATCGAATCCGCATATTATTGTTGGAACGCCAGGACGAATTAATGATATGTCCGAAAATGGGGCACTCACTATTCATACCGCGAAAATTTTAGTTATTGATGAAGCGGATCTTGCATTCGACATGGGCTTTATCGAAGATATCGATAAATTCGCATCAAAAATGCCTTCAAAACTTGAAATGTACGTGTTTTCTGCGACGATTCCGGAAAAATTAAAACCATTTCTTAATAAATACATGGAATCACCTGTACATGTGAAAATTGGTGAACGTAAGCCGTTGACGGAAGGGATGCACTACTCCCTTGTTCCTGTTCGCGGTATGAGTAAAAAGAAAAAGTTGTTGCAAGTAATGGAAGGAATCAATCCTTATTTGGCGATCATCTTTATGAATACAAGACAAAATGCTGAAGGCCTTGCAACTTTCCTTTCAGAAAGCGGCGTGAAAGTCGGAAGAATTCACGGCGATTTAACACCACGTGAAAGAACGAGGATGATGAAACAAATCCGTGATCTAGAATTCCAATATATAGTAGCGACAGACCTTGCAGCACGCGGAATTGATATTCCGGGTGTCAGTCACGTTATTAACTTCGAACTTCCTGACGACCTTGAATTTTTCATTCACCGTGTGGGACGTACTGCACGTGCAGGACTTAAGGGAAATGCAATTACACTATATGAACCATCTGAAGACGATAAAGTAGTTAGAATTGAAAAGATGGGCATTCCTTTTGTACATGAAGAAGTAAAAAATGGTGAGTGGATTGAAGTAAAAGAGCGCCATTCGAGACGAAATCGAGTAAAAGAAATTGACGATATCGATCGTAAAGCAATCTCGTTCGTTCAAAAGCCGTCGAAAGTGAAGCCAGGTTACAAAAAGAAAATGGCTCAGCAAGTAGAGAGCTTCAAAAAACGAGAAAGGAGATTGAAACGTAAAAAATGACAAATGATAAACCATTATTGCTTGGCTCCCACGTTTCGATGAGCGGCAGCAAAATGCTGCTAGGCTCAAGTGAGGAAGCTGCAAGTTACGGAGCAAACACATTCATGATTTATACCGGTGCTCCACAGAATACACGGAGAAAACCGATTGAGGAACTGAATATTACAGCTGGTCATTTGAATATGAAGGAGAATGGACAGTCAAATATTGTTGTCCATGCTCCGTATATTATCAACATTGCTAATACGTTAAAGCCTGAGACATTTAGACTAGGCGTCGACTTTTTGCAAAGTGAAATTGAACGTACAGCTGCACTCGGTGTGAATCAGATTGTACTTCATCCGGGAGCGCACGTTGGTGCGGGTGTTGACTTAGGAATTGCTAAAATCATTGAAGGACTAAACGAGGTTCTTTCCCAGGACTATCCAGTTCGCATTGCCCTCGAAACGATGGCGGGGAAAGGAACTGAGTGCGGCCGTAATTTTGATGAAATTGCTGCGATTATTGATGGGGTCACACATAACGAACGTTTATCGGTTTGTTTTGATACATGCCACGTTCATGATGCGGGATATGATATCGTAGGTGATTTTGAAGGTGTATTAAACGAGTTCGATAAAATTGTGGGCATGGACAGGATATCTGTTATTCATGTCAATGATAGTAAGAACGAGCGCGGTGCAAAGAAAGATCGTCATGAAAATATAGGTTTCGGCCATATTGGTTTTGAACCACTTTCATATATTGTGCATCATGAAGGATTCCAATTAATACCTAAAATTCTCGAAACGCCTTTTGTAGGTTTGGATCCGAAGAAGAAGTCTTCACCTTATCAACATGAGATAGAAATGTTTAAAACAAAATCGTTTCAACCGGATAAGATTGATTTGTTAAGAATCTAATAAGGAAATCCCGCCTGTAAAGTATCTAACAGCAGGCGGGATTTTTACGTTTATAGGCGCTTAGAAGTTTTTACTTAGTCGAGTCTAAATACTTCTTGAAAAGAATTTCTGTTTTATTATCACCAATAGCTATCCGGATTTTTTTGATAAATGTTTCAGGAATACCTGTGAAAAGCCAATGGAAAGAAATTTCATCAAGCAAAGGTCGGAGTGCTCTTATCTCTTTTTTTGAAAGGTCAATCCCGTATTGGCTTGCTATGATTTCGATTTCAGAATCACTTCTCATTTTTACTTCATTTAAAAGTTGGACATAATCCACTGATAATTCCCTCTTTCTTAAATGGTTGTATCCACTCGTGTCTTGGTTTATAATTTGACGAGTGAATCGGAATGATTCCTGTTTCAAGGAAGGGATTGTAAAATGACGAATAACCTTATTCAATTGGACGATGTCAGTTTCAGTTATGAACAGTCAATCGCCCTTGATCATATATCTCTCCAGGTAGGAGAGGGTGAGTTTTGGGCATTGATAGGACCGAATGGTTCTGGAAAATCAACACTCCTCAATATTATTCTCGGTCTCTTACAGCCGACTAGCGGTTCGGTAAAGCTTTTTGGTTCGGAAATAGGATCATTTAAGCACCGAGAACGGATTGGCTATGTTTCACAGAAATCCAATTCTTTTAATTCAGGTTTCCCTGCGACCGTCCTTGAAGTCGTGCGCAGTGGATTAACGCGTAAGGTAGGGATGTTCAAAAGTTTTTCGAAAAAAGATGTGCAGCGAACATTGAAAGCACTTAGCATCGTTGGTATGGAAAATTTCGCTAAACGTAATATGGGTGAGCTCTCCGGTGGTCAACAGCAGCGTGTTTTCATAGCAAGAGCGCTTGCAGGAGAACCGGATCTACTTATTATGGATGAACCGACAGTAGGTATTGACCAACAAAATGTTGCGTCGTTTTATTCTATGCTTAATACATTAAATCGTGAGCATGGAATTGCAATTTTGCTTGTGACACATGAAATTGACCTTGTTACTGATCTCGCAACCCATGTGGCTTGTTTAAATCGAACAATTCATTTTCATGGTATACAATCAGATTACAAAAAAATGGAAGACGATGATGTTTCAAGATGGTATGGGCATCCTGTTCGCCGTGTCCATCAAAAGTTGGATGAGGTGGAACGATGATTAATGATATTTTATCGTATGAGTTTCTGCAAAATGCATTTATTTCGGGTATAATCATCGGAGTTATTGCCCCTTTACTTGGTTTATTCATCGTCGTCAGACGTCTTTCTCTTATCGCAGATGCGTTGAGCCATGTTGCGCTTGCAGGAATCGCTGGAAGTCTTTACTTAAGTCAGCAAGTACTCTTTTTTGCTGCGCTGAATCCAGTTTACCTTGGGATAGCATCCGCTGTAGGTGGGTCCCTGTTGATTGAAAAGTTGCGGGGCGCATATCGTCATTATGAAGAACTGGCCATTCCTGTTATTTTATCGGCTGGTATTGGTATTAGTGCTATTTTCATCTCATTATCGAAAGGCTTTGGCTCAGATTTGATTGGCTATTTATTTGGCTCTGTTTCGGCGGTTAGCAGGCAGGATTTGATCGTTGTCATCGTCATTGCAATCATTGTTATCGCTTATATCCGGCTTCTTTATAAAGAACTATTTGCCTTGTCATTCGATGCGGAGTATGCCAAAGTTTCCGGTGTTAATTCGCGTTATATCCAGATGGTGTTCATGATCATTGTAGCGCTTGTCATTGGGGCCTCTATGCGGATTGTTGGTATTTTACTTGTGTCATCATTAATGACAATTCCGGTAGCGGCGGCTATTCAACTTGCGAAAAGTTTTAAGGGGGCAATGATTTATTCGATTATTTTCGGCGAGTTAGCCGTTATTATTGGACTTGTTTCGGCCTATTATCTTGATATAGCCCCTGGTGGAACAATCGTTATAACTTCAATACTAATTTTACTAGTGGTGCTCGCTTGGAAGAAAATACGGGGTGGACGTAATGTCCATGCAGTAATGGGGGAGTTGGAATGACACTGGATGAGGCATGGCGTATCCTACAGGAAAACCAATTTAAAAGAACGAAAAACAGAGATACAATTTTGCGTTTTTTCTCGAGTAAAGATCGTTATGCAACTGCTCTCGAAGTAAGGAATTTCATGGAAGATGATAATCCGGGAATAAGCTTCGATACGATTTACCGAAATCTATCTACCTTTTCAGAGCTGGGTATTCTTGAAGAAACCGATTTGAACGGGGAACGGAATTTCCGTATGCAGTGTGAACCAGGCGTCCATCATCACCATTTCATCTGTACCGCATGTGGTAAAACGCGCAACATTTCATATTGCCCAATGGAAATGATTACTGTCAATTTGCCAGAATACGAAGTGCAAGGACATAAATTCGAAATCTATGGAAAATGTCCGCTATGTGTGGAAAAATAAAAAACGGTGTGAAACTCTAACAAGAGTTTTACACCGTTTTTTTAGTTGAATAAAGGTTCATCTATAGGAAATAACTTTTTGATCAAATTATTCGCTTCTTGCCAATCGTAGACACGAATTACGCCTTCAGGAATGTGTTTCCGGTTATAAGGTGTGTCGAATAGAATGACGGGAATGTCGAGTTCTTCATGGATTTCAACTGCATTGTCATGTTTGTCTTCGAAAAATGCATGAACACCGTACTTTTTCGCAGTTTCAATTTTATGATGACTTCCGACGAGCTCGATATGATCGTATGGGATTTCCTGTTGCTTGAACCAGTCTAGCGTGGAATCGTAGACATGATGGCCACGGGCAGAAATGTAGTACAGTTCAAACTGAGCTTGCCAATTGGTTAGTATTTCTTTGGCATATTCTTGTGCAGGAGAAGCTTTGTAGATAGTAGACTCCGCACTTTTATACCACTCGTAGAAATCTGCCTCATCAACCGTAAACGCTTTTGTTAGGTCATATTCTTTAATATCATCTAAAACTAGATTACATCCGAATTGCTCATTGATGTGCGGTAGCAGAGAAGTGGGGCATGTCACTGTACCGTCTATATCGATACCGAAGCGGAGATTTCTCATTCCGCTGTCTCACCTTGTAGGAGAAGTTCTTCTTGTCTTTTCTTTTCGAAATATTCTTCCGCAAGTTTGTCGATTTCGATTTTTAATTCTTCTACCATTGTTGCTTCTGGTACTTTGCGTACCGTTTTCCCTTTCATGAAGAGAAGACCTTCGCCGCGTGCACCCGCAATTCCAATATCCGCTTCACGGGCTTCGCCGGGGCCGTTGACAGCACAGCCTAGTACTGCAACTTTTAGTGGCGCTTTAATATGTGAAATATATTCTTCGATTTCATTTGCGATCGTAATGAGGTCAATTTCAATCCGCCCACAAGTAGGGCATGAAATTAGTGTCGCAGCGTTTGAAGAAAGGCCGAATATTTTCAGTAACTCGCGTGCCACTTTAACTTCTTGGACAGGATCAGCACTCAGCGATACACGCATCGTGTTTCCGATGCCTGCGGATAAAAGGGTACCAAGACCTGCAGCACTCTTAATAGACCCTGAGAACAGCGTCCCAGACTCTGTAATACCTAGGTGTAAAGGATAATCGAATGCAGCCGCCGCTTTCTGATAAGCTTCAACCGCTAAATTTACATCAGAAGCTTTCAATGACACGATGATATCGTGAAAATCGAGGTCTTCCAATATTTTAATATGATGCAGAGCACTTTCGACCATTCCATCGGCAGTAGGGTATCCGTATTTTTCAAGGATCTTTTTCTCAAGGGAACCGGCATTGACACCAATTCGAATTGGAATGCCTTTGGCTTTAGCTGCATTGACGACAGCTTCGACTTTAGCCTGTCTTCCGATATTTCCGGGATTGATACGAATCTTGTCTGCCCCTTGTTCAATAGCGATCAACGCCAGTTTATAGTCGAAATGAATATCCACAACGAGAGGAATATTGATACGTTTCTTGATTTCACCGATTGCGTAAGCAGCGCGTTCATCAGGACATGCAACACGGACGATCTGACATCCAGCATCCTCTAAGCGCATGATTTCTGCTACAGTCGCTTCGACGTCATGTGTTTTCGTAGTTGTCATACTCTGGATGAAAAGTTCATCACTTCCGCCGATTGTCAAATTACCAACCTTGATAGGACGTGTATTTTTTCTGTTTATCATTGCACTCATTGAATTCTCTCCTTAGTCGGCAATTAGCCTCATAACTATAACTATTTTAGCAATCTTCATAGCAAAAAGACAAGGGACAACCCTTATCACTCAGACTCTATACATTTTTCCGTTTGCATTTCGGACAGGGGAAGTACTATATTTTCACCGCCGATAATCTTTTGGTTTTGAAGATGTGGATTCAAGGCGTAGAAGGATGACAACCTATCAATGAAACCGGATTCAGGATCTGGATACAATGCGAATAGCGTTTCAATTGTATCTCCATCAACTGTTGTAACAGGTATCGTTTTCATTTGTACTTCTTCACATTGTTGTTGTTTTTCTTGTTGTTCTTGATCAAAAGAAGCAAGTGGGATCGTGCCTTCCACTAAATCGAGTCGGATGAAATGAATTGTTACGAATAATAAAACTGCGAGTAGTAGTATTCTCATGGAAATTCCCCCTTTCGCCACTATATGCACGAAAAGGGAAAGTATTCATTGAGGTATTTTTGGATAATACTTAGCTGCAACTGTAATATAAGCTAAGTGGACACCGGATGTAATAACTGTACTTAAGTTTTTCATTGCCGGAAGGAAATCAAACCCGATTGTCAAAACAATAGGGATGGTAATGGCAATAGCGGAAGTTCTCCACATATGACGGTATTCCCCACGCCTTTTCATCAGTTTTAATAGGAGTATTCCTACGTATCCAAAAATGCTGATCCGGATGAAGATGTAAGAGGTGCTGATAACAAGCTGAAGAAGAAATGCTATCGGATAAATGAGTCCTCCAATTGTTTCTCCATGTTCTATTAATTCGGGTGAGGCTTCAAATAATACTGCATCCCCTGCTATATAGCGGATGAATGATAGCAATGTGAACAAAGCAACGAAAATGAAAACATAGCGAAACACTTTACCGATTGGTAAAAGGCGAAATGCGGCTAGTTTTTTCGGTTCATGGATTGCTGCTTTGAATAGCTGGTGGAACTTCATATTAAACCTCCTCTATCTACACCATTCTAACATTTAACAATGCCATTGTGTTCGCAACTATTTCCAACAAAATGATGACAATTTGTAAACCAATTGTTAAGGGAATGTAAAGATTGAGCTAGTTCTATTTACAATTTGGGGTAGCTATCCCCATAATGAGATGCGATACGATACATAAAGCGTAATGGAGGTTGACTGCATAATGGAGGTAAACTGGCAGGAAATGCTGTTTCAGTTTCTTGGTGGACTTGGAATTTTCTTGTTCGCAATAAAGTATATGGGAGACGGTCTTCAAAAAGCGGCGGGTGATAGGCTCCGCGCAATCCTTGACCGATTCACAACGAATCCGTTTATGGGTGTACTCGTCGGAATTATCGTCACAGTCTTGATTCAATCGAGTTCTGGAACGACTGTAATTACAGTAGGACTTGTGAGTGCTGGTTTTATGACACTTCGTCAAGCTATTGGTGTCATTATGGGAGCCAATATCGGGACGACGATAACGGCGTTCATAATTGGCCTTGATGTCGGAGCATATGCACTGCCTATTATGGCGATTGGAGCATTTCTCATATTCTTTGTTAAGAAAAGTCAGGTTAAAAACTTGGGAGAAGTCATTTTTGGTTTCGGAGGACTTTTCTTAGGACTCGAATTAATGAGCGGAGGTATGAAGCCTCTAAGAGAATTAGAAGCATTCACTGATATGATGATATCGATGAGTGATCAACCGGTGCTCGGTGTAGTTGTCGGTACAGTATTTACTTTGATTGTTCAAAGTTCGAGTGCGACAGTCGGTATTATGCAAGGTCTTTATGCCGAAAACCTCATAGATTTAAATGGAGCATTGCCGATTCTTTTTGGAGACAATATCGGGACGACGATCACGGCTATTCTTGCATCAATCGGTGCATCAGTAGCGGCGAAACGAGCTGCGGCGACGCATGTCTTATTTAACGTTATTGGAACGGTTATATTCATGCTAATTCTTATACCATTCACTGCTTATGTCGAGTGGATTTCAGGGGTATTGGCCCTTGAAAATAAAATGCAAATTGCCTTTGCACACGGCTCGTTCAACATCGCAAATACAATCATTCAGTTCCCATTAATCGGAGCGTGGGCATGGTTGGTTACAAAAATGATTCCAGGTGAAGATGTTACAATCGAATATAAACCGAAGCATTTGGATAGACACTTTATAGAACAATCACCAGCAGTTGCGATTGGACAAGCGAAAGAAGAAATTATTCGCATGGGTGAATTCAGTGTTCGTGGTTTACAGGAGTCTTTCGAATACTTGAAAACAGGTAATAAAAAACATGCGGAGACCGCTTATCAGATTGAAGATGCCATCAACAATTTGGATAGAAAGATTACGGATTATCTTGTTGAAATCACTTCAGTCAGTATTTCGCCGGTTGAATCTGCACGTCATTTCATGCTGTTGGATACGGTCCGTGATATTGAGCGGATTGGTGATCACTTTGAAAACATCATCGAACTTATTGATTTCCGTGATGTCAACCGTGTAAAATTGACGGAAAATGCGATGAGTGATTTGACAGAAATGTTCACCCTGACAATCGAAACAGTTCAAAAAGCTATTGACTCACTCAACCAAAATGATATGGAATTGGCAAGGACAGTTGCTGAAAAAGAAGTTCTCATTGATAAAATGGAACGGAAATTCAGAAAAAACCATATTTTAAGACTCAATGAAGGTCGTTGTACTGCACAATCAGGCATGGTTTTTGTTGATATCGTTTCTAACTTGGAACGTGTCGGAGACCATGCTGTGAATATAGCAGAAGCAATTCTAGGAAACAGAGCATAATCGTTCGTATTGGAGGAGAATTTCATGGAATTTATAGGTTGGATTATTGCAATTGCCATGTTTATTATTGCTTTTGCTGGACTCGTATATCCAATAATTCCATCTGCTCTCTTTATAATAGGAGGTTTCCTTCTATATGGGCTAATCGATACATTTGATGGGATGAATATTTGGTTTTGGATCATTCAGGTATTGTTCGTTATCTTGTTGTTCGGAGCGGATACCTTATCAAATCTCGTAGGTGTGAAAAAATTCGGAGGTTCTAAAGCAGGTATGTGGGGGAGTACAATTGGACTTCTTTTTGGTCCTTTTCTCATACCGTTTGCCGGTATTTTAGTAGGTCCATTTTTAGGGGCAGTCATCGCGGAGCTTGTCGTATCTAGGTCCGGAATAAAGCAATCCGTAAAAACAGGTATTGGTTCGCTCGTCGGATTTTTCACTTCGGTTGTGACAAAAGGGTTTGTCATGATTGTTATGATTGTTGTCTTTATGTTCTTTATCAGATGAAGTGTTCCAAAATAGTCCATTTTATTTGAACGTTATTCATTAGTTTGATAATGTTAATGAGTAGTATATTTTTGAAACTCACTAGGAGGAATGGACAAATGACTTACAAATTACCAGAACTACCTTACGCATATGATGCACTTGAACCACACTTTGACAAAGAAACGATGAATATTCATCACACTAAACACCATAATGCATATGTGACGAACCTTAATAACGCACTTGAAGGAAACGAAGAACTTCTAAACAAATCAATCGAAGATCTTATTGCTAATCTTGACGCTGTACCTGAAGACAAGCGTACGGCAGTCCGTAATAATGGTGGCGGCCACGCGAATCACTCACTATTCTGGGAGCTTCTATCAGCAGATGGTGGTGGTAACCCATCAGGCGCACTTGCTGAAGCAATCGACAACAAGTTCGGCAGCTTAGATGCATTTAAAGAAGAATTTGCAAAAGCCGGTGCAACTCGTTTTGGTTCAGGTTGGGCTTGGCTTGTATTAAATGGTAGCGAGCTTGAAATTATGTCAACTCCAAACCAGGATTCACCAATCATGGAAGGTAAAACGCCTCTTCTTGGTCTTGACGTTTGGGAGCACGCGTATTACTTAAACTATCAAAACCGTCGTCCTGACTACATTTCAGCGTTTTGGAATGTTGTTAATTGGGACGAAGTTGCAAAACGTTACGGTAAATAATATATTAACGCTAACTAGAAGGAACCAAGCACACATCTTGTTCGTCAAGATGTGTGCTTTTTCCTTTTGGGATGATATAATTCAGAGTGGTTAACGTAGAAGGAGTGACATTATGAAAAAACAGGTTCGTAAGGCGGATCAAGCTAAAATACGCCAACGAAAACATATTACATTCCGGATGAATTTCCTATTCTTTTCTATCTTTGTTCTATTTTCTGTGCTTATTTTCCGTCTTGGCTATTTACAAATCGTTAAAGGGGAAGAATATTCCCGTGAGTTGGAAAAAAAGGAAGAAATACCTATCAACACAAGCGTGCCGAGGGGGAAAATATTTGACCGCATGGGGCATGTTCTGGTTGATAACGATCCGAAAAACGCCATTACATATACGAAAATGACGTCGACGAGCTCGAAAGATATGCTGGAAATCGCTCAAAAACTCGCAGATTTGATTGAAAAAGACACGAAAAGAATTACTATTGGGGATAAAAGAGATTTTTGGATATTAAAAAATCCAGAAAAGGCGTTGAAAAAAGTATCCAAAAAGGAACAGCTGGCACTTGAAAAGGGTAGTTCGCTCTCGCGGATAGAGGCTCAGCGTAAGATTAATAGTCTCACGCGAGAACGGGTTACAGACGAGGAAATTGAATCATTCACGGATGAGGAGTTAGAAGTGCTCGCGATATACAGGGAAATGATGTCGGGCTATGCTTATTCTCCGCAAATAGTGAAAAGTGGAGATGTAACAAAAGAGGAATTCGCAATTGTATCTGAGCGTCTGGGAGAATTACCTGGCGTTGATACAACGACGGATTGGGAGCGAGTGAAAAAATCGGATAATGCGATTCTGGGTTCAACGACTAGCCCCATTGAAGGTCTTCCGAAATCTAGGGAGGATTATTTCTTGGCGAGGGGTTATTCAAGAAATGACCGTGTCGGAAGAAGTTATATCGAGCAATATTATGAAGAATTATTAAAAGGGCAAACAACAATTGTCAAAAACATTAAAGATCGAAAAGGTAGCGTGGTTGAAACGAAAACAATTAGGGAAGGAGAACCTGGTAAGGATCTAATTCTAACGATTGATAGCGAGTTGCAACAGGAACTTGAAAAGATTGTGTCTGATAAACTATTGGAATTGAAAAAGGGGCCGAATTCACAAGAACTAGATAGGGCCTTCCTAGTCATGATGAATCCGAATAACGGCGAAATCCTTTCACTAGTTGGTAAGCAAGTCGTTACTAATAAGGAAACAGGCAAGCTTGAAATATGGGACTATGCATATGGTACATTTACTGCGCTTCATGAGGCCGGATCGACGGTTAAGATGGCTACGCTTCTTACAGGATATCAGGAAGACGCAGTAAGTATAGGTGAAGTGAAGATAGATGAAGAAATTAAAATCGGGGGAATCAGAAAAAAGTCGCTGTTCAATAAAGGCTACAGGATTCCTGTAAGTGATATCCAAGCAATTGGAAGATCTTCAAACGTTTATATGTTCAAAATCGCAATGGCTGTGGCAAATGCTAACTATCGATATGGAGAGTCGCTGAGTATCGATAAAAAGGCTTTTGATACTTTCCGACAATCTTTCGCATCTTTTGGATTGGGAACAAAAACCGGAATTGATTTGCCAGGCGAGGCAGCTGGTCTCATTGGCGATAGCACCTTGACTGGGATATTACTAGACTTGTCAATCGGGCAGTACGATACCTATACAACGCTTCAACTTGCACAATATGTATCTACAATTGCAAATGGGGGCTATCGTGTGGCTCCTAAAGTACTAAAAGAAATACGTCAACCATCTGAGGATGGTGAAATTCTTGGTCCGCTCATTCAAGAGTCAGAGGTCAAGGTCTTAAATAGGATTGAGAACACAGATGCGGAGATTGAACAAGTGAAGCGCGGGATGCACTATGTGTATTATGGAGCTGATGGGACTGCTCGAAATATCTTTGCTGGAAAAGACTATGATGGAGCTGGAAAAACGGGGACAGCACAGGCATTTAGTAATGGGAAGCCAACAATCAATCTTTCACATGTCGGTTTTGCACCTTATGAAAACCCAGAAATTGCATATGCAGTTGTCATTCCGAATATATCTACAGATCAGCGTGTTTATAAATACGCCCAGAATGATATTGTAAAGCAAGCAGTAGATGAATATTTTAAGTTGAAAGCAAAAAGAGCTAAAGAGGAAACCTCAACAGCAGCTAAGCAACCAATCATCCAAGCGCCTGAAATAGAGTCCAAATAAAAAAGTAGGAAAAACCATTTATCTGGTTTTTCCTACTTTTTTACTGTCGTGATTTCTTTAGCGATTGATTTGAAATTCATTGAAGAATCCACTTTATGATCACCAATCTGTATTCTACCTGTCAGATTATTATCTGCAAGATAGGAGTCGAATAGAGCTGCATCCTCGATAATTCCCAATCTCTCAAGGTTGGCCGAGACAACTGTCGAATTAGAACCGGATTCAATCGTTAAAATGGTATTAAGGACGGCGGCATCAGAAGGGAGATTACTTTCGGTTACAACAGTTTTCTTTTCTCCTGCTTTCTCTTTAACTGTAGATATGGTTTGGGCAGTACCTAAGAGCTCTTTCGTTTTAGCAAGCTCGATTTGAAGTTGTTCAACTTCATCCTGCAATAGTTGCGCGTCTTCGTCCGAAGGATTCTTACTGTCGATGGTGAAATATAGGATTCCTCCAGCAAGGAGACAGCCAATTCCAACTGCCCGTAAAATGTCTCGTATCATGCAATCACGCCTTTCGATTGCAACACTGCAATTACGTCGTCGTTTGATAAGGAGGAACGCATAGCAATATCACTGATAGAAAAACCTTGGGAATGCAATGATAGAATTTGATTGACAATGATTACATGAACAGGTTTTGATTGTGTCTTTGTTTTACCCCCTGAAGATAGCGGGCCCACACCAATCATTAACTCTTCCTCAACTGCTTTTAATCTTTTTTTTAACCCGTTTGTTTCCTGATGAAGGCTGATTGAAACCTTTTCTAATTCATCATCGTAGTTAGATGATGAATTACCGATGAAAAATGAAGCTATTATACATATAAGGCCAATAATAAGTAGAATTATTGTGATGTCCATTTTCCCACTCCTCAAGTAAATCATTTTGCTACCATTTTACCATACGAAAGTCGTTGTGGAAATTTCAAACTTACTATTGGACAAATCCCGTAGATGTGGTACACTTGATAGGTCGTATAAATTATGCTCATATAAACTTTACATTCTCGATGAGTGGGAGGGACCAACAATGCGCGTAAATGTTACACTAGCTTGCACAGAATGTGGTGAGCGCAACTATATTTCAAAGAAAAACAAACGTAACAATCCAGAACGGATTGAAATGAAAAAATATTGCTCACGTGAAAAGAAACAAACTTTGCATCGTGAAACGAAATAATCGCTCAGGCCAAAACCTTCACCGGTTTTGGTTTTTTCATTTCAGAACGGGAGGAATTCAAAATGAGTAAAATTTTTTTGAGGAATCAAGTCCTTGATACATTGAATAATATGAGCCGTACAGAACATATTAAAAAATCTTTGGAAATTACAGATAGAGTACTTGCATCGAATGAATTTCGAAGTGCGGATACAATCGGGATAACGATTTCTCGTTATCCCGAAGTGGACACACGCCCGCTTATCGAAGCGGCTTGGGTGGCTGGTAAACAAATAGCTGTACCTAAATGCATTCATGCAACTCGCAAGATGGATTTTCGTCTCATTACATCATATGATAGTTTGGAAACTGTTTATATGGGCCTTTTTGAGCCGATACTCAATGAAACAATCACGATTGAAAAAGAGGGAATTGATTTGCAAATTGTACCTGGAATAGTGTTCTCAGATGAGGGATACAGAATTGGTTTCGGTGGAGGGTATTATGACCGTTATATGTCGGATTACAACGGCGACACACTGTCGCTGGCATTTGCTAGCCAGACGAGTAAATCGGTACCTATTGAAGGTCATGATATTCCCGTTAGTAAAATATTTACAGAAGAAAAACTCATTTTATGCCAGAAAAGAGAGACCACTAAATGAAAGATTTTCTTGGAGTCCTCCAATTACTCAAGCGTTTCGGAATTTATGTCTATACGGGAAATCGAAAAGATGACATCGATATGGTGCAATCGGAAGTGAAAGACCTTTACGATAATGGTCTGCTAATGAAGGAAGACTATTTAAAAGCAGTGTTAATCTTGCGTAGTGAAGCGTCAAAAATGTGAGATTGGACCCAAAGTTGCCGTACTTTTGAACTCATATTGACAATTTATGAAACTTTTCTTCAGCTACTCCGTCTATTATGTAGTAAGATTTAGTTTGAACTGTTTTTAATGAAATTTAATTTGAATTTATATTTGAAAGGAAGAGATGGAATGAACAAAATAGTATGGTCAAAACATTCCGTACTCGTAATAGCAATTGTCGCAACGTGGTTGACAACGTATTTCGGTTATATTACAAGCTTTAATATGAAAATCGATAATATAATGCAGGAATTCATTCTCTTTTTGAATCCTCTTAGTTTTCTTCTATTTGTTTACGGCATTGCGCTATTCATCAAGAGTACGAAAAGACGTAATTTTTATATAATGACAGTAAGTGTACTTACTTCGATTATTATGTTTAGTAATGCAGTGTTTTATAGATTTTTCAATGACTTTATTACCCTGCCAGTTTTGTTCCAAACGAGTAACTTCGGTGATCTTTCATCATCAGTTACTGCCAATCTACATGTGATGGACATATTCTTTTTCACAGATGTGCTAATTATCTATTTGGCAATCCGTTTTATGCCTAAAGATAATCCTATTGGGCAACAAAACAAAAATGGACGTAAACTTTACTTCGTCATGACTGCTGCAGTTATGATGGTAAACCTTGGTCTGGCAGAAATGGAAAGACCGCAATTATTAACACGTAGTTTCGATAGAGAGCTTCTTGTTAAAAATATCGGAACATATAATTACCACATCTATGATTTGTTCATTCAATCCAAATCCCATGCTCAGCGTGCGCTTGCGGATGGCAGTGAACTAGTGGAAGTAAGTAACTATATTAATGCGAGCTACGCTGCTCCTGATCCTGAAATGTTTGGGGTTGCGGAAGGGCGTAATATCATTGCAATCTCGCTTGAATCCTTGCAGTCGTTCGTTATTAACGAGAAAATGGATGGACATGTAATCACGCCGTTTCTGAATGAACTAACGAAAGATCCGGATACATTTTATTTCTCTGATTTTTATCATAATACGGGACTAGGAAAGACGTCGGATTCGGAATTCCTTCTCGAAAATTCGTTGTATCCGAGAAATGGTAGTGCAGTATTCTTCACGCATAGTGGTAATACTTATCAATCCATGGCGGCGAAGCTTGGTGAAAATGACTATTACACGAATGTAATGCATGCAAATAACCGGAGTTTCTGGAATCGCGATATCATGTATGGTGCTCTCGGTATCGATAAGTTTTACGATATTGAAAGTTACACAGTCGGTGAAGGGGAAGCAGTTAACTGGGGCATGAAAGACATCCCATTTTTCGATCAATCAGTAGAGTTGATGAAAGAAATGCCACAGCCTTTTTACTCAAGACTGATTACATTGACGAACCATCATCCGTTTGATTTGGATGAAGAAGATAAGCTTATTCCTGAATATACATCAAATTCAAGTACATTAAATAAATATTTCCAAGCAGTTCGATATATGGATGAAGCAGTTAAAATTCTTTTCGAAGATTTAAAGGAAAGCGGCTTGTATGATAACTCGATAATCGTTATGTACGGAGATCATTATGGTATTTCTGAAAATCATAATAAAGCGATGGGTATGTACCAGGATAAAGAAATTACGCCTTTCGATAGTGCGAAATTGCAGAAAGTTCCTTTGTACATCCATATTCCTGGATATGGAAAAGGAAAGACAATTGACGAAGTATCAGGACAAATCGATTTGAAACCTACTATTCTTCATTTGATGGGGCTTGAAACGAAGGAAGATATGACGCTTGGTTCGGATATTTTATCACCGGATCATGAACCGTTTACTATATTCCGCGATGGACGTTTTGTAACCGATAAAAATGTATACACGCAAGAGGTTTGTTATGATAGTGAAACGGGCGAAGAAACCGATATGGTCGAATGTGAGCCGTTTATCGAGCGATCTGTGACTGAGTTAAATTATTCTGATATGATTATTAATGGAGATTTGCTCAGATTCAAGGAAGAACAGGAACAATCGACGGAAATTAACAGTAAAGATAAAGAATGATAAGGTTCTGCACGGAGCTTTCCGTGCAGAACTTTTTTTTACTTAAACACAGAAAGGGGGAGGCGCGGTGAGAAAAAGAATGTTCATCTTTTGTACAGCAGTACTGTTATTAACGGCCTGTACAGAGAAGACGAATGAGATTGTTGAAGACCCGAAAGACGTTGAACAGCATGAGAATAATGACTTAATTGAAGAGGTAATTAGTAAATCGTTAGCTGTTGATCCGGCAAAGTTTCATTTCGTTATAGGCTGGTTAACTGAGTCAGAAGTTATCTACGTCGAAAAGGAAGATGGGCATTATCAAGTGAATAGCTTTGATTTGGAATCAGGTCAAACGGATACGTTGTATGAAGATGAGTCTATGATCATCGATGTCCTCATTCATCCTACAAAAAAGTATCTATTATTACATACGAGCGACAACGCTACATCCGCAATCGTTAAAATTGTGGCAATGGATGGCACAGTGCTAGATGAAGTTTCAGTTGCCTCCACAGAACTAGCGATTGAATGGAATGATATCAACCCTTCCCTTGTCCTTCTCACAGCTTTCCATCAAGATTGGACGTTTGACTTATTTCTCTATAATGGCAAAGAGACAAGTCTTGATCTTTTGGCTATTGAAGAACCTTTCCCAAAATGGTTGGGTGAGGATAAAATCGCCATCGGTTATGTCGATGGCCATATACTTGATGGTGGGGAAATACATATATATGAGCATGTAACTGAGAAATGGGGACGGCTGGATATGAGCGGTGTTGTTTATTTTGATACATATGGAGATACTCTACTATCTGTAAAAATAAATGAGGAGTCAGATGCGCATTACACCATCATGAATAAGGATGGTTTGATTCACTCAGAATGGACGATGCCTGCCATTAGTAATTATTCTGAATGGGTTATTCCTGAAATTGAATGGAGTTCAAATGAGACTGTATTCCTGCCGGCTACTGAGAAGGGTGGGCAACTTGATGAACTTCAATCACCCTATCAACTTATTCGTGTTACAGAAGGACGACAAGACGTTGTAGCTGATAATATTACAACGAGTTTTCTGAGGTGTTCACCATCGGGGCAAAAGTGTTTAACTGGTTACTCTGCGGAAAAGTTGATAGATGTAAAAATGAGAACTGAGACAACTTGGTTAACGTTTCCTGAGTAATATTAAAGATGTCAATGTCTTGAATATGGTTGTGGATCTAAGTCTACCGCGGTCTGTTGCAACTAACCTCACATTATCTATGCTGCATAATTTGTACTAGGAAATTGCATATAATATCCGTGATTTAATGACTTGACAGACAACAAAAAACATCCTTTGTGTATGAATACACAAAGGATGTTTTTTGTTGTCCAAGCTTAAGTCTAGTTTTTTTACAGAGTAGGTGGAAACCCTTGGAAAACAAGAGTCGCAATTGTGAAACCGCCAAAAACGACTGCAGCTCCAACATTAAATAAAATACTTAAAACGTTACGTTCTTTAAATGCTTGAACCGTACCTACCACCGCTAAAATTGCGATGAGTCCAAAAATGACCATCAATAAGTTCATAGGAAGACACTCCTTTCAATAGGAACTTCTGCATTGCTCGCAACCTGTGAGCAATGCAGAAATCAGCACATACAGTGCAAGTCCAATTTAGCTATATTCCTCTTCCATTGTACTGTTTGCAATCAATTTTGTCGAGGCATAATAGTGATGATTGTTTGAAATCCTATTTATTATTGCGTAAAATAACATGAAGGAGGTGCCGACTATGTTGAAAGTCTATACATATTCGCTCGGACCAATCCAGACAAATTGTTATATTATCAGTGATGAATCAGGCAATTGTCTAATCATGGATCCGGGTGAAGAAAGTGGCCGTATTATTAATAAAGTGAAGAGCAAAGAGCTGACACCTATCGCGATTTTATTGACACATGCCCATTTCGATCATATTGGGGCTGTCGATAATATAAGGGATCGTTATAACATTCCGGTTTATATTCATGAAGAGGAGCAAGATTGGCTAGTAGATCCGAGACTAAACGGCTCCGCCAAGTATCCTGGGTTGCCTGATGTCCGCACTAGAAAAGCAGACATGTTTATCAGAAACGAAGGGATGATGATTGTAGGTCCATTCGAATTTGAAGTGAGGCATACGCCGGGTCATTCTCCAGGAAGTATTTCATATATTTTCGGCCCATCCCGTTTTGCAATTGTGGGCGATACACTTTTCCAACAAGGAGTTGGAAGGACAGACCTAATCGGTGGAAATACAGGAGTTCTGCTGAAATCTATCCACGATAAATTGCTTTGTCTCGATGATGATTTTATCATATATCCTGGTCACGGACCTTCGACTACTCCAGAAGATGAAAAAAATTCGAATCCATTTTTGAATGGATTTTGAATAATCGAATGTCGTGAAAACAAAAAAACAGCCGATAAGAGGCTGTTTTTTTGTATGTACTTTTAGTGAGAACCTGGTACGTGTATAAACGTTGAGTAGTAGCTGAATCCAACCATAAACACCATCAGATATGCTCCAAATAAGTACATGTACATCCGCTCTGTCAGGTTCAAGAATCCAAGTAGTAGGAAGAATCCAGTGTTCGCAACAAAAAGAAGTGCGGCTGGATGCATGTCTCCTATATAAAACATAACCGCGAATATGCCTGTCCAGAAACCCATCAACTTGAACATGTTATCCATGAGTGCGTCCCTCCTTAATAAAACATTACAATAAGCTCCCATTCATTATAAGGGATAACGACGGCAGATGTAAACTCCAATCGTGCTTTCCTTGTGACAAAGGCGTGTAAAAGAGTGATTGTCTTGAAAATTGATATTTATCGCAAAAAAGTGTGGTGAATTTCAAATATCTCCTTCTTCTAACGATACACAATTCAGCTTTAGGGAAAAGTATTCCAATACAAGTTCGCAAGTCGTATACTGTGCCCAAGGGCGGATTGCAGTTTGTCTGACCTGAATGACGGATACAGATCATCCGTCCGGGATGGATTGCGTTTTATCCAACCTAAAAGAAAGAGGGGTGTTCAATGATTAAGACGGAAAACGTCGTAGAACGGAAAAGTTTTCAACTTCTAGAGAAAGCGATTAAGTACGAAGCGACCGATATTCATTTGGTTCCAATGAAGGAAGGATATGATGTGTCGTTTAAAAAAGATTCAAGACTAGACCGGTCCGGAATTCTCCCCCCACAGTTGGCGGGCCGTATGATTTCATTTTACAAATTCCTTTCCTCACTCGACATTAGCGATAAGCGTAAACCCCAAAGTGGATCTTTTCATAAACAGATACAAGGTGAGAATTATTCTTTCCGTGTTTCAACAATCCCTTCGATTCAGATGAAAGAAAGTGTTGTTATACGAATACAAAGGCATAATCAAATCGTTTCACTCGATGAATTATGTATTGAAAAAGAGTGGGCAGATAAACTACGTAAAGCTGTATCAGAACCGCAAGGATTAATTATACTGACCGGTCCGACCGGATGTGGAAAAACTACCACTATCTACTCTTTAACAGCTCATTGCGTCAATCATCTTGAACGGCATGTGATTACATTAGAAGACCCTGTAGAAAATAACCATTCGCATTTGCTTCAGATTCAAGTGAACGAACGGTCAGGAATGACATATTCAGCTGGTTTGAAAGCAATATTACGGCATTCACCTGATGTCATCATGATTGGAGAAATCCGGGATAGTGAAACTGCAAAAATCGCAGTCCAGGCGGCATTAACCGGACATTTGGTATTTACTTCGGTTCACTCTAAAGATCCTGCAGGTTGTTTTTACAGGATGATGGATTTTGGTATTTCTGCCGAAGAATTAAGGCAAACCGTTGTATGTATTTCAGCACAGCGTCTCATTCGCCGTGCTTCCGGAAAAAGAGGAGCAGTATTTGAAATCATCCAAGGGGATATGCTTAATCAAATGACGGATTCCATCATGAAAGGTGATAGGGTTGTTGTTCCTGAAGAACTTAAAGTGGAGTCGCTTAGTCGGAAGTATAATAGGCCAAAAGTGATTCAGAATGAATAAACAAAAAATAAAATCGTTATTAAATAAACAAGAAATTCTTCAAAATCGGCCAGTATTCCTGAAAAGACTATCTGTTTTAATTACTGAGGGGTATACATTTTATGATGCTGTCACTCTGTTATTGCCACATCATATGAAAGATTATACTTCTGTGTTAGAGGCAATGAATAATGATTTTAAGGAAGGATTCGGTGTAACTCATATTCTTGCCAGTTTAGGGTTCTCAACTGGAACGCTTCTTCCTATCGCGATTGCTGAAATAGACGGACGAGTCGCGCAGTCATTGAGTGGCATGGCGGTTCGAATGAGAATAGCAGAAGAAAAACGGAAGAAACTAAAAAAACTGCTGATTTATCCTATTGTGCTTTTTATTATTATTGCAGCATTGCTTATTACCTTCCGGAGGTTTTTTTTACCAAATATGGAGGCGTTGGCGATTTCAAGGAAAGGTGAAGAAAATGGACTTGTTTCTGCATTACCCTCCCTTGTCACTAAGATTCCTGATTTTCTTATAAGTGTAGTGTTGATATCCGCATTATTAACAGTAGTATGTACCGTTATTTACAAAAAACTTGCACCCGCAACAAAAATTCGTGTATTAATGTCCATCCCTGTTGCGGGAACATTCTTTTCGATTTTAAAGACCCGCGACTTTTCTAGTGAAGTTGGGGGCTTGCTTCAGTCTGGTCTGTCCTTGCAAAACGCTCTGGATGTATTAATAGATCAAAACCTGGACGCAGTTCTAAGTGAAATTGCGAAAAACGTCAAAGAACAGGTCGTATACGGAGATTCATTCCATGTCGCGGTCGGCAGGACCGAAGGCTTGATGCACCAACTGTCTGCATTTGCCAAGCACGGTGCAGACAGTGGCTATCTGCCGAAAGAACTACAAATCTACAGTGAACATCTTAGTGAAACGATTGATGAGAAGCTGACGCAGGCTTTAGCGATGTTGCAACCAGCATTATTTAGCATCATTGCAATCTGCATTTTGGCTGCTTATCTCGCTTTGCTTTTACCGGTTTATGGAATGATGGATAAACTATAATAGGGGGAATTTGATGAAACTTATTCATAACGATAGGGGTTTCACGTTAATTGAAATGATGATTGTTCTGTTAATTATTTCGGTTCTCATTTTAATCGCTATCCCAAATGTCACAAAACATTCTAAGTCAATTGATGAAAAAGGCTGCGATGCTTATATGCAAATGGTTCAAGGCCAAATTGAGGCGTTTAAAATGGATGAAAAACATCTTCCGACCTCTCTTGCTGAATTGACTGAAAAGGAATACCTACCTGAAAATGCACAGTGTCCTGATGGTACGCAATTGTTAATTGGTGTGGATGGAAAAGTGGATAAGGTGGGTGTATCCGCCAGCTTGGGAGCAAACGGTGGAGAAAACTAGGGAAAGTGGATTCACGTTCCTTGAAATGATTCTAGTATTAGCTGTTTTGTCAATCATGACAGCAATCGTCTTACCCATTGGTGACAAGTGGATACAGTTGGCTTCTGAGGAGGATGCTCTCCAATTGTTTATGGCATCTGTCTACAATATACAAACTTATTCGATGGCGAACAATGTGGCTACGAGCTTGGAATTCAAGGATTCGGGAACCGAATATATTACATCTTACCTAAAGAAGGACGAAGGGAGAATTGAGATTACGCGAAACGTTTTTCCGGATGGGATGCAATTGGTGATGAGCAGTCATTTGAAAACAATTGAATTCGGTGGGAATGGAGATATTTTGAAGCCTGGTACAATGGCATTTTTAAAGAGCTCAGGCCATGTCGAAATTCGGTTTCAATTTCAGCGGGGAAGGATGATAATTTATGAATGAAGGGGGCTACTCATGGCCAGAAGCGATACTTACATTGACGATAGTGATTGTTATATTTGGGACATTGCTTCCTTTTGCTTCAACAGTGACTATGAAGCTACAGATGAAGAAGGTAGATATGTATGCGGCTGAGACTGCCTATCAAGGGGCAATTTATTTTAATGCGTATGGTTTAGAGGAGGGGGTGCGTCAAGTCGATGGAGTGGATTATGATTGGACCATTGCAGGGCAATCCGTTTGCGTATCGTATAAGGTAGTCGATAAGGTATTCAATAAATGCGTACATTCATGAAGATTTTTGATGAACATGGCTATACATTTTTGGAAAGTATCTTCCAATTAATCATTATGACCGTGTTCATTCATCTATTTATATTGTTTTTCTTTTGGAAAGGCCCGATTGAACAACAATATACAGATTACTCATCCACTGAGTGGGAATTATTCTCGGCTGATTTACAACACCTTCTTTCTGACGTCAGTGAAATTCGCGTGGTTAACAATGGCAGGACAATCCGACTTAAGAATAATCGTGGGCTAATTGATATTGAGCAAAGTGGAACAGTTATTCGGAAACGAGTAGACATAACCGGGCATATTCCATTAGTTACAGAAGTCAAGATGGTTACGTTCACATTTGATGGATTAACTGTAACTGCTTATGTGACAATGTTGAATGACACCGTTAAAGTAAGGAGTTTTGCGGTTGGATTTTATCCGAAATGAACATGGCGCAATGCTTGCAGCAGCAATTATTTTATTATTTTTCGTTAGTCTCTTTCTTTTTTCCCTCGTTTCATGGCATGATAGTATTCAAAGGACTTACGATTCTCTTGAAATGTATTATGAAAACGAAACGGTGAGAATAATGAAACGGAACGAATAACACTATTCGTTCTGCCAAGTGGGTGATGACATGAAGAAAGTGTATTTGATTGGTTATATGGGGTCAGGAAAAAGTGCAATCGGCAAACGGCTCAGCTTTGCGACAAAAATGCCATATTATGATATGGATACTGAAATTGTAAAGATAACTGGTTTGACGATCCCTCAAATATTTGAAATGTATGGTGAAGAACGTTTTCGAGAAATGGAAACAGAGTTTCTTCGGTCGTTTCGTGATGAATTTTGTATCATTGCGACAGGCGGTGGCGTAGCGATGCGTAAAGAAAATAGAGATATTATGCGGAAGACAGGCCTAGTCTTTTTTCTTAATGCTCCGTTTCGCGATATTTGGCGACGTATTTCCACGGATCGAAACCGTCCGATTGTACAAAGGTCGACACGTTCCGATCTTGAAGAGTTATTTAATAATCGAAAACCTCACTATTTACAAGGTGCACATTTTAAAGTCGAAACAGAAAATCGATCGTTGCGTGATATTGTAGATTATATCGCATTCCAAATTAGTAGGCTTAAAGGGGAATATAAATGAGGATGAAAATCAACCGCTGATTGTCGTTTCTCCACCTCTTTAATTGGATGAAAATTTAATTAATGGGCAAAAACACGAACTATAATAAAATTATATTTTTTAATGTTCGTGAAAACGGCTATCAATTAAAAAGTATTGCGCTTACAGAGATGAAATGTTAAGATATAAGGCGAAAGGGCATTAGTTGTCCGAATCTTAATCATCTTCAATTCAATTGAATAACGCGAATGATTGTATGGGGAGAGCACGCAATGGCGTCGCCGAAGGAGCAAGTAACTTATGTTATGAATCTCTCAGGTAACAAGACTCATACATGACGCATCTCTGGAGAGCGCCGGTTAAGCCGGCCACCAACGAGGAAAGCCGTAAGGTCAAACTTTCAGGTACAAGGACAGAGGTTTCCTAATTAGGGGACCTCTGTCTTTTTTCATCAAAACTTTTAAGGGGGAATAGAACTTGTCAGAGTCTTTGAAGCGCACTGTCCTTTTTGACAGTTATGCAGAATACGGTGGTAAAACGATTGATTTTGGTGGTTGGGAATTACCTGTGCAGTTTTCAAGTATTAAAGCTGAACACGAAGCTGTACGAACAAAAGCCGGTCTTTTTGATGTTTCGCATATGGGTGAAGTGCTTGTCACTGGAGAAGGTGCACTATCTTATTTGCAAAAGATGGTTACGAACGATGTTTCGAAACTTAAAGACGGACAAGCTCAATATACGGCTATGTGTTATGAAAACGGCGGGACTGTGGATGATCTATTAATCTATAAACGCGGGAATAATAACTACCTTTTGGTTGTCAATGCATCAAATATCGACAAAGATCTTGAGTGGATGAATAGCCACGCTACGGACGAGGTCAAAATTGAAAACGCATCTTCTTCTTATGCGTTGCTCGCTTTTCAGGGTCCAATTGCACAAGACGTTCTTCAAACATTAACGAATGAGCCTTTAGCAGACATCAAATTTTTCCGTTTTAAAGAAAATGTTGATATTTCAGGCCATAAAGTACTTGTTTCGCGTACAGGATACACAGGAGAAGATGGATTTGAGATTTACGGCTCGCCTGAAGCAATTGTCGCATTGTGGTCAGTTATTCTTAAAGCTGGCGCAAGTGAAGGTGTTGTACCAGCTGGTCTTGGTGCACGTGATACGCTTCGTTTTGAGGCTGGTTTGCCACTATATGGGCAAGAGCTATCAAAAGATATTTCACCACTCGAAACGGGCCTTGGCTTCGTTGTGAAGGTGAATAAAGAAGTGGATTTCTTCGGGAAAGAAGTCCTGGTTTCCCAAAAAGAGAATGGTGTACCGCGTAAACTCGTAGGTGTGGAAATGATTGATAAAGGAATTCCGCGTACAGGTTATAAAGTATTCCTAGGTGAAGAACAAATCGGTGAAGTAACAACTGGAACACAATCACCGACACTTAAAAAGAACATCGGTTTTGCGCTTCTGAACAGTGAACATACCGCTGAAGGAACAGAAATTGAAGTCGAAATTCGTACTAAGCGCTTGAAAGCTGTAATTATTGCTACACCATTTTATAAACGCTAATCATATAATATTATGAAAAGGGGTTAAGAGAATATGCAGCATCGTTATATTCCAATGACTGAAACCGATCGCAATGAAATGATGAAAACAATCGGGATTACTTCCGTAGATGAACTTTTTGAAGATATTCCTGAAAAAGTTCGATTTAAAGGCGAGTACAATATTAAAAAAGCAAAATCCGAGTCTTCACTGACAAAAGAACTGTCAAAATTGGCAGCGAAAAATGCGGATGCGCGTACATATGCATCATTTCTAGGCGCTGGTGTCTATGATCATTATAAGCCGATCATCGTCGACCATGTCATTTCACGCTCCGAGTTCTATACGGCTTATACGCCTTACCAACCGGAAATTTCACAAGGTGAATTACAAGCTATCTTTGAGTTCCAGACAATGATCTGTGAACTGACTGGCATGGACCTTGCAAACTCATCTATGTACGACGGTGGAACGGCTCTAGCGGAAGCGGGAACACTTGTAGCAGGTCATACGCGTCGCAAGAAGATTCTAATTTCTGAAACAGTTAACCCTGAATCCCGTGATGTAGTCCTTTCTTATGCATCTGGACAGTACATCGAAGTTGTCACAATTCCACAAAAAGATGGCGTTACTGATATGGCGATGTTGGAAGAAATGATGGGCGAGGATACAGCTGGAGTTCTTGTGCAATATCCAAACTTCTTCGGTCAGATTGAAGACATTCAAAAAATCGGGGAAATTGCACACGCGAAAGGTGGACTGTTCGTTGTTTCATCAAACCCACTTGCACTAGGAGTATTAACGCCTCCTGGTAAGCTTGGCGCAGATATTACAGTCGGTGATGCACAACCGTTCGGTATACCTGAATCATTTGGCGGACCACACTGTGGTTACTTCGCTGTAACGAAAAAGTTGATGCGTAAAGTTCCAGGCCGTCTTGTTGGAGAAACAACTGATGATGAAGGCCGTCGTGGCTACGTATTGACACTTCAAGCACGTGAACAGCATATTCGTCGTGATAAAGCGACGTCCAATATCTGTTCGAATCAAGCCTTAAATGCACTTGCCGCTTCAGTGGCGATGACTGCACTTGGTAAAATTGGCGCACAAGAAATCGCCTACCAAAACATAGTGAAAACACGCTATGCGAAAGAAGCCTTTGAAAAAGCGGGCTTTGACGTTAAATTTAGTGGAGCACATTTCAATGAAATCGTCGTTGATTGCAAACAACCAGTAAAAGAAGTAAACACTAAATTATTTGCACAAGGAATAATCGGTGGTTATGACCTTGGTCTGACATATCCAGAATTTGCTAACCACACACTTATCGCTGTTACTGAACAGCGTACAAAAGAAGAAATCGATGCACTTGTGCAGGAAATGGAGGCCCTTCATGCATAAAGATAACCAGGCGTTAATTTTTGAAATTACGAGAGAAGGACGGATAGGCTATAGTCTTCCTGAACTGGATGTGCCTGAACTTGACCTTTCTGCTCTATTGCCAAAAGGATTTGTTCGCGAGGAAGCTGCGGAACTTCCAGAAGTTTCAGAACTTGATATTATGCGTCATTACACAGCACTTTCAAATCGTAACCATGGTATCGATTCAGGATTCTATCCGCTTGGATCATGTACGATGAAATATAATCCGAAAATCAACGAATCTGTTGCACGTTACCCTGGATTCGCGAATATTCACCCACTGCAAGATGAGTCGACTGTTCAAGGTGCACTGGAAGTTTTGTATGACCTACAAGAGCATCTTGTAGAAATTACGGGTATGGACGAAGTGACACTTCAGCCTGCAGCAGGAGCGCACGGCGAGTGGACAGCTTTGATGATGATTCGGGCTTTCCATGAAGCAAACGGTGACTTCAAACGTACAAAAGTACTTGTTCCCGATTCTGCACACGGTACAAACCCGGCCTCAGCTACAGTTGCTGGTTTCGAGACGATTACAGTTAAGTCAGGTGAAGATGGACTTGTTGATCTTGAGGACCTTAAACGACATGTAGGGGATGACACGGCGGCACTTATGCTGACGAACCCGAATACACTGGGTCTTTTCGAGGAAGAAATTCTTGAAATGGCTGAGATCGTTCATGCTGCTGGCGGGAAACTTTATTACGACGGCGCAAACTTGAATGCAGTTATGTCTAAAGCACGCCCTGGAGACATGGGCTTCGATGCAGTTCACTTGAACTTGCATAAAACATTTACAGGGCCACATGGTGGCGGTGGACCAGGTTCGGGTCCGGTGGGTGTGAAGAAGGATTTAATTCCATTCCTTCCGAAACCAGTCCTTGTGAAAAAAGATGAAGTTTACGCTTTTGAATACAATCTGCCACAGTCGATTGGCCGTGTTAAACCGTTCTACGGTAACTTTGGAATCTACCTGCGTGCATACACGTACATTCGTTCAATGGGGCCAGATGGCTTGAAAGCTGTTACGGAATATGCCGTACTGAATGCTAACTACATGATGCGCAGATTGGAGCCACATTTCGATTTGCCTTATAACCGTCATTGTAAACATGAATTCGTACTGTCTGGTCGTCGTCAGAAGAAACTTGGCGTGCGTACGCTTGATATGGCGAAACGACTGCTTGACTTTGGCTATCACCCGCCAACAATTTACTTCCCGCTTAACGTTGAGGAAGGTATGATGATTGAGCCTACGGAGACAGAGTCGAAAGAAACTCTCGATGCATTCTGTGACGCACTTATCCAAATTGCAAAAGAAGTAGAAGATAACCCAGAAATCGTCCAAAATGCACCGCATACGACAGTCATTAATCGTCTTGATGAAACCAAAGCGGCACGTTTCCCAGTTCTGCGTTATACGAAAAAATAAGTGAAATACAGAAATAAGCTAAAAGAGCCTATAATCCAATGGATATAGGCTCTTTTAGTTCGCTATGTGTGGTGCCGATTCTGTTCTATTCACTATTCAGCAGGAATCATTTTGGAAAAGTTAATGAAGTTATTTTTACTTGCGGGCTCTTCTTTCTATTTATTTTCGTTTATACTAACTTTCTTCTTGTACTTGCACTGACTGAAAACTAAGCAGCAACTATCAAATTATTGATTATCTTTCCAATCTTTGCATTGATATTCTTAGCCATAGTAAAAATATATGGTGGATAGAGAGGAAGTGAACATGTTGCGTGATAAAAAAATTAATTGAAATACAAAAGGAGAAGCTGCTTGGGCTTCTCCTTTTTAAATCTAATTTGTTCTCCGTATTCAAAACGTTACTTATTAATGCGGATATTGTTATTTCAACTCAGGAATATATAGTTTTTATAGAAAAAAGTTCCTCCGGAATGGAGGAACTTCACATTTTATTTACTTTTTACTTTACCTGTCCATTGACGGAAACCGCCTTGCAGGTGAAACAGTTGCTGATAGTCTTTTTTCTTTAAGAATAATGCTCCACGTGCACTTTTTCCACCGTTTTGATCATACAAATAAACGGGCTTGTCCGAACGGATCTCTTTATACCGCTGACGGAACTGAGAATAAGGGATATTACGCGCTCCTAAAATATGGCCGGCATCAAAATCTTTTGCCTCACGTACATCGATTAGCTGTGCTTTCCGATAGCCTTCGATAAATTGCTCCTGCGTCAAGGTTGTAACAGCTTTCCGCAAACGTAGCATCGTCACAACGAAATAAAGGATTACGATGAGAGCGACGGCTCCTAAAAAATAATAATTCAAAACAACTTTCCCCTTTCTCTCTACCTTTTCATTATAAAGATTGAGCGGCACATGTTCAATGGAGAAGCTTAAATAAAGGATTCCGCAAATGCTTTTAAATCAAGAACTTATTGGTAGCATCCTTCGTGGTAGCATTTTTCTTATGTGATCTAGTGATTCACACCCAAAATGCTAAAAGTCCAATCGACGAACTTGGTATATAGATTAAATGATTCCACTCCATCCCTCTTCGGAGCATCGGGAATGCCTCGCTCTAAGCAGTTTCTCCTTTGCATTTATGGCATAATTCCCTCAAAGGACGCAGAAATTATACAAATCGACTCATTCGCTAAGTTTCACAAATGAAATTCAAAATCCGAGCTTCAAAAATGATGAAACAGTAAGAACAGATAACACATGGGAGGTTTACTAGTAATCATGACGTTTGAGTTAAGGATGAATTGACAATAAATTGGTTTAATTTAGAATGGACTTATAAAGTAGTTCTATTTGTTAAATAAACGGGCGAAGTGCAAGAAGGACTTTCCATACTCAATTTGGAGAAATTATTTCATACTATAACACGGGAGAGAGCTATGGAAATATCTTTAATAAGACATGGTAAATCCAGTTGGATCGATAATAGTCGAATAAGTCTTCAGGAGTTTAAAATTTGGGTTGATAGATATGATTATAATGGTGTTTTTGAAGAAAATTCTTATCCAACAGTAACGCTTAAAATAATAGCGACTGCTAATATTGTTATTACGAGTGATTTACAAAGGTCTATCGAGTCGGCAAATTTGTTAAATCCCAACTTAAAAGCCATTTCACTTCCCTTGTTTCGTGAAACAGACTTGCCTACTCCCTTAACAAAATTATGGGGATTAAAATTAAATCCGAATATTTGGGCTGTGATTTTAAGATGCTTATGGTTTAGTGGTTATTCAAGAGGGTGCGAGTCTTTGAGTAGCGCGAAATATAGGGCTGAAAAGGCAGCCGAGTTGTTAGTTGAATATGCTCGAGAATTTGAAACAGTGGTATTGGTTGGACATGGATTTTTTTAATATGCTGCTAGCTAATGAACTACAAAAAACGGGTTGGAAAGGTAAGAAAGAAACAAGTTCTAAGCACTGGAATTGTAATACTTTTTCCTTCTTCAACTAACAGGGGAAGAATAAAACTAGAATACTGTAGTGAAGAAGTTAGACTTGAATCACTGGAAATAGGGGGATTTATGGTGAGTATTTCAACAGAGAAGATTTTAGAGTTAACGACCACAGTACAGTGGAAAGAAGCCTTTCTAATTATGAAACAGCTTCGTTTAGATTTGGTGGAAGAGACATACCTTGATTTGCTTAGTGAGATGAAAATCGACGGATATCGTCTTTTTGCATTTTTTTCCGAAAATACGATTGTAGCTGTAGCAGGATTAAGCCTGAGGGTGAATTTTTATAATAAACGTCATGTTTTTATATATGATTTGGTAACAGATGCTTCACACCGTTCTCTTGGGTATGGTGAAAGACTTTTAACTTACATTCATAAATGGTCAAAGGATAATGGGGCAGAGTATGTCGCTTTAGAATCGGGAATCCAAAGAACAGATGCTCACAGATTCTACGAGGAGAAATTTAATTATGATAAATGGTGTTCATCATTTAGAAAAAAGTTATAACATCGTTTCTTTACTGAATTAACGTTTAAGGATTTGACCTGGAGCCTAAGAGGGCAAGGACTTTGCACTTCCAATTGATTGAGCGATGAACGACGATACAATGCTTAGTGCAAGACAAAAACGCCAAGGGAAAAGCCCCTTGGTGTTTTAAGATTCGAAAAGCTTTTGGAGAAATCCACTTTTACAGTGCCCTTGCAGTACAAGGATGGATTTTACGAAATTTATATTTCTGAAATTATTTCTCATTCATTTTTTTGTATATGTCTAAGTTAGTGCCTAAGACGTTGACTATGTTTTCTCCGAGCACACCGAATACGCGGCTTTCACTATTGGTATTGACAATCGCTTTTACTTCATTCACGGATAGGCCACTTTCTTTGGCCACACGGTTTATTTGAATGAGTGCGGCATCCACGCTGATGTGTGGATCAAGACCAGATCCGGAGGCGGTCATCAAGTCAGCCGGAATTTGTTCGCGTTGTACATCTGGATTCAAAACTAAAAATTTCTCTATATCTGTTTCAATTCGCTTTTCCAGTTCAGGGTTGGACGGTGCGTAGTTGAATGTACCGGAACTCACGCCTCCGTAATTTGTTTCACCATTAGCATCCGGAACGGTATCTTCCTTAGTATAGACGTTGTAATTTATCGAGGATACACGGCCAGAGAAATACTCGGGTGCAGTGAACGCCTGCCCTACCTTTTCAGAGCCGATAATTTCGCCATCCAAATCAATTAAACTGCCGTTTGCCTGGTGTTTGAATAACACTTGCGCCACCCCTGTTACCGCGAATGGGTAAATCAAACCGCATAATATGAGCATAGAGAAAGTGATTAGCAGTGCTTGTTTAGAGTACTCAAAAAATACTTTCATGCTACGTTTCCTCCTATAGGCCCATCATGACTAAAACAGGCCCAATAATTAAATCGATTAATTTAATACCGATAAAGGGGGCGATAATGCCACCAAGTCCGTAAATCAGCAAGTTTCTGTTTAGTAGTCTTGAAGCGCTCATCGGTTTGTATTTAACACCTTTCATTGCAATTGGGATCAACAATGGAATGATGATCGCGTTAAAAAGCAATGCCGAGAGGATAGCGCTTGTCGATGAGTTCAATTGCATGATATTTAGTGCACTCATTTCTGGAATTCCTACCATTAACATCGCTGGAATGATTGCGAAGTATTTGGCCACGTCGTTCGCGATACTGAATGTCGTTAAAGCTCCACGTGTCATCAGTAATTGTTTCCCGATTTCAACTACTTCGATAATTTTGGTCGGATTCGAGTCCAGGTCGACCATATTCGCCGCTTCTTTCGCCGCATTTGTTCCAGAGTTCATCGCTAGCCCTACGTCTGCCTGTGCCAATGCGGGTGCGTCATTTGTACCGTCACCAGTCATCGCTACGATTTTCCCTTGCGCCTGTTCTTTTTTTATCACATTGATTTTATCTTCGGGCGTACTTTCAGCGATAAAACCGTCAACGCCAGCTTCTTTTGCAATCGTGGCGGCTGTCAGCGGGTTGTCTCCTGTACACATGATTGTTTTAATGCCCATGGCACGGAGTTTTTCGAAACGCTCTTTTAAACCGGATTTCACGACGTCCTTCAGATAAATAACGCCAAGGATTTTATCGTTTTTCGTTACTACTAAGGGTGTGCCGCCTAGTGATGATACTCGATGCACCAATCCCTCCAAGTCTTTTGGTATGATATGGCCGGCAGCGATGCTCATTTTTTTCATTGAATCTGAAGCACCTTTACGAATTTTTGTGCCGTCTTGCATATCAAGTCCACTCATACGTGTTTGTGCTGTAAATGAAATAGGGTAGCCCGTCTCGTAAATCATTCTTTCATCTGTACCATCGACGTCTAAGTTGCAGGCAAGTGCTAGAATCGATTTACCTTCGGGTGTGTCATCATTTAATGAACTTAACCATGCCGCGCGTATCAGTTCTTTCATATTAACGCCTTGCACTGGAGAAAATTCGGATGCTAGACGATTTCCATAAGTGATTGTACCTGTCTTATCCAAAATCAATGTATCGACATCACCACATGCTTCGACAGCTTTTCCTGACATGGCGATTACATTGAACTGTGTCACACGGTCCATCCCGGCAATCCCGATTGCTGATAATAGCCCACCGATTGTTGTTGGGATTAAACAGACAGTCAGCGCAATTAATGTCGCTAGCGGAATATGCACATTAAGGTAGGCGGCCATTGGGTAAAGTGTGACGACAACCAGTAGAAAGATAATTGTCAAACTGACTAATAAGGTGTTCAACGCAATTTCATTTGGTGTTTTTTTACGACTCGCACCTTCAATAAGCGCAATCATTTTGTCTAAGAAAGATTCGCCTGGCAGTGAAGTGATTTCGATTTTTAGCCAGTCACTCGTCACGGTGGTACCGCCTGTGACGGATGTGAAATCACCGCTGCGTTCTTTCACAACGGGGGCTGATTCACCTGTGATTGCCGATTCGTCGACGGTTGCGATCCCTTCAATCACTTCGCCATCATTTGGGATAACTTCTCCCGCTTTTACTAAGACAACATCACCTTTTTTTAGCTCATTTGCCTCTTTCATGATCTCTTTGCCATTGGTAAGTAGTACACGTGCCTGTGTAAACGTTTTTGTTTGTTTAAGTGTTTGCACCTGAGCTTTGCCTCGACCTTCCGCAATGGATTCTGCGAAGTTTGCGAATAGGATTGTGATGAGTAAAATCGAAGCGACAATCGCATTATAGAGGCGCAAAGTAACATTGCTACCATTGTCTCCCATGTTAGGGAAAAGGGTTAACAAAAGTACGAATATAAAACCGATTTCAACTACGAACATTACTGGGTTTTTAACCATGTATACCGGGTTTAACTTTTTAAAAGATCCTAAAATAGAACTCTTTATAATATCACCAGTTATAAAGCTCTTTTTTGATGTCGTTCGCATTGTAGTATCTCCTCGCTAAGAACGTATTTGTAAGTGTTCTGTTATCGGACCGAGCGCTAACGCGGGTAAGAATGTCAATGCGCCTATCAACAGTACAATTGCGACAAGTAAAAATGTAAACATCGCGTTGTCTGTTTTCAACGTACCAACCGATTCGCTGTGCCATAATTTATTGGCAAGCAGTGATGCAATGGCAAATTGAATGATAATCGTTAAATAGCGACCAAAGAACATTGCGAGACCCGTCGTAACGTTCCAAAATGTCGAGTTATCGGATAAACCTTCAAAACCGGAGCCGTTGTTCGCTGATGAAGAGGCATACTCATAAAGAATCTGAGAAAATCCATGTGCGCCTGGATTTGAGGCACCCGCGATTCCAGCTGTGGTCGTAACTGCAATAGCTGTGAATACCAGAATGATCGCAGGGTGGATTAAAATACAAAGCGCAATTAATTTCATTTCTTTTTCTTGAATTTTTTTACCTAAAAACTGTGGGGTACGGCCGATCATTAAACAAGCAATGAAAATCGTCAGCATGACATACATCATCATGTTCATCAAACCGACACCCTTACCGCCGAATACGACATTTAGCATCATGTTAAACATCGTTACCATGCCGC
Source organism: Sporosarcina sp. ANT_H38 (assembly GCF_008369195.1). Lineage (GTDB taxonomy): Bacteria > Bacillota > Bacilli > Bacillales_A > Planococcaceae > Sporosarcina. The sequence continues at coordinate 1,540,540 of NZ_VOBC01000001.1, read as the reverse complement.
CAAGAGGTGTTAAGGTATCATGCATATTATTGACCGAACCGGTCGTAAAGGCTGTTGTCACGACAGAGAATAAAGCTGATTGGGCGACGCCAAAGCGCATTTCCTTCCCTTCCATACTACCGAGATTCTGTGTAATGCCCATCTCTTCGATAATTGGGTTGCCCGCACGCTCAGCTCCATAACAAATGCCAAGGCCAATGAGGAACAGGATGCCCATAGCAGCAAAAATGACCAATCCCTGTTTGCTGAATATGGTTTTCTTACGGCGGTTTGCGACCATTAAGCTGAATGCCACAACACAAGCACCAGGCAATAGCATCATAGAGATTATTTCTATGGTGTTTGAAATGATCGTTGGGTTTTCAAATGGCGTTGTAGAATTGGCCCCGTTGTAACCGCCCCCATTCGTACCGATGTGTTTAATGGATTCAAGCGACGCGATTGGTCCAAGTGCGATATCCTGTATTTTTCCTTCGATTGTTTGTACAGTTTCGTTTGCGTTGAAAGTTTGAGGCGAACCTTGGGATACTAAAATTAATGCCACGACAAAGGAAATTGGAATTAGTACACGTGTTGTCACGCGTATAAAGTCCACAAAGAAATTGCCGAGTGTATCTGTTTTAGCGACTAAGCGACGGCAGAATGCCATACATGCCGCATAGCCGGTCGCTGCCGACGTGAACATCATGAATGTGATGACAACCATTTGACCTAAATGGCTCATCGCTGATTCGCCGCTGTAGTGCTGTAGATTTGTATTCGTCATAAAAGAAATAATCGTATTGAATGACAGCGACGCTTCCATATTACCGATGCCATTCGGGTTCAAAAACAGCACTGACTGAAGCCGCAATATGAAGTAGCCGATGAATATCATAAGGGCATTTGAAAGAATCAGCGCCAATACATATTGTTTACCTGTCATATCGACCTGCTTGATGCCTACAAATTTGTAGATTACGTTATCGACACGGTTCATCACAGGGTCAAGCCAGGTCTTTTGCTGCATCGTCACGTGATACAAATAATGGCCTGTTGCAATGACAAGCGGTAGAGAAATTGCTAGTACCAAGGCGATTTGCCACATATCAGTTACCTCCTAAAGGCGTATTAATAGTTTTCTGGATAAAGTAATGCGTGACCTAAATAACCAAACAACAAAACAATGGTGGTGCCCATTATTAACCACATAATTATTCCTCCTTAGTTATTTACTAGCCTGTAACACCAGACCGTCAATCCATAAAGACTTGCGAAACTTATGATCAGGATGCCAATCATATATACGTCCATCATCTGCATCACCCTTTCTGTTTATGGGATGATTCAATCATAATGAAATTTATATTAACGTAGTGTTAGAGAAAGGTGATTTCCATTAAGACAGCATTAAGATGGAAATCTTAATGCTGTCTTAATGGAAATTGAGGTTATAATAAAATTGAGGTGACTCTTGATGGAAGACTTACGTCCCAGTCCAGAAGCGATTCTAGCAAAGATTAAACAGCAGGAAAAAGGAGCGGGCGCGGGTAGACTAAAAATATTTCTTGGGTATGCCGCGGGGGTAGGCAAAACGTACGCTATGCTAGACGCTGCCCACCAAGCAGAAAAGCTTGGTTTGGATGTGGTCGTCGGCTATGTTGAACCACATGCCCGACCCGAAACAACCGTTTTACTTAAAGGACTTGAAATTATATCGACTAACAAGATTGAGTATAAAGGGAAGATATTTGAAGAGTTTGATATCGATGCAGTGCTTGAACGGAAGCCTGAGATTGTACTTATTGATGAACTGGCGCATACGAATGTTCCAACAATGCGCCATCTAAAGAGGTTTGGTGATGTTGAGGAATTACTTGCGAAAGGTATCCATGTTTACACGACCGTCAACATCCAGCATATTGAAAGTCTCCATGATTTGGTGGAGGAAATTACCGGTGTGAAAGTACGCGAGCATATTCCAGATTATCTGATTGATAATGCGGCGCAAATCAAGCTTGTTGATATTGAGCCGGATGATTTGATCCAGCGGTTAAAAGAAGGGAAAATTTACGGTTCGGCTCAGGTTGAAAAAGCGATGGAGCATTTTTTTAAGAGATCGAATCTGGTGGCTCTCCGTGAAATCGCCCTGCGTCGCACGGCGGATACGATTTATCATCAGCAGACACTCGACACCGAATTACTGACTCACAGTGCAATGGTAGAGGATCATGTGTTGGTGGGCATCAGTAGTTCGCCTACGAACGCAAAGATTATCCGTACGGCAGCACGACTTGCGCAGGCGCTGCATGGCAAGTTTACGGCGCTTTATGTGCAAAAAGAAGAAATGACTCACAATGCTGCTGATTCCGAGCGGCTACAGCAGCACATCAAACTGACAGAACAACTCGGCGGTCATGTAGTCACTGTACAGGAAAATGATGTGGCGGTTGCGCTTGCCAATTATGCACGGATAAGTGATGTGACAAAGCTCGTTATTGGGAGGACCGCGACGAAAAAGCAATGGTGGCGGCCGAATTCCAAGATCGGCGATCGTCTCAATGACTACGTACCGAACTTGGCGTTATATATAGTGCCTGATCTAGAAAATAAATCGATGCACTTTCCTGGAGTGAAGACACAACTAAAGTTTGACTGGATGGACTTATTAAAAATGTCGATCGTTTTAGGCTTAGCATCGATAATCGGACTGTTTTTTTTAACTATCGGCGTGAGTGAAGCGAATATTATTACTATTTATATTCTAGGCGTGTTGTTGCTTGCCATGTGGTCAACTGGCTGGGTAGTGAGCATCATCAGTTCGTTGGTTGCGGTGCTCATTTTCAACTTTTTATTCATCGATCCGCAGTTTTCTTTTGATGTGTATCACCAAGATTACACGACGACGTTTTTGATTATGTTTATTTCGGGATTCATCACGAGTAGTTTAACGCGGAAAGTGAAGGAACAGGCGATTGCAGCGGTTCGTAAGTCGTACCGGACGGAAGTACTTCTGGAAACTAACCGTAAATTGCAATATGCGAAGTCACATGAGGAAATCATAACTGAAGGCATGTCACAAATCGTCAAACTTGTGGAAAAACCAGCCATATTTTATATGATTACTAATCAATTAATAGAGGAAACGGTATTTTTTAAGACTGATGTATTGACCAAAGCGGAAAATATAGAGATGAAAGCCCTGTTTGATAATGCGAACGAGCGCGGAGTAGTGAAATGGGTCGCAAACAATAAGCAAGCGGCCGGTGTATCGACAGATACGTTCCAGGAAGCGAAAGCGTATTATTTACCATTCTTGTCGGGGGGGGACGTGAAAGGTGTAATTGGTATTGCGCTGATGAAAGAATCCCCACTGCCGTCGTTTGAACGGGATATTCTGCACGCTATCATGAATGATTTTTCGTTTGCACTAGATAAATGGTATTTGCAAAAATCGAATGAGGAAGTTATGCGTGAGGCGGAGCTTGAGCAGATGCGTGCAAACTTTTTACGCGCAATTTCACATGATTTAAGGACACCGCTGACAAGTATTTCAGGCAACGCAGAAATTTTATTGACGAGCGTAGAACAAATTGACGAGGCGCAGAAAATACAGATTTATCGCGATATCCATAGCAACTCGAAATGGCTAGTGCAAATGGTTGAGAATCTACTTGCTGTTTCTAGGTTGGATGATGGGAAACTTGCGATTGAGATGCAACCGGAACTTGTTGAAGAAATTATGCAGGAAGCCCTTTTACACGTGGTGCATAATGAAAATACGCATCGTATTTATTGCCGTGTAGAGTCGGAGTTGTTGTTCGCGATGATGGATGCAAGACTAATCATCCAAGTGATGATTAATCTTATTGATAATGCACTGACATATACACCAGCGGGCAGCGAGATTATCCTAACAACTCAAGAGGTGGGAAGTTTTGTGCGTATCTGCATCATGGATAACGGTCCAGGCATTGAGGATACGTTGAAAACTCGGCTGTTTGAGCCGTTTACGACTGATAAAACTCATCACTGCGATAATCGTCGGGGGCTCGGACTCGGGCTATCATTGTGCCAAGCAATCTTAAAAGTGCATGGAAGCGAGCTAACAGTGTCAGATAATGTACCGTCGGGTGCGATTTTTAGTTTTATGCTTGAAAAAGGAGTTGTCGTTGTAGATGAATAACCGAATTCTAGTAGTGGAAGATGATGTGGCTATCGGGAACTTGATCAAAATGACTTTAAATACAAAGCAATATGAATATGAAATTGCGCTGGACGGTAAAATGGCACTACAAAAGGCGATGTCAATGCAACCTGAATTGATTATTCTTGATCTTGGTCTACCAGATATGGATGGCGTCGATGTTATCCGTAAAGTCCGAAGCTGGTCGCAAACTCCGATAATCGTGGTTAGTGCTCGCGGAGAGGAGCGTGATAAAATCAACGCTCTCGATGCCGGTGCAGATGATTATGTGACGAAGCCGTTCAGTGTGGATGAGCTATTGGCCCGTATTAGAGTGGTATTCAGGAGAACTCTTAGCGACCGTCAGTCAGCTTCGGAGGACCCGATGTTCGTGAACGGAGATTTGCGCATCGATTACTTGGGTAATACGGTGTTTGTGCGTGGTAACGAAGTACATCTGACACCTAATGAGTATAAGTTATTGGTCGTTCTGTCTAAGCATATTGGCAAAGTCTTGACGCATAATTTCCTGTTGAAAGAAGTGTGGCATAGCGCCCTGTTGTCGGATGTGCCAAGCTTGCGTGTATTTATGGCTACGCTACGTAAGAAAATCGAAGAGAACCCAGCGAAGCCGAAGTATATCCAGACTCACATACGCGTAGGATACCGAATGCTACGGTATGATATTGAATGAAAATAGTGAGGATTAGCTATGGTGATGTAGATGGCATCCCCTAAGTGTCGAATCGGTATTCAATGGAATCATTCATTCAACCTCTATAGACAGCGACACATACCTATCTGTAAAACTGTCATGAATATTTCACCGAGAGCGAGCCGGAAATGGTCCAGTAAAACTGGAGGTTATTGTGCCCTTCTCGCCAGTATTTTATGCAAATAAATGTTTTATCGACAGGCATGGTGGATATCATACCTTAGCTCCTTCTAACAATATAATGACTTCCTGGAAAGCAATGTTTAGCTTCCTACTTAGAGAGGTAAACTAAGATAACATTGAAAAAGGGGAGTAGATCTTTATGAATACAAAAAAGACAGCGCTGAAAATTTTAAAAGAAAGCAATGTAGGTACGATGGCGACGATTCAAAATAACAAGCCTCACACTCGTTACATGACGTTTTTTAGTGATGAGTTTACACTCTATTCAGCAACATCAAAACAAACGCAGAAAGTGGATGAACTTGAAGCGAATCCGCATACACATATATTAATTGGCTACGAAGGAGAAGGTTTTGGTGACGAATTCCTTGAAATTGAAGGAACTGTAACTGTTTCAGACGATGATAATTTAAAAGAGAAAATGTGGAATGAGCATATGAAACCATGGTTCAGTGGTCCTGAAGATCCGAATCTTGTCATATTGAAAGTTTCACCCGTCACAATCCGTTTGATGAATAAAAAAGGTGAAGAACCAAAATTGATTGAACTATGAAAAGAAGGTACCTGCGTTAGACGCTGGTACCTTCTTTTTGGCGTTTATTAACAGTGAATGTTGCTTCGATTGAATTGGTTACATGGATTGCTCGAAGTTTTTTGTTCATTGCATACTCGAGTCCGCCCGCGCCACCAAGGTAAAAATCGATATGCTCATTTTCGGCAGCAAACTGATCTAGATTCATTAATAAACCGGGATCCATTTCAAAAGGTATAGTCGTTGTTGCTGAGAGAAGAACTTTAGATGGTTTCAATTTCTTCACCAATGATTCAACGGATCCAGGGGCTGGGGAAGCACCTACCAATAGTGTTCTCCAACCCCTCATCATGAATTGTAGCAAGAGTATGTGTAAAGGGATTTCATGTCGTTCATGTGGCAGGCATGCGCCCACGACTAAAGGTGCGTCTTCACGACATTGATAATTTCGGCGAAGCTGCACTAAAAAATCACGTACGACAAGACTTGAGATGGCTTCTTGGTATTCACTCCATTCTTTTTTCTCCCATCTGTTCCCGACTTCATTTAAAAATGGAATGATGACGGATGTTAAAAAGTCTGCTAATCCGAAAGAGTGATAGGCCTGTTGCAATACAAGGTTTAATTCTAATTCATCACAATTAGATCCCTTTTCAAGAAGCTGAAAGACATGCTCATGCAGACCCTCCTGTTGATGAATGGATTGGACAGGTTTAGGAGTATCAATTCCCGCTGCACTTCTTTCCTTCACAAGATCAACGGCCTGTTTAACAGCCTGTCCTTGCTCAGAAAGTATTTTAACGCTGAGCAGTGCGTTAATATCCTTTTCACTATAGATCCGATAGCCGTTTTCTAATCGCTTAGGATTTACAAGTTCATAACGTTCTTCCCATTTGCGGATGACTTGTTTTGATAATCCGGTCATAGCCGAGACCTGTTGAATATAATACATGCCATTTATATCAGTTAGAGTCATGAAGTTCATCCTTTCGACAAATTGTAAGCTCTTGTGCAAGTATAAGGATATTTCATGAGTTGTACAATGTTGTAAGTGTAACATTATACAACGATGTCCTGTAGCTATTATTGTACACATCTGTTCATTTGCCAAAAACAACCAGTAAATAACTACTTATTCTTGCCATCAAACACTAGGCATTCTGTCTCCTAGTGTTTTTGATCGTTTTGGATTAAACGATTCCTAAACTATTATCCCTATACATTTTTTTGATAATCGTAAGCTGATTGTTTATCCTTTGCTCTCCGAAGGCGTGAGTACACAAAGTGCCAAAGCTTTCGGGGCAAATTTTAAACAATAAATTCAAAGTCGTAACTAGTTATAGTGGGGGATCCCCGTTGAAGTGTCATTTTATATAAAGTATCTCATGATGACAAGTATGGAATTTGTTAAAAGTAAGTAAAGAACGCTTTGTACAACGTGAAAGTGTGCACGAAATTCTATTTTTGGCACTTACGATCGCTATGAAAAATTTTTCCGATTTTCTTACAAGTATTGTATGTAAGAAAATGTCTAATCAACAGTCGCGGGTAATTCATTCTACAATGCATTTAGATCTGAAGGGATGGGGGCAGGTTTTCCAAATAAATATCCTTGGAATAACTCGTAGCCAATTTCTTTTAGCCACTCGAAATCAACTCTTTCTTCTATTCCTTCAGCTAGGGGAATGGCACCAACTTGTAAAGCTGCTAATAAGAACTTCTTAGCAGCTTGCTGTTTAATAAGGTCTGTAGATACACCTTGTACAAACTTCATATCCAGCTTCATATAATTTGGCATTAACTGTTCCAAGACTTCGATTGTACTAAAGCCCTCTCCCACATCATCGAGAGCGTATTGTAAACCTCTTTTCCTGTAATACGTTAATATTTTTTTCAGGTGCTCGATATCTGCAACAGTTTCTGTCTCAACTACTTCAAATACTAGTCTAGAAAATGGTATTCCTAACTGATTTGCAAGTTGAACTGTTGTTCTTAAACAATGTTCAGGCGAGTAGATTGAAGTCGGGATGAAATTGATGAATACTTTTTGGTTAATAGTTGCTGCGGTTTTAACTGCGGACATACGGCAAGCGCGGTCCAGGGCATAGGTTCTGTTTCTTTTTTTTGCTGCCGTAAAAACCTGATAAGGAGCCACAGAGTTTCCTGTAACATCCTGAAATCGGGCCAGCATTTCGTAGGCGAAGATCTGCTCATTCCCAGTAACGATTGGTTGAATATGGAATGTAATGTTTTTTTCGAGTATGACCTTATCAATCCATTGGAATTCTAGCATTTCAACGACCTCGTGAATGGGTCTCCAAACACTACCATCTACTTTGAATGAAATTTTATCTACTTCCATTATGTCGCTAAAATAATCATACAGCCCCGCAACTGCAGCTTCTTTTACGACAATGATATTATCCCGAGAGTTTACCAATAAGCCGTTACTTTCGAGATAAGATTGTAATTGAGGTAGGTGAGACAAATTTTCTTCTCCGGAAATAAGGATTTTATAAAACAATATGGTGGGAATACAGGCTTTGCACTGATTCATGAAATTCCTCCTAATTTACTGATAATTACGTCTGTAGGTATCTACTATATTACAATTATACATATTTGTATAATCTTTTTAGCTGAAGTGTATACAAACATTTGACGAACGATTATCATTCTGCTAATAATAGAGATAAGACAAGATAAAGTTTTAATAGATATGAACGGGGGAATCAGTTATGAATCAATTATTTAAATGGAGAAATCGTAGTGTTGAAGTAGCAACTCAGTCTGAGCAAGCTGAAGCATCTCAATACATACCAAAGATAGATTTGCATACATATCCGGAGTTAGAAAAACAGATGAAACTGATTGGATTTACTACGCAGGACTTAGCCATTGTAAAATCATTTCAGCCCTTTATAAAAGAAGGAATCGATGAGATTGTATCCGTCTTTTATGAAAAAGTATTAGCCGTCCCTTCACTTCGACTAATTATTGATGAGCGAACGAAGGTAGACCGCTTGAAGCAATTGATAAGTACCTATATTATTGGAATGTTCGATGGGAAAATGGACGAAGAATCCATTCAGAAAAAAATGAAAATAGCGCAAATGCATTTTAAAATTGGATTAGCGCCAAAATGGTATATGGGTGCATTTCAGCAAATCCAAGAGGTGATAATCCGATTGGTAACAACAGGTATAAAAGCAACTGATCAACGGGAAAAAGCAATGTTAATCGTTTCGAGACTAATTAATTTTGAAATGCAGATTGTTTTAGAGGAATACGAGAAGGAAAATGTGAGATTAAGGGAAGCCCAGTACGAGATTGTCAAGAGTGATTTGAAAAATCAAATCTATTCTATTAGTGAAGACCTTGCTGAGTTAACGGAAGAGACGAGTACTTCCATTGGGCAAGTGGATGTAAACGCAAGCGCAATTAGCGAGAGCATCCATTCCAACGTGCAGAGTGTTAGACAAATTCAATCGGATGCGTCAGCCGGGAATGCAATGGTACTTCATTTAGAATCTCAAATGAAGTTTATTGCCGGAGGTACAGAAGATATGGCGGAAATCGTTAATCAGTTAAAGGTATCCTCGATCCAAATTACTAACATTATTGAAATGGTGAAAAGTATTGCTGAACAAACCAACTTGTTGGCACTAAATGCATCGATTGAGGCTGCACGTGCGGGGGATTCTGGAAAAGGGTTTGCGGTGGTCGCCCAAGAAGTGCGGAAGTTGGCGGAACAATCTAAACGGTCGGTCGAGCAGATTACGGGGTTGGTCAAAGTATCCACTGAATTGACAAATCAGGCCGTGAATACGATTACCGAAGTCAAAGAGAGTGTGGCACTCGGATTGGATGGCTCAATTCAAACACAGGAAAAGTTTAAGAAAATCCTTCATTCTATTGTAGAAAATGATCATCATATTAATCGTGTAGAAATAGATGTAACAGAATTAGTACAGGTGATAAAAGTAATCGGCAATGATACGAAGAAAGTAGCAACGACTGCAGAAAATCTTCATCAAACGGCATTGCAATTATAAGGTAAAATGATTATGAAAGGGATGTGAAAACATGTTTTTAGCTTGGAATGAAATTAAGAAGAATAAGTTGCGCTTCACATTGATCATAGGTGTACTAATGTTGGTCTCGTATTTAGTATTCTTCCTATCAGGTCTTGCAAATGGTTTGCAAAATATGAATCGAGAATCAGTGGATAAGTGGGAAGCTACGTCTATCGTTTTAACCGAAGAATCCGATAAGAGCATGTCTCAATCCTCGATAACGCTTGACAAGGTAAATGATATCGATGCAAAAGAAATGGCTGTAATCGGTCAAATTAATGCCGTCGCAGGTACTGGTGATCAGAAGAGTAATGTCTCTATTTTTGGGATAAACAAAGACGAATTCATAATGCCTAAAGTCACAGAAGGCGATGTGTTTTCAAATGATAACGAAGTCATTGCAAGTGATGCATTAAAAGAAGAGGGATTTGAGATAGGCGATGAACTGCGTTTATCTTCTTCCGATGAAGTCTTAACCATTGTAGGCTTCACAGACAAAGCACGATTTAATGCAGCTCCAGTTCTATACGGTGATCTTGCCACTTTCCAACGCGTGAAATTCGGTGAAGCGGCGGAGGCAAACAAAGAAAGTATAAATGGAGTAGTCGTTCGTACTGATGACACTTCTGCTATCTCTCAAAATGATTCACTGGAATCAATTGAAATTGAAACATTCATCCGCAGTTTACCTGGATACACAGAACAGAGTTTGACGTTGAACTTCATGATTTATTTCTTGTTTGGGATTTCGGCGGTCATCGTAGCCATCTTCCTATACGTATTGACAGTCCAGAAAATAAGTATGTTTGGCGTCATGAAAGCACAAGGTATCTCTAACGGCTATTTATCCCGTTCCGTCATTGCACAGACATTCCTATTGGCGGCGATTGGTGTTGCTGTTGGTTTCGGATTGGCATTACTCACAGGTGCATTTTTACCGAGCGCGGTACCTGTAGCATTCGACCTTATTACGATGCTCATTTACGGGTTGGTTCTGATTGTCGTTGCGATCATGGGTGCAGTGTTTTCAGTTCTAACAATTGTACGAATCGATCCATTGAAAGCGATAGGAGGGTAAAGGATGGCAGTTTTACAATTAAACCAAGTGAAAAAAACATTTGGCAGCGGCCATAAACAAGTAGAAGCTATGAAGGCAACAGACTTCACTGCAGATAGGGGCGAACTGATTGCGATCATCGGTCCGTCGGGTTCTGGAAAAAGCACATTTCTGACGATTGTGGGTGGGCTTCTCTCGCCTACTTCAGGCGATGTCATCATCAATGATAAGAGTTTAGGGAAGTTAGATGAAAAGGAACGCTCGAAAATCCGACTGAAGGAAATTGGTTTCATTTTACAGGCATCGAATCTGGTTCCGTTCTTAACGGTCGCCAATCAGTTGAAACTATTGGACCAAGTGAAAAAGGGCAATATGAACAAAAATCAACTGGAAGAGCTGTATGACGACTTGGGTATTGGTGAATTACGTACTAAATATCCTTCAGATTTGTCTGGCGGTGAACGTCAACGAGTAGCAATTGCCAAGGCACTTTACAGTAATCCATCGATTATTTTGGCCGATGAACCGACAGCTTCTCTCGACTCAGAACGGGCTTATGAAGTAATGGAACTGCTGAAAAATGAAACAAAGAATAAAAATACGACAACGATTATCGTCACGCATGATATCCGCCTAGTCGATTACTGCGACAAAGTTTACAAAATGACGGATGGTGTCCTGACGTTGCAAAATGAAAAAAGTACAGTTAGTCAATGAAGAAAATACTTGTTTGGTTCAGGAAAGATCTTCGCATTCATGATAATCCCGCATTATGGGAAGCTGCTCAGCAAGGAATTGTAATCCCGGTTTTCATCTGGTCTGAGGAGGAAGAGCGAGAATACGCAACGAGCGAAGCGTCACATTGGTGGCTACATCATTCATTGCTTTCCTTAAAGAAAAAACTTGAATCGAAGGGCTTATTGTTCGTAATTAGACTTGGCAATTGCTTAAAAGAACTCACTACTATTATTGAACAGACAAATGCCGATGCAGTTTTTTATGGTGAAAGGTATGAGCCATCAATTTTAAAAAGAGATCAGGCGATTTGTAAACGTCTTACTGAAAATGGGATAGAGGTTCGTTCTTTTCAGTCAAATTTGCTGTTTCCGCCGGGTGATTTATTGAATCAAAAGAATGATCCTTATAAAGTTTTTACATCATTTTGGAAAAGAACCATGAAGGAAACTGTCCAACGTCCACTGCCTATTCCAGATGAGTTTGCGGCGTATGATCAAGCTCATCTATCTGTACAAATAGATGAGCTTGGTTTATTACCTGCAATTCGCTGGGATGAAAAGTTCCACGCATATTGGGAGCCAGGAGAAAAGGGTGCTATTGCAAGATGGCAACAGTTTACAGAAGAGGGGCTTAGTCGCTACGTTGAAGGTCGCGATAGCCCATCTGCAGATTCGGTGTCATTACTGTCGCCTCATTTAGCATGGGGAGATATCAGCGTCAGGTCAATTTGGCACGCAGCTAAAAGACTTACTGATGAGGAAACAGAAGAGTATATGCATACATCCGTCGAGGCCTTTCTAAGGCAATTAATATGGCGCGAGTTCGCGTATCATCAACTTATTCATTTCCCAACAATGGTGCATTCGCCTCTACGTGAACAGTTTAAAGGGTTTCCATGGCTGGGATCAGATGAAGAGTTTGCGAGGTGGCAAAAAGGCTTGACGGGCTATCCGCTTGTCGATGCCGGGATGAGAGAATTATGGGAGACGGGTGCGATGCATAACCGGGTTCGCATGGTAGTCGCTTCATTTCTAGTCAAACACTTGCTCATTTCTTGGACAGAAGGATCTACCTGGTTTAAGGAAACGCTTGTCGATTATGATGTCGCGAACAATGCCATGGGCTGGCAATGGGTGGCGGGTACAGGTATCGATGCAGCACCTTATTTCCGAATATTTAATCCGATCCTGCAAAGCAAGAAATTTGATGCTGACGGAGAGTACATCCGGAAATGGCTTCCTGAACTCGCAAGCCTGTCATCTAAGTATTTACATGAGCCATGGAAAGCGCCCGCTGATAAATTACTTGAAGCAGGCATCGAACTTGGGACAACTTATCCGCTTCCCATCATTGATCATTCACTTGCAAGGCACCGTGCTTTGGAAGCATTCGCAAAAGTGAAAAATAACTCGTAAAAATGAGCCGTTTTCCTGATTGAAGAGGAAAACGGCTTTTTTGCTATATAAGCTATGACTGTGATCCTGGAGGAATAATTATTGTATAAGTGTGAATTAATAGTACAATTAAGCTATCATTATAATTAGGAAGAAGGGGTTAGTTTGAAAGAAACGATAAATAGCCATGAAGATTTATTGGAAATGTTAGATTCATTATTGCGTGAGCCAACGGATTTTTGGAATGAATTTTATGCGAATCGAGAGAAAAAAATCCCCTTTTTCGTAGACAAACCGGATGAGAACCTAGTAGGTTTTTTTGAAAATAATGATGTGAATTCCGGAAAAGTGCTTGAACTTGGATGTGGTCCGGGCAGGAATGCGATTTACTGTGCAGAAAAAGGTTGTACAGTTGATGCGATTGATTTATCAGAACAATCTATTCGGTGGGCAACTGAACGAGCAAAGGAAAGAGATGTAAACGTAAACTTTATTCATAATAATATTTTTGATGTTCAAATAGAAGAAGGGACTTATGATATTGTCTATGACTCCGGTTGTTTTCATCATATAGCTCCTCATAGAAGAAAGGATTACATAGATTTAATACACAAGGCATTAAAACCAGGCGGCTACTATGCAATTACTTGCTTTGTACAAGGAGGAGAGTTAGGGGGATCCGATATATCGGATTGGGAAGTCTACAGGCTACGAAGCCTTAATGGAGGACTGGGATTTACAGAAGACAAGCTGAGAGCTATCTTTTCCGACTTTGAAGAATTAGAAATACGTAGAATGAAAGATATGAATCAGACCGAAAAAACGTTTGGTATATCTGCATTATGGACTGCTTTATTTAGAAAAAAGTGATAGTTAAATAAATTAATTTGCTCTTTGTAGCGCATTTTTTTAACAAAATAATAAATTCACGATCCTACAAAGGAATTTCAGTTTGAATACTACCTCTTAACAAAAGCCATGTTCAGCGGAAGACAGTTTTAATAAAAAATAGAGGATATCAGATATATATATTAGTGGAAGGGCAGATAAATGGTGTAAAGCCATCTAGCTGCCCTTCTTTGAACTATTATCAAAAATTTGGCTTTTGATAATTTTTGGTAAGTAGTTATTCATCATTGCAATAAGAACGTACATTCCTTATACTAGGATGAATAGAGCGGAACGTATGTGCGTTTCGAATTAATTAAGTTGAAGGAACGAAGTTATGTGATAGATATAATGTACTTGTTAAAAGAACGCGAAATAAGAAATTGAAGAATCACGGTGCTACAGGAAGTTGAGGTCTCATTTTTGACCTAATGTAGTCAAATCGACAGCGTCCTTGAACTCGTTCCCATCAATTAAGAGAACGGTTGGTTATATGATGGAGTACGGTAAATTTCCAAATCGAAACATCGTTTGTATAGATGAGATTAAAAAATGACATATTCGAATCAGTTCAACTATGGATACTATTCTTAGCGGCAAGGCTCTACGTGGATTTTGAGTGTGTGAACGTCGGAACTACTATTAAGCGTTCTAAGTTAGTCGATGGTCATAAGGGATAGGAGAGTTACTATGATTCGAGACCGTGGGAATATTAAATGGACAGCGATGATGTTGTCAGAGCATGTTGTCGAGCTGCGAAAATGGACGGATCGGGATAATTACATTACGAGGCCAGAACTGAACGAATGGGATTTGCAATTGATCCAAGAAGAGTTAGAGTCAGCATATAAAAGGGTAGGTGAAACGCTTATTAAAACATGGGTTAACGGACGAATTATTCAACATCAGGGGGTAGTTGAAGACATTGATATACAAGGGATATACATTGTGCTCGACGGCCTGTTCGGTTCAGAAAAAATACCGATAGCAGATATTATAAATATACAAAGTATGGAGTAACAAGGGAATGTCATCTCCACGGGAGGACCTAATCTAGTATAAAAGGACCTTTACAAAAGGGTCCAATGCTGTCTTTCGATATGAGATTAGGAATAAGTATAATTATAATAGATAGCTTAATTGTTAATTGGAATGCTAAAATGATATTCGTTGTGAAGGGGGAATTCAAATGGGGAAAAAGATTTGGCATTTCATCAATTCAGGGAAATGCCGCGCTTCATTCAATATGGCGTTAGATGAAGCATTACTTGAATGGCATAGTAATGGGGAGATCGGTCCAGTACTTCGATTTTATGAATGGGAGCCGGCGACATTATCAATCGGTTATTTTCAAAGTGTAGAAAAGGAAATAAATATGGATGAAGTGAAAAGATTTGGACTCGATTTCGTTAGACGTCCGACTGGAGGCAGGGGTGTCCTGCATGAACATGAACTTACATATAGCGTAATTGTCAGTGAAAGCTATCCGGATATGCCCGAAACGGTAACAGAAGCTTATCGTGTTATTTCGGGCGGTTTGCTTGAAGGATTCCGCAATCTAGGGCTCGACGCAGCATTTTCAATACCACAAACTGCACAAGAAAATAGGGATTTAAAGAAACCAAAAAGCGCAGTCTGCTTTGACACCCCGAGTTGGTACGAACTTGTAGTCGAAGGAAAAAAAGTTGCGGGTAGTGCACAGACAAGACAGAAAGGTGTCATTTTACAGCATGGTGCGATACTTTTAAGTCTAGATGTGGATAAGCTTGTTTCCCTTTTTACATTCAAATCGGAAGTGCAGCGTGAACAAATGCGTGCAAGCTTACCTGAGAAAGCAGTAGCTATTGATAGATTGGTTAACCGTCCAGTGACGGTTAGCGAATGTGCAGACGCGTTTTCAAAAGGATTTGAAGTAGCACTCAATATAGAACTGGAACCAATGGAATTAACAGATCAACAGCTCCGATATGTCTTTGAAATTGAACGTAAGAAATATGCGAATGACGAATGGACATTTAAGAAATAACGTCTATAACTCAGGCGCTATTTTTCAACAAGAATACGTTCAAAATAGGATGGATTCGGACTATATTGAAGAAGTAGTCGGTAATCGTAAAGTAGTTCTCATCAATATAAAACAGGATTTACGCTCGACAAATGGCACGATCTGATTCGAAGTTGGGTATGCATACCCTGTATGTAGAGCAGGAACCATTGAAGAAATGGGTGGCTGTAATACATGAACGAACTGTAATGCGCAATTGAAATATGGTTTATAAACTAGCCAAAAAGCGGAAGCAGCCATAATTGGCAGCTTCCGCTTTTCTTAAGTTACAGGAACAGTCTCTGTTTCAGAATCTTTTTTCGACACTACTTCCATTACTTCAACCCCGTGTTCTTCAATCTCGAGCAACCTCTCGAATGAAGCAATCGCAACTTCCACTTGTTTGTCATCTGGATCTTTAGTCGTCAACAATTGGAGCCACAATCCTGGATAGCCTAAATACTTCAGCACAGGAACGTTACGAAGTGAGTTTGTTAATTGTAAGACCTCAAAAGAAATACCAAGCACAACCGGAATGAGAAGAATTCGGTTCACAATACGGAACCAAAATGGATCAGTTGGCACGAGGAAGTAGACAAACATCCCGACAATCACAGTAAATAGCATGAAACTACTACCACAACGGAAATGAAGTCTCGATTGCGCCTGAACATTTTCTACTGTCAGGGGTAAGTTGTTTTCATATGCGTTAATCACTTTATGCTCAGCCCCGTGATACTGGAATACCCGTTTAATGAGGGGGGTCATCGAAATGAGTGAGACATACGATAGTAACAAAATAAGTTTGAACAAACTTTCAAGTAAAATTTGAGCAGTTTTTCCTGGGGCAACAAATTGCAAAGCTTGTGCAAGAAAAACTGGGATAAGCGTGAAAACAAATTTCCCGAATAGTAGAGATAAAACTCCGACCGCAGCGACACCTAGAACCATCGCCAATTTTGAAGTTTCTTCTTCCTTTTCTACTTCTTCTCCTGGCATAACATCATACCGTTCGCTTGAGAATGTTAAATGACGTGAACCAACGCCTGCGGACTCGATTAACGCAACAATGCCTCGAACGAATGGGATTTTCTTCAGTTTCATCCGGAAATTATTCTTTTCTTTTGGTAGATGGAAGTAATCGATTGTATCGTCCTTCCGTCTAATTGCCGCCACAGTATGATTTTTTCCTCCGAACATAACTCCTTCGACAAGTGCTTGGCCTCCATAAGTAGGAGGTTGTTGTTCTTTTTCCATACGATTACCCACACTTTCTTTCATATCAACTAAATCCTATAATTCATTATACTAAAAAACGGTGGCACACTCCAGAATGATGTTTAAAA
Organism: Sporosarcina sp. ANT_H38; assembly: GCF_008369195.1. GTDB lineage: Bacteria > Bacillota > Bacilli > Bacillales_A > Planococcaceae > Sporosarcina. The sequence continues at coordinate 1,523,402 of NZ_VOBC01000001.1, read as the reverse complement.
TGTTCTGAACCTCCCGACACTTTGAATAGGAGGGATATTTATGATTAATAAAACACTACTATGGACTGCGCTAGTTGGCGCATTTTTCACAACGTTAGCACTTAAATTTTTGCAGTTATTTAATTTCATAAATTGGTCACCTGTCGGCTGGGCAAAAAAGTGGCAGATGTTTGCGTCCGCCCATTTCACAATCAAATGGGCTTTGCTGTTTGTTGCGTTGGTATTGTTATATGCCATTGTTTATTTTGCGGTTTCGTTCACAACTTCAATTCCCCCATCTATTACAGCCTTAATCATTGGAATTATCGTTGTTTTTACGGTTGAATGGACGATTGGTTCACCGAAGACGCCCTTAGATGCTATTAAATCCATATCACTCCCATATTTCGCCTTAATGGCAGTGGTTTTCAGGTTTATTACGGGAACGGCCGTGTTTATGAAGAAACTTTCGGATGAAAGTGTAAAATGAGTTGCTACCAAAGAACGATATGATAAAATGGGGAAGACAACGGTGAGGGGAATGGTGCGGCGATGAAGTTACTAATTCTGAACGGACCCAATCTTAACAGGCTCGGAAAGAGAGAGCCGGGTATTTATGGTGCAGAAACACTGGAAGATGTTGAACGCAAATTAGACAAGATTGCTTTGTTAAATGGTGTTGAACTATCGTTCTTCCAGTCTAACTCGGAAGGTGCTTTAATCGACAAAGTCCATGAAGCAGAAGATCAAGGTCTGGATGGCATTGTCTTTAATCCAGGTGCGTTTACGCATTATAGTATCGCCCTACGTGATGCTGTCGCGTCTGTAAATGTGCCTGTAATCGAAATCCATATTTCGAATATACATAGTCGTGAACCGTTCAGAGAGAAATCCGTTATTGCGCCCGTCTGTATCGGTCAATTATCTGGATTCGGCACGGACGGATATCAACTCGCCTTCCACGCTTTCCTTCTCCGGGGAAAAGGGGTATGAAACTGTGAAATTGACAAAACTGCGTAAATTGTTAACAGAACATGGCATCGACGCACTACTCGTTACGAACTCGTACAACCGTCGTTATATGACTGGTTTTACGGGGTCAGCTGGACTTGCTCTCATCTCGTCCGACGATGCAGTATTTATTACAGATTTCCGTTATACTGATCAGGCGGAAAAAGAAATCAGTGATTTCCGCATCGTTCAGCATACGACAACCATCATTGAAGAAGTAGCCGAGCAAGCGAAAAGCATGAAACTTAAGACTATCGGTTTCGAAAAAGATGATATGTCATTCGGTCTTTACGAGCTATATAATGGGAAAGTCGAAGCAGAGCTTAAACCAGTTTCCGGCCTCGTTGAAAAACTGCGTATGGTGAAAACGGAAGATGAGCTAGCTATTTTGAAAAAAGCGGCAAAAATTGCAGATGATGCATTCACGCATATTTGTACATTCATCAAACCAGGTGTGACGGAATTAGAAGTATCGAATGAGCTTGAGTTTGCAATGCGTAGACAAGGGGCAACGTCATCTTCATTCTCAATTATCGTTGCGTCCGGCTTACGTGGTGCACTTCCACACGGAGTTGCAACGAACAAAGTAATTGAAACGGGAGATTTTGTTACGCTCGACTTCGGTGCGTTGTATGAAGGCTATATTTCAGATATCACGCGTACGGTAGCTGTCGGTGAACCTTCTGACAAACTGAAAGAAATTTACGCAGTGACTCTTGCAGCACAAGAACTTGCTTTAAAAGAGATTAAACCGGGTATGACAGGAATAGAAGCGGATGCAATTGCACGCGACTACATCAAGTCTAAAGGCTATGGTGAGGCATTTGGTCATTCAACGGGACACGGCATCGGTCTTGAAGTGCATGAAGGACCGGGATTATCTTTCCGTTCTGAGATGGTACTTGAGCCAAATATGGTAGTTACAGTTGAGCCAGGTATCTATCTGCCTGGAATCGGTGGCGTCCGTATCGAGGATGATATTATTATGACTCAAAATGGTAATGAGCGTTTGACACATTCAACGAAAGAACTACTTATCTTATAATCTACTATCTAATTGGAGGAATCATCATGATTTCAGTAAACGACTTTAAAACAGGATTAACAATAGAATTTGACGGGGATATTTGGCGCGTAATGGATTTCCAACACGTTAAACCAGGTAAAGGCGCGGCGTTCGTTCGCTCGAAACTGCGTAACCTACGTTCAGGAAACGTCAATGAAAAAACGTTCCGCGCTGGGGAAAAAGTCGCGAAAGCGCAAATTGATAACCGTCGCATGCAATACTTGTATGCAAATGGAGACGAGCATGTCTTCATGGATAACGAGTCATACGAACAAATTGAACTTCCTGAGAAGCAGATTGAAGACGAATTGAAGTTCCTAAAAGAAAATATGGAAGTTCATATCATCATGTTTAAAGATGAAGTACTTGGTGTTGAACTGCCTGTAACGGTCGTTCTGGAAGTTGCTGAAACTGAACCGGGTATTAAAGGCGATACTGCGAGCGGTGGTTCTAAACCAGCTAAAATGGAGACTGGCGTTGTTGTACAAGTACCATTCTTCGTCAACATTGGTGATAAACTTATCATCAATACAGTGGAATCAGAATACGTTTCTCGCGCATAAAAAGGAATATAGCTTAAATACGACATGTCCTGTAATGGTTGAGAGGGTCGAAGTTTAACCCCTCTCAACTGCAGGAATAGTTTACTTCTAGCCCAAACACCTTGCGTCCCAATTCGGGATGCAAGGTGTTTTTTCGTTGTTTAGGTACTTTTACAATCTCACATTGTGGTAAATTTCCGACGTAGAGATGTAGCGTCTAGACTTCGGCATTGCTGACAAAGGCAAAGAGTTCCTTTTACTAAAGATAAGAATTAAGAATTTCACGACGCAGGACAGTGTCTAGCTCCAGGCGTCACACCTCGGTTCATTAGCAGTCCGGAAGGTTCACTGTTTCGTTGCTGGTGGAGAGGGATTGAATTACATCCCTCCTGTTTCGATGCTGAAGTGCGTATTGCGCTTTTGTTCTATGACCGTCTCCGGGCACATAGGATAGTGCAATGGGGGGAATACCGGATGGAATTAAATGACTTGCTACGCGTAGCCGGTATCGGATTAGTCATCGGTTTTCTGCATATCTTTTTCGAACAGACTGACAGGAAAGAGTTTTCTTTTTTTTTATTTTTCATCGCCTATATATATATCACTGCCGAAATGCTTCGATTTCTTAAGATTTTCTTCACGGAAATCACGGAGTTTTTCCAGTGGTTGTCTATGTCGGTCTGATGTTTACGTTAATTCAGCTAATTGTTGTTTTCCTTATTCTCCTCCTCATTTCCTTTGCTGTACCTAAATTGCAGCCACTCTTGTATGCATCTATTTTTTTCTATTTTCTATTCAACTTGCTCATAACAATTGTTTTTCCATTTGGGAAGTATTTTGTCGCTATGTTTGAACCATTACCGGATCCGTTTGCAAAGTTATTAATAGGCAGTGCTATTCTTTTTTATATCTCTGAGCTCATCGCAAAACATATCGAGGAGGCAGGATACGGTTCACTTGCAGCAGTCGCTCATTTCGCAGTGAAAATCGCCATACTGACCTTGTGGATGCAACAGACGTCCACATTAATCGAACTACTTTCAAGACTCATAACAAAATGAACAGGCGGGGCATCCATGAATTCCTTTATAGAATCGATACTCGGAACCGTATTGTCAAGCTTTGTCATCATTATCATTGCAACATTTATGGCATTGTTAGTGGATTTCTTGTTCCCTTCGTTTGCAAAATGGACGAGGATGGTTCTGATTTTTATTGTCGTAACGGTCGTATTGCAACCAGCGTTTGAACATTTGGCACTCATCAGTGATATTGCACAATCGATAACAACGATGTTCATTTCAATTTATCCAATATTGACTGCGAGCATGATTGCTGCTGGTGGAGCATTCAGCATGCTGAACTTTCAGCCGGCAATGCTGTTGTTTGCGAATGGTGCAATTGTTCTCACGGAAAAAGTACTCATACCACTTTTAACAGCAGCACTTATTCTAGATCTCGTATCTAGGATACTCCCAGCCGTACCGTTTACAAAAATGGCGGATTTGATTCGGACGACCCTTCTAGGAACGGTTTCAGCTGTCGTAGCAGCTTATTCTATCTTTATAACTGTAGGAGGCACGATGTCCTGGGCGCTTACGGGGTTAGCAAGCGAACCTATTAAAGAGCTAATACGCCAAAATGTCCCTCTTATTGGTTCATTTATGACCGAAAGTATGGGGACGATTGGACGTTATTCGTCGGGTGCCAGTGTTTTCGCTGGAGGTTGGCTCATATCTGCAATTTGGACTGTTGCACTCATTCCGTCGTTTAAAACGCTGCTTACAGCGTTTTTCTACAGATGGACTGCAGCACTCATCGAACCATTTGCAAACGAGGATATTACAGGGATATTGGATGATATAGGGAGAACATTATTCGTGTTATGTGCTATTTCTTTTCTAATTGCTTTTGCGTTTATCTATACTGCGCTTTTTTCCATAATTCTTGTGAAGCTGATTACTACGATGAAATGAGGCGGGGAATGGAGTCTTTTTAACGGGGGTCCTGCTTATCACCCTCTTAGCTTCAACAATTCTGCTGTTATTCCCAAGTGAAACTGAAGAAAACTTCCTGCCAATTATAAAAATCGCGATGGGTATTTGGGTAATTCAATCTTTCTTCAAAATTTTTGGTCATAGCCTTCTATGAAACTGCATAAAATGATTCATTGATGACAGGTCGTACAAGCGGCACAATGAGCGGAAATGGTGATGACATGCACAAACCAACAAGGAAAACCCATACGATCCTCCTCGGGACGATTGTTCTCCTGGTCATCATTTTCATCAATTCCAGTCTTGGTGTCATCGGGGGGGAGAAGGGAAAGAAGGAGGAGAGCGGGGAATTTGCAGCACTACAAGAGGCGCTGATGAAAATCGAAGGGATCGGGGAAATTTCGTTATATTTCCATTATGAAAATAGGGAGTCCACTAATCCGCTATCCGATTACTTTTCAACGTCCACTGCATCGGCTGAAAAGGGGAGTGAGCTTCAAGGCATTCTTGTCGTTGCGGAAGGTGCGGAGGACTTCAAAATTCAAAACGAATTATCGAAGATCTTATCAACCGTCCTCCAGCTGCCCGAACATCGAATTGCTATCGTTGGAATGAAGAAAAAGGGGGAACAATAATGAGAACGAATAAAAGAACAGTATGGTTTTTAACATTGCTCAGCTTAGTGGCGGTTATTTCCATCTATTACATCAAGGAAAAATCACCTATGCCATTCGATGGGATTAACATTTTCAAAGACACGGAAAACTCTGTTGAAATAGTAGAGAAAACAGGCGACTCAGAAAAAACGGCACCTGTCTTCGCTGAAGCGTATGTATTTGAAGAAATGCGGATGGAGGTCCGCAATGTACGGAGCAAATTGGGAGAGCAATTGATGGCTAAAATGTTATCGTCCGAAACTACAGCTGAAGAAAAAACCAAGGTGTTCGATGAGATGGGCCAGCTGACTAAACAGGAATCAGCAGAGGCGCTTATGGAATTAGAAATTAAAGCAATGGGGTATCCTGAAGCATTTGTATACAATGAAGATGGTGAAGTGAAAATCACTGTATTATCCTCTGAAGGACATTCGGCAAAAATGGCAGAAGAAATTACACATTACGTCAAGACGAGTTGGAAAGACGCAAAAAAAGTGACTGTCGCTTTTACTGGTGACGCTGAATGAGTAAAGAAAACAAAGGCCCTAAATGGGGTCTTTTTTTTGCTTAGGAAATTATAAAATCACGTACATTGATAATATTATGACTTAGAGAGTTCACTTCTAGACTCAATGTGCCAACACATTGAGTCGCTTTAGTCTTGTAGAAAAGGTGAAGAACGCCATGAACTTCAAGCCTTTCAGCGCTTTTAGGGATAAAACAGGTACAAGCGTTTTTATTGTTTAATAGCAAACTTTAAGGCAAATAACCATTATCTATTTCAATATGGGAAGAAAACAGCTAAAATAGTTATAGAACCTAATTAAAATAGAGTAGGGAGAATCGATTATGCTTAAAATCCAAGAAATCCGTGAAATCATTAAACTAATTGATCAATCTTCAATTGAAAAATTCACTTATGAATCTGATGGTGCAAAACTCGTATTGAAAAAAGGTAGTGGTAGTGCACAGGCAGTAGCAGCTGCAACTGTTGTAGAACAAGTACAACCTGTTCAGCAGGAAGTTTCCGCTTTGCAAGTTCAGAAAACTGAAGAAGTAATTGCACCTCAACAAGAAACACCCGCTGCACCTGTTGCTGTAACACAGACGGAAGATCCATCGCTGTACAAAATCATTTCACCAATGGTTGGGACGTTCTATTCATCATCTGCCCCCGATGTAGCAGCTTATGTACAAAAAGGAGATAGCGTGAAGGCAGAAGCGATCGTATGTATCGTAGAAGCAATGAAGCTATTCAATGAAGTTGAAGCGGAAGTTTCAGGGGAAATCGTCGAGATTCTCGTAAAAGACGGGCAACTCGTTGAATACGGACAGCCTCTCTTCCTTGTAAGATCTAATTAAGGAGGAATGAAAAATGAAAAAAGTTTTAATAGCTAACCGTGGCGAAATTGCCGTACGTATCATCAGGGCTTGTAAAGAACTTGGCATGAAAACGGTCGCGGTTTATTCAGAAGCTGATCAGGATGCCCTACACGTCGAATTAGCAGATGAAGCTTATTGCGTCGGTCCAAAATTATCTAAAGACAGCTACTTAAACTTTTCAAATATCATCAGTGTTGCAAAACTAACTGGTTGCGATGGAATTCATCCGGGATATGGTTTCCTAGCAGAAAATGCGAGTTTCGCCGAACTATGTGAAGAGGTCAATATCGAATTTATCGGTCCTACTTCGGACAATATCTCACGGATGGGTACGAAAGATGTAGCACGTGAAACAATGCGAGAAGCGGGTGTACCAATTGTTCCAGGTTCTACTGGAATCGTTGCTGATGAACAAGATGGTCTCCGAATTGCTGAAGAAATCGGTTTTCCAGTTATCATCAAAGCCACAGCTGGCGGTGGCGGTAAAGGAATTCGTGTTGCAAGGGATGCTGAAGAGTTAATCAATGGAATCAAAATCACTCAAAAAGAGGCTGCAGCTGCTTTTGGCAATCCTGGTGTCTACATTGAGAAGTTTATTGAAGTATTCCGTCATATCGAAGTTCAAATACTCGCTGACAAATACGGCAACACAATCCATTTAGGCGAACGTGACTGTTCGATCCAGCGCAGGATGCAAAAGCTTGTTGAAGAAGGGCCATCACCTGCTCTGACACCTGAACTGAGATTGGCAGTAGGAGAAGCGGCAGTTAAAGCGGCAGAAGCCGTCAATTATGAGGGTGCCGGAACAGTTGAATTCATTTTCGATCATATCAATCAAAAATTCTACTTCATGGAAATGAATACGCGAATCCAAGTAGAACACACGATTACAGAAATGATTACAGGAATTGATTTGGTCCAACAACAACTAAAAATCGCATCGGGTGAGAAGTTGGCCTATCGTCAAGAAGATATAAAAATCAATGGCTGGTCAATCGAATGCCGCATCAACGCTGAAAACCCGATGAAAAACTTTATGCCTTCACCGGGGAAAGTAACCATGTACATGCCTCCAGGTGGCTTTGGTGTTCGTGTAGATTCGGCAATGTATACAGGCTATTCAATCCCTCCATTTTACGATTCAATGGTTGCGAAACTCATTGTACATGCGGATACAAGGGAAGAAGCGGTAGCTAGGATGAAACGGGCACTTGATGAATTTATCATCGAAGGTGTCGAGACAACTATACCGTTCCACTTGAAGCTTATGGACAATGAAGTCTTTAAATCAGGAGATTTCGATACGAAATTTCTTGAAAAATACAAGATTATGGACTGAAAGGGAGGGGACTTGGAATGACTGACAAAACAATTCCAACATTCGTCGGGATGGCTTCGGCGGGGAATGGTGAGCTCGGCCGTGTCCAGCTTGCTCCCGAAGTTCTTGAAGTGATTATCGGAATTGCGACGACGGAAGTAAAAGGCGTCGCGAATACAAGAGGAAACTTTGCCACGGGGGTTGCGGAAAAGTTCGGTAAAGTGAACCATGGTAAAGGGGTCAAAACGGAATGGACTGAAGATGGCTTGACGATTGACGTATATTGCGTTGTCGAATATGGCTATTCACTACCTGCCATTGCCGTGGATATCCAACAGCAAATTCGTCATGCGATATTCAACATGACTTCCCTTGAAACGAAAGAAGTTAATGTCCATATTACAGGGATTCAGTCTGAGGCTGGAGCGGAAACGGTATGATCTGAAAAGCATCGTCCAGCCGGATGATGCTTTTCAACTTGTCTTACTGTATCCGGCAACCTGTTTATGCTATGATAATGCCCTAGAGATACGGTAGTGGAGGAGAATAATAAGATGAAACGAAGAGAAGCACGTGAAAAAGCAGTACAAACCCTTTTTCAACTTGATAATTCAGAACTGAGTGTAGATGAGGCTATCAACTACATTATTGAAGAACCGGTAAACCGCTTCTACGAACAGCTTGTACGGGGAACTGTGCAAAATAAAGAAGCGATTGATGAGGTCCTCAAAGGAAAACTGGAGCATTGGTCATTGGACCGTCTTCCGAAAATAGAACGGACCGTTTTGAGAATCGCAGTTTATGAACTGCTGTTCAATGAGGAAGTACCACATCGAGTGGTCTTGAATGAGGCAATCGAGCTATGTAAAGTATTCGGTGATGAAAAATCAGGTCGTTTTGTAAACGGTGTACTATCAAAGTTTGAAGAACAATAATTGAAACCATTTGGGGGTATCATGATGACTGGAAAACTGATTGATGGAATAGCAATCGGTAAAGAAATCAGGGAAGAAATCAAGGAAAGAGTTACCGCGTTGAAAGAACAAGGTTGTCAACCGTGGCTCGCAGTCGTCCTTGTCGGCGAGAATCAGGCTTCCCGTACATATGTAAGGAATAAGCAGAAGTCGAGTTTGGAAGTTGGCATGAAATCTGAACTGATTGAACTTCCAATCACCGTATCTGAAAAGGAGTTACTCGACCATGTCACGCGGTTGAATAATGATGATTCGATTCACGGCATTCTTGTTCAGCTTCCATTACCTGACCACATCGACGAAAACCTTGTCATCCGTGCAATTGATCCGACAAAAGACGTAGATGGATTCCACCCAGAAAATGTAGGGAAAATGATTATTGGTCAAGAGGCATTCCTATCATGTACCCCGTACGGTATCATCAAATTGCTCGAAAGGACAGGTACTGAAATCAGTGGTCAGCATGCTGTTATCGTTGGACGCAGCAATATTGTCGGGAAACCGATGGGCCAATTGCTGTTGCAGCGTGATGCCACAGTCACGTACTGTCACTCTAAAACGAAGGATTTAGTCTCATTTACAAAACAGGCTGATATTCTAATTGTCGCAATAGGCAAGACAAAGTTCATTACAGATGAGCATATTAAAGAAGGTGCTGTCGTGATAGATGTCGGCATGAACCGCGATGAGAACGGTAAATTATGCGGAGACGTCGATTTCGAATCGGCAAAAACAAAAGCTTCGGCTATTACACCGGTTCCTGGTGGGGTAGGTCCTATGACGATTACGATGTTACTGAAAAATACACTTCAAAGTGCAGAAAAAGCTTCTACAGAAATAAGATACTCTCAACAACTATAAAACCGGACGGACGCTGTTTTTCAATGGAAAGACAGCGTTTCTATACGTTAAGAATCAGGAGGCGGGACTGTTGGCCGGAGACCCACACTTGTCTGTACAAGCATTAACTAAATATATCAAACGAAAGTTCGATGCAGATCCCCATTTACGCAATGTTTTTGTTAAAGGGGAACTGTCGAATGTAAAAAGTCATCCGAGCGGACATATTTATTTCACCTTGAAAGATGAAAAAAGTAGGATCCAGTCAGCGATGTTCCGTTCAAGTGCATCAAGTCTCAAGTTTAAGCCTGAAAATGGCATGAACGTACTCATTACAGGCGATGTGACAGTTTTCGAAACAAGCGGAAATTATCAATTATATGCCCAATCAATGCAACCCGATGGTATCGGTGCGCTTTATCTCGCATTTGAGCAATTGAAGGAAAGTTTAGGGAAAGAAGGTCTATTCGATACACGCTGGAAAAGACCATTACCTTCGTTTCCAACTAAAATCGGTGTAGTTACGGCGCAATCAGGTGCTGCAATTCAAGATATATGTTCAACAATTGAAAGGCGTTATCCACTTGCAGAAATCATTTTATTTCCTGCGATTGTTCAGGGGCCGCAAGCAGCACCTTCTATCGTTAAGTCAATCGAACAGGCAGATACATATGGCACTATCGATGTTCTCATCGTTGGACGTGGTGGAGGTTCAATTGAAGACCTGTGGGCGTTTAATGAAGAATCTGTAGCACGTGCAATCTTTTCTTGTAAAATTCCAGTTATAAGCGCTGTCGGACATGAAACCGACACGACAATTGCTGATTTTGTCTCGGATAGACGGGCGCCTACACCGACAGCTGCCGCTGAAATGGCAGTACCAGCTCGCGACGAGTTATTTGAAAGGCTGTTGGATCGAAAACGTGTCATCTATAATGCCCTTTCCAATCAAATAAAAAACGAACGCAAACGTTTGACAAGTTTACAAACATCCTATCCACTTCAATTCCCGGAGCGTCTTTATCGTCCTTTCACAGAAAGATTAATTGGACTGGAAGGAAGACTCTTCCGAAGTGGACAAGATATTACAGGATATCGTTTATCTCAGCACCAAAGATTAAACAGCCTGCTTGCCTCTTTCTCGCCAGAACAGCGAATTAAAGAAGGACATCGGAATGTAGCGGCACTTACGGACCGTCTAACAAGGGGAGTTCATCAAGATGTCCGTATGAGGAGTGACCGTTTCCATGCATCCGTACGCATGCTGAAGGCGCTTAATCCACTTACTATTATGGAACGCGGATATTCGATTGTTTATCAGAATGACGAAGTTGCCAATTCTGCCAAAGCACTAGAGGTTGGAGGAAACATCCAAATACGTTTGCAAGACGGAGTCGCAGAAGCGACGGTCCAAACGATTACAATGAATGCAGGGGAGGAAATTTAATTGGGAACAGAACCAATCCGCTTTGAAGAAGCGATGCTTAACTTAGAGGAAGTTGTCCAGAAGCTAGAAACAGGGGACGTACCACTTGAAGACGCCATAACTCTTTACAAAAAAGGGATGGAATTGTCTGCTTATTGCCATGGGAAATTACAGGATGCTGAAAAACAGCTCATTTCTATTATCGATAAAGACGGCAACAAGTCAGAGTTTGACCCAGCTAAAGGTACCGATTCGAATGCATAAGGAACTACAAGAATTTATCGCAAAAAAGATGCCAATTATCGATGCTAAACTGAATAGCCTACTAGGGTCTGCGAATGTATCTGAAACATTGAAGTCCTCAATGGCCTATTCAATCAATGCCGGTGGTAAACGGATCCGGCCACTCCTTGTCCTTGCCACGCTCGACGACTTAGGTGCCCAATCAGATGATGCCTTGACGATAGCTTGTGCTGTGGAATTGTTGCATACGTATTCCCTTATCCACGATGATTTGCCTTGTATGGATGATGACGATTTTAGGCGCGGTAAACCAACGAATCATATCGTTTACGGGGAAGCGGTTGCTGTTCTTGCAGGGGATGCGCTACAAACCTTGGCATTCGGAAGCTTAACTCATTTAGTAGATACATCTGCGCAAGATACTCTTCGAATCATCCGATTGCTGTCGGACGCTTCTGGGGCAACCGGAATGGTCGGCGGACAAATGCTTGATATTGAAGGCGAGACTAAAAAACTGTCTCTATCCGAACTCGAAACGATACATGTTAATAAAACAGGGGCTCTATTGTCATTTTGTATCGGAGCCGGAGCAATACTAGCAGGGCTAGATGAAGAAAAATCGGCGAAGTTGAAAGACTTTGCGTACCATATTGGACTCGCTTTTCAAATACAGGACGATATTCTAGATATCACGTCTACTACAGAAGAACTTGGAAAGACTGTAGGGAGCGATGCGATAAGTGAGAAGTCTACGTATCCATCACTACTTGGTCTGGAAGGTGCAATGGCAGGTCTTGCAAAACATCACCAATCTGCAAGAGACTCACTCGCGTTTTTAGAATCGGAGCATTCACTTCTTGGAATGTTCGCTGATTACATAGTAGAACGAAAATCATGAAACGAACCAAAGTGTTGTGCTAGTCGTCCTACTTGATATAATGAGGTCAGCGTAGTAATAACCGTGGCAATTAACTTATGAAGGTGTGTGATGTTGATGGAACTCACTGAAATTTCAAGTCCATCTTTTATTAAGAAACTCGAAAAGGAACAGATGGCAGGATTAGCAGAAGAAATTCGGAAATTTCTTATTGAGAAGTTATCTGTTACTGGCGGCCATATCGGCCCGAATCTCGGAGTAGTTGAACTGACAATTGCATTACATCGGCATTTTGATAGTCCTACTGATAAAATCATTTGGGATGTGGGGCATCAGGCATACGTCCATAAAATTTTAACAGGGCGTGCTGTAGACTTTGATTCGCTTAGACAATACAAAGGTTTATGCGGATTCCCGAAACGAATTGAAAGCGATCATGATGTGTGGGAAACAGGTCACAGTTCTACCTCCCTTTCGGCAGCTATGGGCATGGCGGCTGCACGGGACATCAAGGGTGATTCAAACTATGTAATACCAGTCATCGGAGACGGTGCGCTAACAGGCGGTATGGCACTTGAAGCACTTAATCATATCGGTCATGCGAAAACGAACATGATTGTTATTTTGAATGACAATGAAATGTCAATCGCTCCCAATGTCGGTGCGCTTCATGCAGTCCTTGGAAAGTTAAGAACTGCTGGCAAATATAATAGTGCAAAAGATGAACTTGAATATATTTTAAAGAAAATTCCGGCGGTCGGCGGTAAACTTGCTACTGCTGCAGAGCGGGTGAAAGACAGTTTAAAATATCTTCTCGTTTCGGGTGTCTTCTTCGAAGAACTAGGCTTCACATATCTTGGACCGATCGACGGGCATGATTTCAATGATCTTGAACGTAATATTCAATATGCCAAGAAAATGGATGGGCCTGTCTTGCTTCATGTTATTACGAAAAAGGGCAAGGGATACAGCCCGGCCGAAGACGATAAAATCGGTACATGGCATGGCACAGGACCTTATAAGATCGAGACAGGTGATTTTGTCAAATCATCTTCTGTGGCACCATCATGGAGTGGACTTGTTGCAGGTACGGTTCAAAAGATTGCACGTGAAGATAGACGTATTGTCGCAATAACGCCGGCAATGCCTGTCGGATCGAAACTAGAATCATTTGCAGCGGAATTCCCAGATAGGTTCTTTGATGTCGGTATTGCTGAACAGCATGCAACGACGATGGCAGCAGGTCTTGCGACGCAAGGGATGAAACCATTCCTTGCAATTTATTCGACATTTATGCAACGAGCTTATGATCAGATGCTTCATGATATTTCCAGACAAAACCTGAATGTTTTTATCGGTATTGACCGTGCAGGGCTAGTAGGTGCAGATGGTGAAACGCATCAGGGCGTCTTCGATATTGCATTCTTAAGGCATATGCCGAATCTGGTTATCATGATGCCGAAAGATGAAAACGAAGGTCAGCATATGGTGAAAACGGCTTTAGATTACGATGAAGGCCCTATAGTAATGCGTTATCCAAGAGGAAATGGACTCGGCGTAACTATGGATGAAACATTGCGTCCAATCCCAATTGGCTCATGGGAAGTGCTACGTGAAGGCCATGATGGCGTAATCTTGACATTCGGAACAACAATTCCGATGGCGCTGGAAGCTGCCAACATATTATTTACTAAAGGGATTCATGTGAAAGTCATCAATGCAAGATTTATCAAGCCGCTTGATACTGCAATGTTAGACATGATTTTTGCAACCGGAATGCCAGTTATAACAGTTGAAGAGGCGGTTCTCGCCGGTGGTTTCGGCAGTGCAGTACTTGAATACGCACATGATACACTTCAGACAATTGTGCCGATTCGACGGATGGGCATTCCAGATCAGTTCATTGAACATGGCAATGTTGACGAACTGCTCGCAGAAATCGGTATGACTGCAGGTCATCTAGTTGAGAATATGGAATCATTTATAAAAATGCAAGAAGTGGAAAGGGAACAAGTATGACAAATCGTATACCGAAAGAACGGGTAGATGTCCTCCTGGTTGCGCGAGGTCTCTTTGAAACAAGGGAACAAGCAAAGCGCTCCATAATGGCGGGCATCATCTTTACCGCTGAAACAAGACTAGATAAACCAGGTGAAAAAATATTTGCAGATGCACCGCTTGTTGTCAAAGGTTCGAAACTGAAATATGTCAGTCGGGGTGGCTTGAAGCTTGAAAAAGCGCTTGAGCAGTTTGACGCCAATGTCACTGACAAAATTGTGCTGGATATCGGATCATCAACGGGTGGTTTCACAGATTGCGCCCTTCAAAATGGTGCATCTCATTGCTATGCACTTGATGTCGGGTACAATCAGCTGGCGTGGAAAATACGTCAGGATCCACGCGTAACTGTGATGGAAAGAACAAACTTTAGACATGCTACACCGGAGATTTTCACCGAAGGTATACCGCAATTTGCTACAATCGATGTATCTTTTATATCATTGACGCTTATCCTACCTGCATTAAAGCGCATTATTGCGGACGGCGGCGATGTCATGGTCCTTGTAAAGCCGCAATTTGAGGCAGGGAAAGGGAAAGTGGGGAAAAAAGGTGTTGTAAGGGAGAAATCCATTCACCTTGAAGTTTTAAAGAAAATTTCTGATGCATCCATAAAAGAGGGATTCAGTCTACGCGGAATTTCATATTCTCCCGTCACTGGCGGAGAAGGAAATATTGAGTTTCTGTTCCACTTGACTTCTGAAGACGATGCTTTGACATCATTTGACGATGTTTCATTTGACAACCTTGTCGAAGAAGCCTACAAGGAACTGCAATAGCACGCATTAATTTGCGTGCTATTCTTGTTGTATGAAATAATGGGTGGTACAGTATGAAATAAGACATAACAATGGTATCGGAGTGATTGGCATGAATAAAGGGCATAGGCAAATTCGTATTCGGGATATTATCTCAAACTTTGAAATAGAAACACAGGATCAACTCGTAGACAGCCTAAAAGCAGCGGGAGTTGACGTAACGCAAGCGACCGTTTCACGGGATATAAAAGAAATGCATCTTATTAAGACCCCTTTGTCTGATGGGAGTTATAAGTACAGCCTGCCACCCGTACATAAGTACAACACGGAACAAAAGCTTCACCGTATGCTGACCGATGCATTCGTTAGCATCGATGGAGCAGGCCATTTTATTGTTTTGAAAACGCTTCCTGGTAATGCACAAGCTGTCGGTTCACTAATGGATCATCTTAGCTGGAATGAAATTCTTGGGACGATTTGTGGCGATGATACGTGTCTGATTATTTGTCGTGATGAATCTCTGACAGAAGTAGTGAAAGAAAAACTTTTAGCGATGCTTTGAAAGAGGTGAAAGCAATTGTTACGTGAAATTTCCATAAAAAACTTTGCAATCATTGAACACCTTGAAGTAACTTTTGACGAAGGTTTAACCGTATTAACTGGGGAAACAGGTGCGGGGAAATCTATTATTATCGATGCTGTCCAACTGTTGGCGGGTGGAAGAGGATCACAGGAATTTATCCGCCATGGAGCGACAAAAGCCGAACTCGAAGGGCTTTTCACCATTGAAGAAGAGGCGCATTCGATTATTGTTCAATTGGCTGAATTTGGTATTGATGTGCAGGATGGTGTCGTTATTTTGCGACGCGATTTAAATTCGAACGGTAAAACGGTTTGCCGTGTCAATGGTAAGCTCGTGACAATTGCTATCTTGAGAGAAATTGGTTCCCAGCTGATTGACATACATGGTCAACATGAAAACCAAGAATTAATGCATGAGAGAAGTCATATTCATTTGCTTGATCATTTTGCAGGTGAAAAACTTGAGAATGCCTATGAAAATTATTCCGAACTGTATGAGAGTTATCGGAAACTAAAGCGGAAGCTTGAAAAGGCAGATGATAATGAGCAGCAAGTTGCCCAACGTATTGATTTGTATTCATTCCAACTGAAGGAAATTAATGCGGCCGCACTTGTCATTGGTGAAGAGGATCAACTAGAAGCAGAAAAACAAAAACTTCAAAACTTTAATCGTTTATTTGAGCGATTAAATACGGCATACGTGTCGATTAGTGGGGATACACATGCGCTTGACTGGGTCGGTTCTGCAATGAGTGATATGGAGGATGCGGCTTCAGTCGATAACAGTCTGAAAATGCACGCTGAAACGATTGCAACAAGTTTCTATTCCTTACAAGATACTGCGCATGAACTCAAAAGTATACTTGATGATATGGAATTTGATCCTACAAGACTCGAAGTAGTTGAAGAGCGTCTTGCTCTCCATATTTCCCTAAAAAGAAAGTATGGCAAAACAATTGAGGACATTCTTATATATCGAGATAAAATCACAGATGAACTTGAAAGTTTAGTTAGCAGGGATGAGCGTCTTTCTGCTGAGCAGGAAAAACTTACACAATTTTTAAAGGACCTTGAAATTGAAGCAGGAGAGTTATCAATTATTCGCCAAAAGTCGTCCATTCAATTAGAAAATGCAATTATGGAACAGCTCGATCAACTTCATATGGGAAAAGCTTCTTTTAAAGTGGATATCACTCGGAAAGCATTAGGTACTTTCGATTCCAATGGATATGATGATGTGAACTTCCTAATATCGACGAACGTTGGAGAACCGTTGAAGCCACTTGTCAAAGTAGCTTCGGGTGGTGAAATTTCTCGCATAATGTTAGCGATAAAGACAATATTTTCTAAACACCAAGGTGTTACTTCACTCATTTTTGACGAAGTGGATACTGGTGTAAGCGGAAGGGTTGCACAAGCAATTGCAGAAAAAATAGCTATAATCGCAACAAAGTCCCAAGTGCTGTGTATTTCACATTTACCACAAGTTGCCGCAATGGCCGATCACCATTACCTCATTAAAAAGGATGTAATAAGTGATAGGACGAAGACGGAAATTCATGATGTCATTGAATCAGATAGGACTGAAGAATTGTCCAGGATGTTGTCCGGAGCTGAAACCACGCCATTAACGTTAAAACATGCGGAAGAGTTGTTGACTTTGGCTGCCGAACGCAAGAAATCCTTTAGATAATCACTTAACGTGCATACTATATTATGCACGTTTTTTTTATTTTTTTTACTTAACAGTTGCCAACACAGTAAAATTAGTTTTCGTTCCATTATTGCTTGATTTACCCTTTCATAACATTCCCCTGAACGGACATACCAACAGTATCTTATTAAGGGAGGTGAAACATGGGATGGAGTAGACAACTCAAGTTGGCCGTTTCGTTATCTGTGCTTTTTCTTGTCATGCCATTTGCTTCAAATGTAGTATTTGCAAAAGACGGAACGCTGATTCCGATGGGACAGTCAATCGGTATTAAGATGGATTTGTCGGGAGTCTACATTACAAATGATGTCATGATCAGTGAAGAAAACTGGTTGAAGGCAGGTGATCTAATCGGACAATTAGACAATGTAGCAGTCAGCAGCCTTCATGAGTACGAAAAAGTATCAACCTCATTACGTGACAAGAAAGAAATCGTATTGCATGTCATTCGTGACGGGGAAAAAAGTCAGGTTCAAGCAGATGGCGAAGCGATGAAACGTCTCCTTCCATTCCTGAAAGATCGGACGGAAGGGACTGGAACCTTGACGTATGTCGACCCGGACAAGGGGACATACGGTGCACTCGGTCATCAGATAATCGACAGTGCATTGAAATCACCACCTTCATTTAGAACAGGAGCAATTTATCTTTCAGAAATCGATCAAATTAAAAAAAGTGTACCTGGTATTCCAGGTTATAAAATTTCAACAATTGTTGATGATGACGATTTTTTAGGGACGATTCGGGTAAATGGCATTTATGGCATTTTTGGATCGTGGAACAGCGAATATAAGAAAGTGTTAGCCGAACCGCTAACTATTATGCATCCTGCGGAAGTAAAAGAAGGTCTGGCTGAAATTTACACTACGATTAAAGGGACCGAGGTTGAATCATTTTCTATTCGAATTATTGAAGTAGAGGAAGATCAGTTTCATTTCATCTTGACAGATCCCAAATTACTCGAGGCAACGGGTGGGATTCTACAGGGGATGAGTGGAAGTCCTGTTATTCAGAATGGGAAATTTGCGGGAGCGGTGACGCATATGTTTGTCGATGATCCCAAAAAAGGTGCAGCCCTTTTTCTAGAAAAAATGCGTAGCGGAGAAAATTGAAAAAAGGACCAACTCAAAAAGTGAGTTGGTCCTTTTTTTTTATCGTGGTAAACTTATTAAAAGGGATTCGACAAAGTATTAAAAATAAAGGAAATGGTCGAAATTTAGGGAAACTGTATGTCTGAAGATTCATTTTTATTGAATAATAGAGGATTACTTCATGATTCGTCGAAATTTCTCTTGTGTAGTTAAGAGAAGGTTGATAATGTTTAGGGAAAGAAGTCGTCATAAACGTACAAGGGGGAAATGGGAATGGATAAACTGAAAGTTGCGATTGCTGACGATAACAAGGAATTGGTGAAAACTATGATGACATATTTTGAAAGGCATCCTGAAATTGATGTCATTTGGACAGCGCATAACGGCAAAGTATGTCTGTCAATGTTAGAAGAGAAAAAACCAGATGTCTTATTACTTGATATTATCATGCCACACCTTGACGGAATTGCGGTTTTGGAAACGTTGAGTGAAAATGCACAAACTGCCGATGTGCATATTATTATGTTGACGGCATTTGGACAAGAAGATGTAATGACGCAAGCCGCGAGTCTAGGCGCTTCGTATTTCATGCTTAAACCTTTTGAATTCGAACGACTTGCAAACCAGATATTCCAAGTAGCAGGAACAAGAAAACCGATAGTTCCGATAGTTCAAGCTAGCGGAGAGTATGCGCCAGGAACAGTAAGTCAAAAAGTGCTGGATACTACAATTACAGCAATTATTAAGGAGATTGGTGTCCCTGCTCATATTAAAGGTTATGCGTTTATTCGTGAAGCGATTCAAATGGTTTACACTGACGTCGATTTGCTTGGTTCAGTGACGAAAGTACTTTATCCGGAGATTGCAAAAAAATACAATACGACAGCATCCCGTGTCGAGCGTGCAATTCGCCACGCAATTGAAGTGGCATGGAACCGCGGCAATTATGATGTTATTTCCAAAATGTTTGGCTACACTGTGCATCACTTGAAAAGCAAACCAACTAATAGTGAATTCATCGCAATGATCGCAGACAAGATTCGTCTTGAGCATATGGCGAGCTGATTGTTGGTATGACAAGATTTTCAACAGCTACTAAGCCGACTTATTTTTAGGATTTATATTAAACTTCAATTTCTAAGCCTATAAATCCCTACACAACAAGCTGACTAATTTTTAGATTAGTTGGTTTTTTTATGTCCGGAAAGAGGCTAGAAAAATGAAGTTGACAGAAATCGGATTTTATCTAGAAGTTTCACTGTTGTATTACGAATCAAAGAAACTGTCCGAGAAAATGTTCATGTCATATGATCAATAAATTAAGCTGTTCCTAGTTTATGTAAAGAGTGAACTCGAGACTTATGAATCAGATAAGGTAAAAGCGGCCCGTATTCGACAATGCGTCAAGTAAGTTCGAAAGAAAGGGGATTACACAGTTGTTGGTAATGAGAAGAGTCGAAAGATTAATGATCCTAATGGTATAAATTGACCTGAAAAAAGACAGTTTCTTCAGCAACCATAAATAATTATGTTCGTTATATCAAAGTATTCTATAAATGTTGAAAGATGAACACTCGTGATCAAAACGGACAAGTAGTACAAATCGATGCTTCAATTTCGTTTAGCAAGCTATCAACCTTTTAAAATGTAAAGAGGCATAAAGCGAAGTCATGCAAAAGTAGAAATCCTTCCTGAGTGCTTTAAGAACGATAAGATAACAGAGAGACAAGAATCAACTTTATTAATTGATGAGGAAAGATAGTAATTATTGATTGTACTTGGTGTCATCGAAGTACAAGCTTAAAATATTAACATGAGGTCACAGGATCCATTCTAGAGCATCTTAAAGTCTTTAATGGATGTAACTATCATCTTGAGGTTACAGTAGCTTTAGGATGAGCTAGATGGATCGGGAATGAAACATTACCCACAGGAACGTGGAATGTTGATTGGATAGCTGA
Organism: Sporosarcina sp. ANT_H38; assembly: GCF_008369195.1. GTDB lineage: Bacteria > Bacillota > Bacilli > Bacillales_A > Planococcaceae > Sporosarcina. The sequence continues at coordinate 1,502,926 of NZ_VOBC01000001.1, read as the reverse complement.
ATGAAATGAAATAAGACTAACGAGTTATATCTAAAGTGGGACAAAACAACAAAAGAGAATTTATACGTCCCTATTGCCATGTTAGGATAAGAATTATTTACTTTATCTGTGATGCATCTCCCGGGTGCTAAAGTTCCGCTTCCAAATGTTGTGCCGTCCGGTCTAGTAATTTTTCAGTCAAATATATTAACATTAAATCTATAAACAGCTTCATTTAAAGATTAGTGGTAAAGGTGGACAAGTTGAAAAACTAACAAAGAACACCGTACAATTACATGATAATTTGTAAAAGGAACTAAAATACATTACACAAATTTAACAAACTCGATAACAAGGAGATTCTTATCGTGACAAACGAGCAAAAAGGAGAGCCGGATATCAATCCGACTAAAGTAATGGTGAATTTGATTTTAATAATTCTCACAACAACGTTAATAATAATCCTCTCACTCACTATTTTTATAAATATTCAGACGTCTAAGCCACTTCTAGTGGATTTTACTAATCCATATGAACTAAACACAGAAAATCATGCTGCAGTATCTTCTTTTATTGAAAAGAACAGCAACGAGATGAAAATAATAACTGAAGTAGAGATCTACGACTTGCACCGACAGAAATCAGAAATTCAAGTAAAAGAATTTACCTCGGAGAAAGAATTTGTAAGACAATTTATGTGTGAAGAATTAACTTCTGTTGATATAGATTACGGTGGAAGACTTGTCCAATTAAAAGGATGTGGTCTATCTAGTGAGAAAAGTATAAGTTTTGGTTCAATCTCATATTAATTGGTTGTAAATATATAAATACTATTGAGCTAGCTACTTCGGTAGCTATTTTTTATTGGGGAAGAAACATTTCGATTATAAAATACATATTTTTTGCCTTCTTGTAGATAAATTGAAACCTGCATATCTATTCGTTTAGACAGGCTTAGCTTTCACCAGAAAGCCCGTTAACTCAACGATGTATAGTTTCCGTGCATAAAGAACGCCGAGGGCAATAAGGGGGGGCAGAGGCATTACAAAGGGTTACCTGTCTTAACAAACTGCCGAGAATCGGTGTTATGTTAACCTGTTATGTATGGAGTATGCAAGGTCCTTTAACAAGTAATGTTAATACCGATATGATAATAACCGTTACGGATTTTAATGGATTGCGTCTAAGTAGTTAGTAAGGGAAGAGAGGTGAAAGAGATGTCCAGTGAGAAATGGTTTAATGACTATTTTGGTTCCATCTACAGTTACATCTTATTACAAGTCAAAGATCCTCATACCGCCGAAGACCTAACACAAGAGACATTTTTGAAGGTCATTGCGAACGAACATCAATTCAAGGAACAGTCTTCCATAAAAACATGGATTTTTCGGATTGCGTATACGACAACGATGAGCTATTTCAGAAAGAAAAACCCCTTAACGTATTATTTCGATACGAATATCCTCAGTTCCAAGCACAATACATCACCGGAAGAGATTGCACTTCTTAATTCGCAGCAAAAACAATTTTATGAATCACTCCATCGGTTAAAGCCTAGCTACCAGCAAGTGATCATATTGCGAAAGATTCAGGGATTTTCCACAAAAGAAGCATCATCCATCTTACATTGTTCAGAAGGGAAAGTGAAAATGAGTCTGTCGCGGGCAATTGCCGTATTTAAAAAGGAATTGGAGAAAGGAGGATTTACAAATGAAACACTTATCCGATGATGAAATAACGAAAGAGTTGGAAGTGCTTGGCCAATCATTCCGTCCCTCCTCAACACAAAAAGAAAACTTGCACCGTCGGATTTTCCAACCGAGCTGCAATAAAAAAGCAAATCGCATCCAAACATGGCTTCCAACCATCGTTTCACTTGTCGTTTTATTCTCCGTCTGCACTGGTATATTCGTTTTGTTCAACAATGAATATATTGGTACTGGCGAGTCTTCTGGAAAAGGGGAGCATATAACGGATGTCACGGCTTCCTGGGACGGCGTCTTTTTGAGACAAACGAGTCAAACTAGCACAACTTATTATGAAATTATATTCAGTAAAAATTCACTCGTGATTGAGGATCGTTTCCAAAGTAGTAGTTACGATCCAGACCTGAGTGAAGAAATCTTAAAGAGGTATAAAATAAAAGAGGTACCTTTAGTAGCAGGAGAGTTTACCAAGTATAGTATTAAAAAGAAAAATGATACGTATACAATCAAAGTGACTGGCAAGCAAGGGTTCACTTATACCTTGAAAAAAATAGCACCTAGGAAATTCGTTGGTGAAGAAGGTATTGAATATTCAACGGAAACTTATCTGGAATAATATTTAAGAAGTGGTGTCCGAAAAGGTGATAAAAGTATTTAAATATCAAAAAAGGGAACAATCGGCTGCCCTTTACATGGCAGCTTTTCTTATTGAGTAAGGCAATTAACTACTCCCGTGAACTGGCGCTATGTCAACCTGGTGTGCATGGCGTATACAAGGTCGTTCAATGGTTTGAAGATTGATCTCTCATGTAGCGACTTGTTCAACGGGGCAGATTAGTTGGAGAAGAGTAATATATTTTCTGTTAATGGGAAAGCTATTTATTAAAAGAATAAGGGTGTGTGGCAAATGCAAAAAAAAACTCATCTTTTATTTTCAATAATATGTATCTCCATTTGTTTTTCAGCTAATGAAATGATATTTGCAAACCCAAACGATACCCCCCCATCTCTTGAAGAAAGTTACGCCCAATTTGGATATATATCTGTTGAAAAAGCAGTTAAGGAATTTGAAAATCACTTTAAACAAGATGTGAAATTGCCGGAAATCAAGCCATCTATTCCTTTCACCCTCCAGTTCGGAAGATTTAATGAAGATAACAAATATGACATCAATGATTTACTGGAAATCAAGTTAGTGAATGAAAAGGTAACAGTAAATAATTATAAAATTGATATTCGTCCCTTGAAAAATAAAATAACTTTTAAGAATAGAGGCAATCAGAAAGTCTATACACTTAAAAATGGACAGAAAGCTATTTATGTTGAACATCAATTATTTAATTTTTTTGTTTTCGAAGATGGTAATTGGCAATATATGCTTGGAATCGATAAAAGGGTATCTAAGGTAACCGCTGATACATTAGTTGAAATTGCTAATTCAATTGAATAACGAATATAAGAGAAGAAGATTAGATTCCTTGTTAAACTAACGGGTTGCTTTTTCTTATTGAGTAATAAAGTTAACTACTTCCGTGAACGGATGTTATATCAACTGAGTCTACATGAGAGTTAAAAGGAAACAAAAACAGTACCCAAGAACCGAAAACAGACCCCTAAATACCGTTGGCACAGGTTATATGTTTTTGTTTTAGCCTTCGACGAGGGAATCCTGAAAATACCGACGTGTGAGCTATGCATTTTTTGGGGGTGAAAGGGAGTTGAAAATGACAAATGGAAAGTCACCAATCATGGCACGGATGGAGAAAGTATATCGACATACAAGAGCAAACTCCTTCTGTATTCGTGCCAGATACGAAAGCAGCTGTCGGAACTTCGTCGGGTTTTTAGACGAGGAATTCAAGCTGAAAACTTGCGGAATTTACAAGATAAACATTTAGTGGCTTAAATCCAACAACGACAAACAGAGGAAGTTGCACCGAAAACGCTCAAAAACGACCTTGGTGCAATTCGCTATATGCAAGACAAGAATTCGAAAGTCAAACATGAAATTCCCGATAATAAAGGACTGAAAGATACATTTTTTATCCTATAAGAGAAAACGCCAGCGGTAAAAGGAGATAGAGCGTGGACAGAACGCGAATATAACGATATACAGAAGGTTCGTACGAGAAAGGGCTGAAGACGATGGGAGAGGCACTGAAACAGCTGCTAATGTGTGAGCCGTGATGCAATTGGCAGGGACAATGGGGTTGAGGCTGAACGAAGCTGTCGAAATGAGTGGGCCACAAGTAGAACAAGCATTGAAATGTGGGGTTTATCAGGTGAAAAATGAAGCGGGAAACAGGAAATGGCGACAAGTTTCGTTATCTGATCAAGGTCGACACGTGTTGTTGTGGAAATTCGGTTTTCCTATGATTCACTGATACATTGGTCAGGTCCAATTCACCAGAGACGTGTGAAGAAAATTCGAGGTGAAAACAGCTGTCGGTATTTAGGTAGCTATTCAGTTCAATCAAAAAGACCGCTGATTACAAATAATCATCAACCTTTATCATGGTTATCTTGTAAAATAGCTACATATTGGTAGAAAATTTATTTAATGAAAATCAGAGATAGAGGCTAAGTAGCTAACCGCTTGTTGAGCTACTTAGTGTAATTTTTCAGAAACACTCCAATTTTTGGAGGGGATTACGTTTTGATTCAGTTGTTGCACTAACAAGTCTGCCGCGTAGTAATCGGTAAAAGTTTTGTCCGACTGAGTGCTAGATTCCTTTAAAATCTCTGTTACACCATCGTTGTCTCGTATGATTACAAACATGAATCACCTCCGATTTATGACATTAACAATTGATTTGTTCTAAAGGAATTGTCTCATCAAAAAATAATTAAGTAAACATTATCGGCTAATTGTTACCAGTTTGTTACCGAATTGTAATAATATATCCTTTTGATTGTTAGGGAATTAGACAGTTCGTACATAGGGAGTAGACTCAAAATGAGTAGGTGTAGAAATAGATTGAACGTATTTTAGATTCATGTTTTGGTTCCATATGCAACACGAAAGTGCAATCTACATGGATAAACGTGAACTAAGCGCCACATTATGTGATGGTCGCACATTAGAAGTAAACTATGACAGTATAGTAGTTTTCCGTGATATTCCATTCTCTGATAGTAGTTTTTATTTAATAGTATTAGATCCAACATATTTGTTAAAGGTTGGGGAGTATTCGTGGTTAGGTAAGAAGTACGGAGTATTTGAAAAAAGTAGATCAAATGATATGAAACAAGGATTTATCGAGTGCATCAGGGTTTTGAAACGGAGCGGTACACTAATTTTCAAATAGAATGAAGAACAAATCTATTGGGGCGAGATACTATCAGTGATAGATTTTAAACCACAGTTCGGGAAGCGTAGAAGTAAAATGTATTGGCTCACAATTTTGAAAGATTAATACAACGTTTTGAAAATAGATAATTCAAAAAAGGTGGAAGGGGGTTTGGTAATGAATAGTGAATTCCTTAAATCCAATTTGCTAACCAAGCAAAATAATATCTATCTGGCGAATAATTTAAAGCTTAGAGGAAATTGTGACCAAAAATTTCGAACAACCATTATTAATCCAATTCTTTCAAACTCTTTGTCGCTTTCACTTAACTATCAAAACTACCTAAAATCATAAAATCTACAAGAATTCCACTCACTGGATTTTCTGAACCTAATACATTAATTCCTAGAACTACTATACTGCTAGTGTTTGTAACATTAGCAGAGACATACTTTGCGGTAACATTCTTCTCGCGCATTTGTACTCTCGGTCTTGCATTTATCGAAGGATTTGTGGAATATACGCTTGATACTGCATAGTCAATAGTTGTTAAAAATGTTTTGCCATTAGCCAATCCGTTTTCTGTGAAATAAAGTGTGGCTATACCATTCGCGTCTGATGTAGCTTGTCCATAAACAATCCGCTTTACTTTTTTTGGATTCGACTCACCTGCTTTAAACACTTGAAAAGCTGTCGGTGCCAGTAAAACAAATTCATTGCTCATAGCTATCCCCCTCTACAATAATTTGCTATCTAATACAAACAACAACTTTGATTAAATGTATGATTGTCTATACCTTAATATTCTATGTACTTTTTATTATTATTTTTTGGTTCCTTGATGATTCTTATTTAAATATCAAAAAAGAGTTTGCTTAAGTAAACTCTCAAAATGGTGTAGAGAAGAAAGATTTCAGCATCAATTAAATTGCGAAGGCTGCCAAGGTTACGATCCATACAATCAAAAACTCGCAGTTACAGTAAATTAAACTTCTCTTATGATGCGCTTGCATTTAAGAAAGCAAAGGGTATTTTAGGCAGAGCTTCATAGACAGTACGAATATAAAGCGAAGAGATAACGACAAAAAAAGACCACTGATTAAAAAATAATCAGTGGTCTTTATCGCAGTTGTCTTATGATTTAGTAACAGAATTAGCAGAGAAGGAAATCAATAAATAGAGATGTATTTAGTAGTGGGCCCGAATAATGTATCAATTCCGGTTTGTTAAATGAAAATACATAGCTAGGAGATAAATGATAATGTGACCGACAGCGAAAATTTTATAAAAAAAACATTAAGCAACCCTTTTCACTTCGTAAGAAAATAAGTACACCAAGAGCTACTATTACTGTGAGAATATACAGAGGGCTAAATGTTAATTGAGTTAGTATAGTAGTCAATGGTTGTTCTGTTAAATCAGTCATATTGCCTCCAAAAAAGAGAAATAAAAGCAAAAAATATCTTTTAATTCTTAAATTATATGCTTATGATTGATACATGAAAAGTAATTAAATAATTAATGTTTTAATAAGGGAAATGGGTCAGCAATATAGTGGAAATATAAAGCGTAGTAGACACAAACTGTGATGTAAGGAGGATGAGAGAGAGGGAAACTCACTTCGCCAGCAATCATACCCTCTAGTTCAATCATAAGAACGCAGAAATTGATGAAATTAACGATTCCTATATCATGGAGAGGCACAAATTAGAGGTGCAATACAGTTATTGGTTCGTTGTGGAAGATTTCACCGTTGTCATGGAAGCCGAAGCTTTCATAAAGCTTTTTAGCAACGACGTTATTGGCTTCATAAGAGGTCCAGCAGTAATTTGCAGGACCAGCCGGAAAGGTACGGATAAATTCCAATACTTTTTTCATAGCTTCTCGACCGTATCCTTGGTTCTGGTATTGCTTGTCAATCATCAGTCGCACGATGCAATACCCGTCGTCTTCGATTGATGGGAGTTCGTATCCGGTGATTCCATAGGTCAGCATAACAAATCCAACGGGCTACTCATTGGAATAAATAGCAAACGGAAATGGTTGTCCCCCATTGGTTGCAAGGACGTAGCACGAAGCCACGCTTGATAGATTGGACGCAACGAAGCGACGTTGGTCTTCTGAAACTTCCAATTTAAAGATGGCACGCCGGTTTTCTAGTGTGATTTTTCTGAGAGTAATCATGTCGGGTTCCTCCTTCATTATCGAAATTTCATAGACTGGATATTATATCATTAAATACTAGATTTTGTTCTGGTAATTTGTCCTGTTAATAAAATATGCGCATTTATTACAGCACAATTAAATGATGTAATTTAGTGTGTGATCGTAAAAAATAACGTTGTAAATGTGGTTATAGATTGATTGGGAAATAGTACACAATTCGAACAAATGGAGAATTGGAGAGGTTATGAAAAGAAATAAGCATGAACGCATCATGATCATCAATAAACTCATTGAAAAAATAGCTGAAAACGGGAGAGAGTTTTTATTCTCGAAAAAACACAAACGCTTTGCGTATTTTGTTTAAGATGGCCGGGCATTGTTTATGTGGATCATTATACAGGGGTTCCGTTGAGAATGAAGTAAGGTGCCGCTACTAAAACAGAAGTTCAAAGAATGTATTTTACTAGCGGCGGTACGATGTGGGGCTTGGATAACGACTTCAAGGACTTCATCAATGGTGACGATAATTTTAATCATGATAACGGGTAGGTGGTCTATATTGTCGGCACTGGGGATACGAAGAGGAAGTAATGGAGTCGATACTGGAATTTGCAAGGGGAATCGGTTATTTACCAACCAAACAAGAGGAGTAATACACAATATAACTAAAAAGACCACTGATTAAAAATAATCAACAGTCTTTATCATAGTCATCTGGTGATATAGGAGTAGTAAAGAACGTTATTAAACGAAGAAATAGTTGGAACTAGACGTACTGATCGGCTTTCGCTTTGTTAATAATTATTCATAGAATACGATGATATCACATTTTAGTTTTTACATGTGACTTCATAGTCGTTGGAAGAACTTACGATAGCAGAGAATTTCTGTTGTTCATCGCCAGCAACATGTCCATCTATGTAAATTTCGGGTGTTGCGTATTCGCCTGAGTGACTTATATCTTTAATCACGATATCCATATTTTTTTTATTTTTAAAGTGTTTGATAGTCACTTGTTCAGCTAATTCCTTAGTTTCGGTCCAAACTTCTTCGCCAAATTCAGCTGGTGTACCGTAATCCATAATAGTGAATATGTATCCGCCAGCGAGTAATAACATGGCACCACAAAATATAGATAAGCGCTTTACAAGATTTTTTTATAACATTCACCTTTCAGTAGCGGTTTTTTATTTTCACTTTGTATCTTAAAACATCCTTGAAATGTTCACTATTTTATTAGGTGAGACTGTTATTACAGTCTTGTAAGCTTCGCAATTGTAGATGTTGAAGAAATTCACTTTTACTGCGCAGTAAAAGGAGATGGAAAAACGAACATCAAAAGATGTTCGTTGAGAGTAATTATTTTTCAGTTGCGATATTACCCATTGCAATAGAAATTCTATTCCAACTGTTGATTTGATTGATGATTAGAACAAGGTCAACATATTGTTTCTCGTCATATTGTTCACGTACTCGCTTGTACAGATCGTCAGGAACTCTTTTGGTAGGGATTAGCGTAATATGCTCAGACAGTTCCAGAGCAACTTTCTCCTTCGGTGTATAAAAAGTGCATTCTTTCCAAGCACTCAAACAATAAATTCGTTGTTCAGTTTCACCCATCTTACGAGCATCGGATGAATGCATATCAATGCAGAATGCACAGCCATTAATTTGAGAGGCTCTGATTTTGATTAACTCTCTAGTAGTTCTATTAATTGTAGACTGCTTAGTGTACTTCTCCATATCCATCATAATTTTCATACCTTCGGGTGCAACATCATTGTAGGGAACTCTTTGACTCATAAGGCAAGACTCCTTTGGCTTTAATTTACCACAATTATAACCTTGTTCGAACGTTTGTACTAACTTTTTGATTAACATTCAAATCAAATAGAAGTCGTTCAGTCTGAAACGATCCAATGACAAACGTAAATGAAACATCTTGTATGATCAAGTTGTTTGCTGGTTAATTCTGGTTAATCAACAGGCGTGTGAAATATGTTCAGAATCCATCCCATTGATTGCTGATAAAATCCGGCTTGAGTATATGGCGAGTTAACGTTGGTATGAAAGCATTTTAACTGATGGATAAACCAAGCAATTTTCTTCCTTAAAAGCATGTAAAAGCTAAAATTGGGTTATTTAACTTAATAATAATAATATTTATTATTTATTGAATATACTTTCGATTTATTGATATCTCTAAAAAGCTTTTCAAATATAAGAGTTTTTGATACAATCTTAAAGTAACTTTATAAAATAATAGTATTTTACTCATATAATCGCAGGAATATGGCCTGCAAGTTTCTACCGATCCCCGTAAAGGATCGACTATGGGTAACAATATTTTCTTGTGTTTGATTTTCCTGAATGTAGCTCATTAGGATCATCGGCTATTTAAACGACCCAAGAAATATTGTTCACTCATTTTAAGTGGATAATATTTCTTGGGTCTTTTTTATTTTTTAAAGTTATATGGTTGAAATATTTTTATGTAAAGGGAGTAGAAGCGGATGTATTTTATTATTAATATTATTGGTATTTTATCTGTACTTGGTCTTGCCTTTCTTTTGTCATTTAATAAAAGGGGAATTACATATAAGCCCCTTATTATCTTATTTGTATTACAGTTAATTACTACCTGGTTTATGTTATCGACTGATATTGGAGGAACTGTGATTACGCTAGTTTCTGATTTCTTCCTATGGCTAATTAGCAGTGGGATGTCAGGGGTAAACTTTGTATTTGGTGAGTTTGCGCCAATCGACGGTTCGACCTTCACGTTATTCATGAATGTACTAATGCCAATTATTTTTGTCGTAACGTTTTTTGATATTTTAACCTATTTCCGTGTTTTACCGTTGATTATTAATAGCATCGGATGGGTCTTATCTAAAATCACTAAAATGCCTCGATTCGAAAGTTTTTATGCAATACAAGTTATGTTCTTAGGCAATAATGAAGCATTGGCAGTCACAAGAGATCAATTGAATAAAATGAGTGACAAACGATTATTAACGGTAGCCATGATTAGTATGTCTTGCGTAAGTGCGGGGATGCTTGGTGGATATTTGCAATTATTGGATCCGAAATATGTGTTAACGGCAATTCCGTTAAACGCGATTGGAGCACTTATTATTACTTCTTTGATCAATCCGTACACTGTGTCAAAAGAAGAGGATGTTGTCTACACACCATCTAAAGCTGATAGAGGGAATTTCTTTGATGTGATATCTAATAGCATGATGATTGGTGGGAAATTAGCGTTAATTATCGCAGTGATGCTTATCGGATTTGTTTCTCTTATTACAGCTGCGAACAGTTTCTTGGGGTTGATTCATGATGATCTTGCACTTGAAAATATTTTTGGTCTGATTTTCTCTCCAATAAGCTTATTAATGGGGGTTGAATTTTCACAAATACTCTCAGTCGGTCAATTAATGGGAGTGAAAATTGTATTAAATGAATTTGTTGCAATGACCAACTTAAAAGAAATGCTTTCGGGCTTCAATGCGCATACAGAAGCTGTTGCTTCAACATTTCTTGTTTCGTTTTGTAACTTTGCGACAATTGGAATCATTCTCGGAAGTATGCAATCATTATTTGGCGAAAAGAAATCTAGATTTATCGCAAAATATACATGGCTATTACTAGTAAGTGGTATCCTTGTTTCTAGCTTAACAGCTATGGTTGTAGGCTTATTTGTTTGGTAATAACTAAAAATAACTAGAAATTTATAAGAGGAAGGGATTTTATGATGAAGAATAGTAATGCACAATACTGGGTGTCTAATCTCGGACTCCTCCCTCATCCAGAAGGCGGTTATTATAAAAGAACTTTTGAGTCAGAAGAACACACGTCTGACCAAGAATTGACTGTCAATTTCGAAGGCAAACGAAAAATGTATACGAGCATTTACTTTCTATTAACTTCAAATGACGTCTCTCACTTCCATCGTTTAAAATCGGATGAATTATGGTATTATCACGCTGGAAGTCCATTAACAATTCACATCATTGATGAAAATGGAGAATATGAAGAAATCAAATTAGGGATGAACTTGGATAATGGAGAAGTGCCCCAAGCGCTAGTTCCAAAAAACTCAATCTTCGGGTCATCCGTTATGGAAGAAGATACTTGCTCCCTGGTAGGTTGTATGGTTTCTCCCGGATTTGAATTCCAAGACTTTGAACTGTTTACACAATCTGAACTTTTAATGAAGTATCCGAAACACGAAGAAATCATCATGAAGTTGGCTTACGAAGAAATTCCGGAACTAGGTTAATTTGTAAATCTAGTTCTTCCTATTTAAAAAGCAACAACAAGTCAGCCAACACATTATATAATTGTGTGGGCTGACTTTTTTGTATTTCTCGAAACTTAGTAATTATTGGAGCAGTCGCACACACTTACTAAAAAGATTTACGTAATCACCGATTCTTTTATGTTCGAATTGTTGAGAATCAAATAAATGAAAGGGGATACGTCCCCATGAATCCTAACTTGAACCTAAGGTGGTATAATAGCTTAGAATCATTGTATTAAATACTGCAAAAAAAGAATGGGAGATTGATATGATATGGGTAATTTAATCGACTTAACTAAAAAAGCGGGTATCGTTTTAGAAAAGAAGAACCTAAATGGTGTTAAAGCTGAAATCGTACTCGTAATCGATCAATCAGGTTCAATGAGAACGTTGTACAAAAATGGAACTGTGCAGGAGCTTGTTGAGCGTCTTCTGGCTATTGGGATGAATATGGATGCTAATAAAGAAATTGACGTTTTCCAGTTTAACCAAGGATCAAACTACGTAGGTGTTGCAACAGAAGCGAATCACGCTACATTTGTGAAAGATAATAATATGGGAGTAAGCGGTACAACGAAATACGCTCCTGTTATGGAAGATGTCGTAGCTAAGTACGGAATAGCTTTAAATGTAGATCAAGAACCTGTTACTAAGAGTTTGCTGGGTGGGTTGTTTAATAAGAAGAAAGTTGAAGTGCCTAAAAAGCCTGCATATCCCACTTTTGTACTCTTTATAACGGATGGGAACAATTCTGATAAGAGAGAAGCAACGAGAATTGTGCGTGAAAGCTCTACTCAACCAATCTTTTGGCAGTTCGTAGGAATTGGGAAAGAAGAGTTTACTTTCTTACAGAAATTAGACGACCTTAAAGATAGACATGTAGACAATGCTGATTTCTTTAAAGTGGATGACATTATGAATATTACAGATGAAGAGCTATATGATAAGTTGCTTACAGAGTTTCCGGATTGGCTGAGTGAAATTAAGGCTAAGGATATGCTTGCATTATAAGAATCGAACTACATAGAAATTAGTGTCGCCAAGAGGAGCCTAGGATGTCAAAGTAAGATTTTGCTGATGATTTGTTTAACAAGTTATATTGATAACTCCTTCCTAAATTGCGATTTAGGGGTATTTTAAATAGACGCAAACGGGTAACTGGTACTGGTGGGAGGCATCCCCAAAGTGGTATTCCAAGGATTCATTCAACCTATATAGTAGTGAATTCGTTATCATGGCGCTATAAAACTCGACTTGAGCAAATGGCGGGCTAATCGAAAAAGATTTAGTTTTGATAACAGCTGTGCCTACTATTCGAATCTATTTTAGTATGGTAGGTTTTTTTAGTTATTAAAGATTTATTAATCTGATAAAATGGTGAAGTATGCTCTATAATGAGAACGAGAGAGAGGATGTCGAATCGGTGTTAATTCAAAATGAGTTTTTTGATCTTTTGGTACAAGAGGAAAAAGTTATATTGCGCACCAAGAAGAATGGTTTTCCACTTAAATCATTCGACACAATAACGCGAGAACATCCACGAATAAAAATTATTTCTTTCCCAGTTTTAAGAAAAGCACTTACAGATCTAGAAGAACATGTAATAGGCAATTGGATCCCAGCTATAGAAGTATCCATCGCGCCTGATAAAATGATGGCCCAACTTTACATAAATGTATCAACCAAGGAATTTGAAGAAAATAAACAATCAATCTTAAAGCAAGCCGAAAAAGTGCTTGATGATGCCGGAGTTATTTATGGAAGGCAAGCATTGCTAGAAGAACCGTTTAAGCCGGGTGAACCCATTATCGCAGCTATTGGAAGACAGCCTCAGAAAGGTGAAGATGCAGTCGTAACATACATCGAAATACCCGAACGAAGGCCGGAGATTCGTGAAGACGGTTCTGCTGATTACTTTGAAATGAATTTCGTTACTCCTGTTAAACAAGGTGATTGGCTTGGTGAGAAAATACCTACGCAAGAGGGCGTTAATGGCATGGATGTGGTCGGAAACGAACTTCCAGCTGAGCGGGGAAATGATGCTAAGATTTACTTTGACAGGAAATCAGTGGACGAAGAACAAGATGTGGATAAATTAGTGTTGCGGGCATCGTTTGGAGGGGCTTTGGAAAGCATTGATGGTTTGATTGGCGTCGGAAAACAACTGGTAGTAAGCGGGGATGTCGGTCCTGAAACAGGCTCGATAACATTTGATGGGAGTGTTGTTGTTTATGGAACAGTACTTGCCGGATTTTCAGTAAATGCAACAGGAGATATTTCTATTGAAGGAAATGAAGGTATCACGAATGCAAAGGAGATTCAGTCGTCAGAGGGAGACGTTTACATAAAAGGAGGAATCTTCGGCGGTGGATTGACGATTGTCGAAGCGCGAGGAAATATATTCGTTAAACATGCAAATAATTGTAAATTGTACGGGAAAGAAGTACATGTCGGCTTATATCTACTTGGGACGGAAGTTAGAGCGGAATCTGTATTTATCGATAAAAACAAAGGTAAAATTATTGGTGGAGAAGTTGAGGTGCTTTATAAAATTGAATGTGCATATGCAGGAAATAGCCACGAACGGAAGACGATCCTTCGTGCGAAAGGGATCGACAAGGAACTGCTTTATATGGAAATTCAAGAAATGGCAAAAAGTCTAAAAGAACACCAAGAGACATTCGGAAAACTTGAACAGCATGCCCTTCCATTTAGGAATAACGAAAGTCAATTGAGGGGTCCTCAGGCAGACGCATATGAAAAGATGTTGGAAGTGATTGAGTCGAACGGAAAGGTTATAGCTGAACTTGACAAAGAGATTCAACTGAGAATTCGTAAAATTAAGCAAGCTGTACCTGCTCAAATCGAAGTGACGAGAGAAGCCAATCCAGGCACAATCATCCAAGTTAATTCCAAATCGTCCACACTCCATGTTACCACTAAAGGTATTTTTGAAATCGTCGATGGAGTCCTGAATGTTTAATCCGACAGTTTTTGCACATCGGGGCGCATCAGGCATCTGCTTTGAAAATACAATGAAAGCATTTGAGAAAGCCATCGATCAAGGCGCTGATGGAATAGAACTAGATGTACAGTTAACTGAAGATGGGGTGCCGATTGTCATCCATGATCCAGAACTTTCTAGGCTTGCAGGTATTCGAAGGTCAATTTCATTCATGACAAGTGCAGAAATGGCGGAAATTCGTGTTGGAAGGAAATGCAGACGGATATTTTTTGGGCACCACATTCCGACATTGATAGAAGTGGTGACATTTTGCGAAAAACACAGTTTAGCCCTCAATGTGGAATTGAAAGAAACTGTTTCGGACCGCCCTGAATTAATCAAACTGATCATTGATATAGTTTCCGTTGTTGACGATGTCCATATCTCTTCATTTGACTACCGCTTACTTGAGTTGGTCAAAGAGGAGAACGAGCGAATGGAAACTGCATATCTTATCCGGAAGAAAAGCGTAGATTGGACTAATCTTAAACAGTATTCATCTGCAGATGGCTTCCATTTTCACAAACGCTTGTTGAAAGAGCCATATTTGACTAATCTTATTCAATCTGAAAAAAAGATTCGAGTTTATGGAATGCAAGGAACAGAAGCAATCACTTTCAATCCACCCTCGTATATAGACGGTTGGATAACGGACTTCCCTGATCGATTCAATAAATAAAAAAAGGACCAAGACTGGTCCTTTTTCTATTTAACTAAATAGAGCCTACAAGATGTAGGTCGTGCAATGGGGAGGATTAAACACCTTGAGAGGGCGTAGTGATTTTGCCTACCATTCATTAGCGCACTTGAATTTCACTTTTGCTTAAATCGTTCTTGGACGCGTCCTTTTCTCCGGTCGCGGCGTAATAGAAAACCCGCAAAAAACCATAGGCCACCTGAGAACAGAAAAAAACCTACGATAAATTGAAGCCAAATGAATGGAAATGGATTAAATAATATTCCGAATATCGAATCTCGCATTAATTTTATACCGCCGGCCGCAAAAAGTCCGGGTATTAGAAGGACTATAAACGCTGCTAGACGTGCCATATACACCAACTCCTTACCGAATCTAATTTTACCTACTCTAATTTCATTGTCAAGAACATAGCTTTCATGTATGATATAGTTGTAATTGCAAAAGATTGCATGGTTAAAAAAGGAGAATGAACATCCTTGCAAAACGTTCTCATTGTCGGGGCTGGGACAGGCGGATCGATACTACTGGACCTATTCCAAAACTTAGAATTCATGAATGTAAACGCAATCATTGATACGGATGAACAAGCACCAGGAATAATTCTTGCGAAAAAACTAGGCATTGCGTATGGAATGGATTGGACAAATTATCTGACTGATGATTTACATATCATTTTCGATGTAACAGGCGACGAGTTTGTATTCGCTGAACTGTTAAAAGTGAGGCCTGACCATACCGTACTAATACCTGGTTCTGTCGCGAATCTCCTTGTAAAGCTTCTTGAGGAGAACGATACATACATTAAGCGTATCCATGCTGAAATGCATAAGCAACGGATGATCTTTGATTCAGTTGAAGAAGGTATGATTGGAATCGATAAAAAAGGAACTATTGATTTTTTCAATAAGAGTGCCTCAAAAATAATCGGATTCCCAATTGAAGAAGCTGTTGGACAGCTGATTACGGAAGTAATCCCGACGACTGAGCTTCCAAGAGTATTCAATTCAGGTAAAGCGGAATTAAATGAGGAACAGATTCTTGGAAACGGCTTGAAAATCGTCACTTCCCGTTATCCTCTCTTCGATTCTACTGGAAAAAAGGTTGGCGCTTTCGCAGTGTTTAAAGATATTACGGAAGTTGTTGCACTTGCGGAGGAAATTACAGATTTAAACAGAGTAAAGACGATGCTTGAAGCCATTATCCATTCAAGCGACGATGCGATTTCAGTCGTCGATGACAAAGGCTATGGGATTCTAGTTAACCCTGCTTATACGCGAATTACAGGTCTTTCTGAAGATGAAGTCATTGGAAAACCTGCCAATGCAGATATAAACGAAGGTGAAAGTATTCATATGAGAGTGCTTAGGTCGAGAAATCCGGTTCGTGGTGTTAATATGCGTATCGGTGAAAATAACCGAGAAGTAATTGTCAATGTTGCACCAATCATAGTAGATCATCAAGTAAAGGGAAGTGTCGGAGTCATTCACGACATAACTGAAATGCGAAACCTGATGAAAGAACTAGATCGGGCGCGTACAATCATTCGGAAACTCGAATCTACTTATACTTTTGATGATATCTTCGGCGGTTCGGCTGATATTGAAATTTCAATTGAACAGGCAAAATTAGCTGCCAAATCTGATGTTCCGGTCCTTCTTCGTGGGGAAGCAGGAACAGGAAAAGAATTATTTGCACATGCCATTCACAGTAGCTGCGAACGGCGGTTCAATAAGTTCATCCGTGTAAATTGTTCTGCAATGCATCCAGCCAAATTAGAATCGGAACTATTCGGACAAGAATCAGGGTTTTCTCAAAATGGGAATGATAGTACTCCAGGACTTTTCAAAGAGTCTGAAAAGGGGACGCTGTTCCTTGATGAAGTGGCTGATTTGCCGATCGTAATTCAAGAGAGATTGCTCAACTACTTAAAAAGCGGAACGATCTTCAAAAATGGGGGAACCTACCCCGTCCATTTGTCCGTCCGAATCATTGCGGCGTCTTCTAAAAATTTAGAAAAAGCAATGCATGAGGGAACATTCATTGAAGAGCTCTATTATGTTTTAAACCGACTATCTATTCAAATTGCCCCGCTACGATCTCGGAAAAAAGATATTCCATCAATCGTAGGGCATTTGCTTGTGAGACTGAATCAGGAATTCGGTATGAATATTGAAAAGATTACCGATGAAGCGCAAGAACGGCTGAAGCAATATGATTGGCCGGGAAACGTACGAGAACTCGAAAATGTAATTAGCCGCGCTATGATTTATATGGACTCAGGAGAAGTCGTTATTAGTGTGAAAGATGTGGTTAAATCTCTTTCATCTAGGGAAAACCCAGTAGAGGAACAGTCACTTCCAGAAAAAAGCACACTAACTTCGATTATGGATGAATACGAAAAAACCATTCTTGAAACGGCACTGCGTGAAAATAATGGAAACAAATCATTAACGGCCAACAGGCTTGGTATTTCGCTTCGATCACTTTATTATAAACTTGAGAAATTCAGCCTCGTTTAAGTAACATTTAGTCAATGGAGGAGAAACAATGATTACACTCGACTCACTAATCGTACAAGCAGCTTCGAAGAAAGGTCCTGTTGTTGCTGTCGCGTCAGCTGCGGATCGAGAAGTACTTGAGGCTGTTAGCGTCGCAATTGCAAAAGGAATTGCGTCATTCATGCTTTTTGATGACGAAAAGCGGATAAAAGATTTGATGCACACAGATTTTCCGCACTTAATAGATAGTGAAAAAGTTAGTATTCATCATGCTGAGGATACTATAAATGCAGCGACCCTTTCTGTGAAAGCGGTTTCAAGTGGGTCGGCACATGTCCTGATGAAAGGTAACTTGGCCACTTCCATCATTCTCAAGGCAGTATTAAATGGAGAGTACGGTTTGAAGACAGGGAAAATACTGTCTCATGTCGCAGCGTTTGAAGTTCCTGGATATAACCGTTTACTTTTCGTTACAGATGCAGCAATGAACATTGCACCTGACCTTGAAGCGAAAGCGCAAATCATTCGTAATGCGGTTGCTGCTGCACATGCGTGCGGTGTGTCTGAACCAATCGTTGCACCGCTTGCTGCCGTTGAAACTGTCAATCCAGCCATGGTACCAACAACAGACGCAGCATCACTTGTCGCCATGAATCGGCGCGGTCAAATCTTGGGTTGCATCGTTGACGGTCCACTTGCTCTTGATAATGCAGTATCTGAAAAGGCCGCTGCTCAAAAAGGAATTATTGGAGAAACTGCTGGTAAAGCTGATATTCTTCTGGTTCCGAATATCGAAGCAGGAAATATTCTCTACAAATCATTAATGTATTTTGCCAACGCAAAAGTGGGTGCTATTATCCAAGGTGCAAAAGCGCCAATTGTCCTTACATCGAGGACAGATAGTGCCGAAAGTAAACTGTATTCGTTGGCACTAGCAATCCTTTCGATAAAATAAAACAAATAAAAATGAACGATGCCCTTAGGAGGAATTTACAATGGAAATTTTCAAATATATGGAACATCAGGATTATGAACAACTAGTAATTTGTCAGGATAAAGCTTCAGGACTAAAAGCAATCATCGCTATACATGATACGACACTTGGACCAGCACTTGGGGGAACACGTATGTGGACGTATGCGAGTGAAGAAGAAGCTATTGAAGATGCACTTCGTCTTGCGCGTGGCATGACGTACAAAAATGCAGCTGCTGGTTTGAATCTAGGTGGCGGAAAAACAGTTATTATAGGAAATCCAAAAACAGACAAAAACGATGAAATGTTCCGTGCTTTCGGTCGTTATATTGAAGGTTTGAACGGTCGTTACATCACTGCAGAAGATGTAGGAACAACTGAAGCGGATATGGACTTAATCAATCTTGAAACGGATTATGTTACAGGTACTTCTGCTGGAGCAGGTTCATCTGGCAATCCTTCTCCTGTAACTGCTTATGGTATTTATTACGGTATGAAGGCAGCAGCAAAAGAAGCATTTGGTGACGATTCGCTAGCGGGCAAAACAATAGCGGTACAAGGTGTCGGAAACGTTGCATATGCTCTTTGTGAGTTCTTGCACGAGGAAGGTGCGAAACTGATCATCACGGATATTAACGAAGAAGCTGTTCAGCGTGCGGTTGATGCGTTTGGCGCAACAGCAGTCGGCATCAATGAAATTTACTCTCAAGAAGCAGACATATTTGCACCATGTGCACTAGGTGCAATCATTAATGATGAGACGATTCCACAATTGAAAGCAAAAGTTATCGCAGGATCGGCTAACAATCAATTGAAAGAAACGCGTCATGGCGATTTAATCCACGAAATGGGTATTGTCTATGCACCTGACTACGTTATCAACTCAGGCGGCGTAATAAATGTTGCAGATGAGCTTGATGGTTATAACCGTGAACGTGCACTGAAACGCGTCGAGGGCATCTATGACGTAATCGGAAAAATATTTGCAATTTCAAAACGCGATAATATTCCAACGTATGTTGCAGCTGATCGCATGGCGGAAGAGCGTATCGCACGTGTTGCGAATACAAGAAGCACTTTCTTACAAAATGAAAAAAGCGTACTTTCAAGACGCTAAAAAAGAAAAGCGATAGCGATCTGTTTAGGCGTGACAGGCATTAGCTAGACCGGCGAAACGACGTTCATTGTCGTACATAGGAGTGATATAGTTCAATCCTTCCCAGCGGGCTCAATGACCCCGAGCGTCTGGTCGCTGTAGCTAGACATAAAGAAAAGCAGAAGTTGCATTGTTATGGAAGGAGGACCTATAGTGCATGAGAATCACCATAGGATCCTAGTAATTAATCCAGGATCTACATCAACAAAAATAGGTGTCTTTGAAGGCGAAAGTCAACTGATGGAATCTACGTTAAGGCATAGTTCAGAAGAAATTGCACAGTATCCTTCAATCATCGATCAATTCAGGTTTCGTAAAGAGGCAATCCTTGAATCGCTTGAAAAAGAAAGCATCAATATTTCTACATTATCTGCCATTTGTGGTCGGGGCGGTCTTCTGCGCCCGATCGAAGGTGGTACTTATTCTGTTAACGAAGCTATGATTAAAGATTTAAAAACAGGTTATTCAGGTCAACATGCATCTAATCTCGGGGGCATAATTGCGCATGAAATCGCATCCAGCCTAAACCTTCCCGCTTTCATTGTCGATCCCGTCGTTGTCGATGAACTTGCACCAATCGCACGAATTTCTGGATTTTCGGCAATTGAGCGAAAATCGATATTCCATGCCCTGAACCAAAAAGCGGTTGCAAGACGCTACGCAAAACAAGTCGGAAAAAAATACGACACTCTCCGGTTAATTGTTACCCATATGGGCGGGGGAATAACAGTCGGCGTACATGAGTTCGGAAAAGTAATCGATGTGAATAATGGACTTCACGGTGACGGCCCATTTAGTCCGGAACGTGCAGGGACAGTCCCGGCGGGTGATCTCATCGATCTATGTTATTCTGGAAAATACTTCCGTCATGAAGTGATGAAGAAACTTGTTGGTCAAGGCGGTCTCGTCGGTTATCTCGGGACGAACGACGCCGTTCGAGTTGAAAAACGAATAGAAGATGGCGATGAAAAAGCAAAACTAGTTTACGAAGCGATGGCCTATCAAGTTGCAAAAGAAATTGGAAGTGCGGCTGCCGTCCTTCACGGCCAAGTTGATGCAATCATCCTTACGGGTGGACTCGCATATGGTAAAAGCTTCGTGAAAGAGATTACATCCAAAATCGACTGGATTTCGGATGTTGTCGTTTATGCTGGAGAAGACGAACTACAAGCACTTGTAGAAGGCGTACTCCGCGTTTTAACTGGTGAAGAAATAGCTAAAATCTACCCGTCTTGACGGGTCGTTGTGAGGGAGGTCATCTATAATGGCAAGGGAGTATGATGTAGTTATTTTAGGAGGCGGAACAGGCGGCTATGTCGCTGCGATTCGCGCTGCTCAATTGGGACTGAAAACAGCACTTGTTGAAAAAGGCAAACTTGGCGGTACATGCCTGCACAAAGGATGTATTCCAAGTAAAGCATTATTAAAAAGTGCTGAAGTATTCGATACAGCAAAAAATCAGGCAGCAGATTTTGGTGTTAATATAAAAGACGTATCATTAGATTTCAGCCGTGTACAAGCACGAAAAGATGGTATCGTTAAACAGTTACATGCTGGCGTGACTGCATTGATGAAAAAAGGGAAAATTGACGTATTTGATGGACTTGGCAGAATGCTTGGGCCGTCAATCTTCTCACCAATGCCGGGCACTATTTCAGTGGAAATGAACAACGGTGACGAAAATGAAATGCTTATCCTGAAAAATCTGATTATCGCAACTGGATCAAGACCACGTACATTACCTGGTCTTGAAATCGATGAAAATCAAATCATGTCTTCAGATGGGGCACTTTCTATGGAAGCACTCCCTAAGTCGATTATTATCGTCGGTGGCGGAGTTATCGGAATTGAATGGGCATCTATGCTCAATGATTTTGGCGTCGAAGTTACGGTTCTTGAATATGCTGACCGAATCATTCCAACTGAAGACGATGACATCTCGAAAGAAATGAAAAAGCTATTGACGAAAAAAGGAATCACTTTTGCGACAAGTGCGAAAGTACTCCCAGAAACCTTAGTTAAAAAAGAAGGATCTGTCACAATTTCTGCTGAAATGAACGGTGAAACAATGGCATTCACAGCTGAAAAAATGCTTGTCTCTGTCGGCCGTCAGGCAAATATCGAAGGGATCGGCCTTGACAACACTGAAATTGAAGTTGTAAATGGCTTTATTAAAACAAGACCAACATTCCAGACGAAAGAACATCATATTTATGCAATTGGTGACGTTATTGGCGGATTGCAACTTGCTCATGTAGCTTCTCATGAAGGGATTGCGGCTGTCGAACATATTGCGGGTCTGAAAAATGAAGCGATCGACTA
Source organism: Sporosarcina sp. ANT_H38 (assembly GCF_008369195.1). GTDB lineage: Bacteria > Bacillota > Bacilli > Bacillales_A > Planococcaceae > Sporosarcina. The sequence continues at coordinate 1,480,826 of NZ_VOBC01000001.1, read as the reverse complement.
TACAAAAATTTCACGTTGTATTTACTCAAGCCCCGAAGCATCAAGCGTTGGCATAACGGAGAAACAAGCGAAAGAACAAGGATTCGATATCAAGGTCGGCAAGTTCCCGTTCATGGCAATCGGAAAAGCGCTTGTCAACGGCAATTCGGACGGCTTTGTAAAAATCATTGCTGATAAAAAGACAGATGACATCCTAGGTGTTCATATGATTGGTGCACATGTTACTGATTTAATATCAGAAGCAGGACTTGCGATGGTTCTCGATGCGACGCCGTGGGAAGTGGCAAGCACGATTCATCCGCATCCATCTCTATCTGAAGTAATGGGCGAAGCAGCTTTAGCCGTAGACGGAAAGGCTATCCATATGTAAATAGGTTTCAGGAGTCTAAATGAAGAAAGCTGCCAGGGCCTGCACGATACAGGTCCTGCAGTGGAGAGGGATTGGACTTCATCCCTCTTTATAGCGACATGAAGTCGCAATATTAGGCAACGAACCATAGGAGGGGGATTTTAGAAATGGCAAAAACACGTCATGAAGAACTTGGTTTAACAAGTGAGGATGTACTACAAATTTTCGAAACGATGCTTATGGCCCGCCGTATTGATGAGCGTATGTGGCTCCTTAACCGTGCCGGGAAGATTCCATTCGTTATTTCATGCCAGGGGCAAGAAGCAGCGCAAGTTGGAGCAGCTTTCGCTCTTAATAAAGAAATAGACTGGATTGCACCATACTACCGCGATATGGGCGTAGTTCTACATTTCGGAATGACTCCGAAAGATTTGATGCTTTCTGCATTTGCAAAAGCAGAAGATCCTAACTCGGGTGGGCGTCAAATGCCTGGTCACTTCGGTCAACGCAAAAACCGCATTTTAACAGGATCATCACCTGTTACAACACAATTACCGCATGCGGTTGGTGTAGCTCTTGCGGCGAAGATGAAGAAGGAAGATTTCATTACTTTCGTTACACTTGGTGAAGGTTCATCCAACCAAGGAGATTTCCACGAAGGCATGAACTTTGCTGGTGTCCATAAACTACCGACAGTTATCATGGTTGAAAATAATAAATATGCAATTTCAGTTCCAGTTGAAAAGCAACTTGGATGTGTCAATGTTTCGGATCGTGCAATAGGTTACGGAATGCCTGGTGTTACCGTTGATGGCACTGATCCACTTGAAGTTTACAAAGTTGTCAAAGAAGCGGCAGATCGTGCCCGTCGTGGAGAAGGGCCAAGCCTTGTTGAGACCATCTGTTACCGCTTAACAGCTCACTCTTCCGACGATGACCAACGTCAATACCGTGATGCTGAAGAACTTGCAAATGAGAAGGAATTGGATCCAATCCCTATGTTTGCAGCTTATTTGAAAGAAGTCGGCATACTAACGGAAGAACTTGAAAAAGAAATGGAAGAACGCATTATGAAAGAAGTGAACGAAGCGACCGATTATGCGGAAAACGCTGCGTACGCTGAACCTGAATCTGCGCTGCTCCATGTGTATGCTGAAGATGGGGGGAACGTATAATGGCTGTTATGTCTTATATCGATGCAATCACACTTGCAATGAAAGAAGAAATGGAACGGGACGACCGCGTTTTCGTTCTTGGTGAAGATGTTGGACGAAAAGGCGGTGTCTTTAAAGCAACGGCAGGTCTTTACGATCAATTCGGAGAATACCGTGCACTTGATACACCACTTGCGGAATCTGCAATTGCAGGTGTCGGAATCGGTGCAGCAATGTACGGCTTACGTCCTATTGCTGAAATGCAATTTGCTGATTTCATCATGCCGGCTGTGAACCAAATTGTTTCAGAAGCAGCAAAAATTCGTTATCGTTCGAATAACGACTGGTCTTGCCCAATTGTTATTCGTGCACCATTTGGAGGCGGTATCCACGGTGCTTTGTATCACTCACAGTCTGTCGAGTCGATGTTTGCAAGCACTCCTGGTTTGAAAATCGTCATCCCATCAACGCCATATGATGCAAAAGGGCTTCTCAAAGCAGCAATTCGTGATGAAGATCCGGTATTGTTCTTTGAACATAAACGCGCTTATCGTTTGATCAAAGGTGAGGTACCATTAGACGATTATGTGTTGCCAATCGGCAAAGCAGATGTTAAGCGTGAAGGTGATGACATCACAATCATCACATACGGACTATGTGTTCATTTTGCATTACAAGCAGCTGAACGTCTTGCGGAAGATGGTATTTCAACACATATCCTTGATCTTCGTACAGTTTATCCGCTCGACCAAGAAGCCATCATTGAAGCGGCTTCAAAAACAGGGAAAGTCCTATTAGTTACTGAAGATAACAAAGAAGGAAGTATTATGGGGGAAGTTGCGGCAATTATTGCTGAAAATTGCCTGTTTGAACTTGATGCGCCAATTAAACGTCTTGCTGGGCCAGATATTCCGGCAATGCCATATGCACCGACAATGGAGAAATTCTTCATGGTGAATCCAGACAAAGTAGAGAAGGCAGCACGTGAACTTGCTGAATTTTAACCGGGAAGGAGGTCAATTTAATGGCTATTGAAAAAATATTAATGCCACAACTCGGTGAAAGTGTGACAGAAGGCACAATCGAGAAATGGCTTGTTAAACCAGGCGATACTGTTAACAAATATGATTCACTTGCAGAAGTGAATACAGACAAAGTAACAGCTGAAGTTCCCTCTTCATTTACAGGTGTCATTAAGGAATTGATAGCACAAGAAGGAGAGACGCTTGCAGTTGGAGCACTTGTTTGTACGATTGAAACTGAAGGTGGCGGAACTGCGGAAGTTGCTGTAGAAGCGGCGCCTGCAAAAGAACAAGCTGCAAAGGAAATGCCTTCAGTAGATACCCCAAAAACGGCTTCATCTTTGAATCGTGAAAAAGGAGCGGCAGCTGGACGTTATTCTCCTGCGGTACTTCGTCTTTCACAGGATAACGGCATTGATTTGTCACTAGTGGAAGGTTCAGGCAAAGAAGGACGCATCACGCGTAAAGACTTGCTTGCAATTATCGAGAGCGGTACTATCCCAACAGCACCTGTAGCTTCTGCAGCGCCTGTTGAGGAAACGGCAGCACCTGCACCGGCCACAGAGCCGACATCTGCAGAAAAACCATCTGTGCCAGTCAATGTTCCGGTTGCGGTAGGCGATATCGAAATTCCTATTACAGGTGTTCGTCGTGCAATCGCGAGCAATATGTTACGTTCGAAACACGAAGCGCCGCACGCATGGATGATGATTGAAGTCGATGTCACAAGTCTTGTTCAATACCGTGATTCATTGAAAAACGACTTCAAGAAGAAGGAAGGCTTCAACCTGACATACTTCGCATTCTTCGTGAAAGCAGTGTCTCAAGCATTGAAAGAATTCCCGATGATGAACTCAATGTGGGCCGGAGACAAAATCATTCAGAAAAAAGATATCAATATTTCCATCGCAGTCGCCTCGGAAGATGCTCTTTATGTTCCGGTCATTAACAATGCGGATGAAAAAACAATCAAGGGCATTGGTCGTGATATTCAAGAGCTTGCAGGAAAAGTACGTTCAGGCAAACTGAAGTCGTCTGAAATGCAAGGTGGTACATTCACAGTGAATAATACTGGTTCATTCGGCTCGGTGCAGTCTATGGGCATTATTAACCATCCTCAAGCGGCAATACTGCAAGTTGAATCAATCGTAAAACGTCCTGTTGTAATGGCTGGCGGTATGATTGGTGTGCGTGATATGGTGAACTTATGTCTCTCACTCGATCACCGTGTTCTTGACGGTCTCGTTTGTGGTCAATTCCTTGCACGCGTGAAAGCAATTCTTGAAAATGTAACTTCGGAAAATACATCTGTTTACTAAGTGTAACTATAAACCCCAGACCGTTAATGCGGCACTGGGGTTTATTTTGAAAGATAAGAATTATTTTTTTTGACATGGAACAGTGTCTAGGCTCTAATCCCTTGGTTCACGCGAAGTGGGGAGAGGATTGAGCTACATTCCTCTTACTTGTCGTGAATAAAGTGCCTTTTTCACTTTTCTCAACTTTCCAAAATTAGTGAGGTCAGGTAAACTAGTAATAGATTGATTATTATGAGGAGGGAAGCGCAAGCGCATAATATGACTATACATAACATGAAAATAACAACATTCGATATAGCTGGATTTGAACAATGGAAAGAAGCCGCGGTGCTGTCATTGAAAGGAAAACCTTTCGATTCGCTTATCACGAAAACGATTGAAGGAATTGACTTGCAGCCACTCTATACGCAGGAAAGTCTTGTTAAACGTGCACAGACAATCCGTGTAGCAAAAAAAGAGGCGGGCTGGATCGTTGCACAGCAGCCATATGCTGAGAGCGCAGAGAAATTTGTAGCTGAATTGAAGAGTTCAATTGAGCGTGGTAATGAAGCCATTGTTTATGACGGCACAAAACAATTTCGGTGGGAAGAATCATCACTCACTGAAGTAGCACGACTAATGACGAGGTATCCAATATTTATCACAAATACACAAAAGAATGATTCATTCTTGAAGATATTCTCCCTAGTCCCAGAAACGGAGCGATCTACTGTAAGTGGTGCGATTGCTGTTATGGATTGGACCATTCCTGAAGGGTATACATTCGTCCGGGCAACTAGCGCAGATATGTGGGATGCACATCACAAAGGTGCGGATGCGGTAACTGAACTTGCATTAGTACTGGCATTTGCAGCAAATCTAGCTTCAAAAGAGGACAACTTTAGCGATTTAGCCGATGACTTTTTCGTTCGTTTTGCTGTAGATACCCATTTCTTTATGGAAATCTCAAAATTCCGAGCGTTTCGTATTCTTTGGCAAGCATTCACTTCCGCTTATGGAGTAACGGCAACACCTTATGTTCCAATCATTGCAACGACTTCGTTGCGTTCTTACTCCAAACTAGATCCATATGTCAATGTATTGCGGGCCGGAAATGAAACATTTGCTGCAGTTCTTGGCGGCGCCGACGTAATCACTGTTCACCCGCACAATATCATTACTGGACCGACAAACAGTTCTATACGTATGGCCCGTAATATTCAACTCGTAATAAAAGAAGAAACCCATACTGATAAAGTAATCGATCCTGCAGGCGGTTCTTATTTCATTGAAACGTTAACTTCTGAACTTGTTGATAAAGCATGGGCACTCTTTTTGGAAATCGAGTCTTTAGGTGGCTACGATGTATTCAGTACCAGTGGTCGACTCGAATCATTACTTGACCAACGCAAGAGCGACGTTTCGAAGGGGAAACAGTCGTTGATTGGTACAAATGTCTATGCTGAATTGACGGATACGAACTTTAGGGATTGGGACGGTATTCAATTTGACGGACGTCTTGCGAAACCTTTCGAAAAATTAGCTGAACTACAAAAAGATCGTGCAACAAGTATTGCATTATTGACGTTCGGTGAATTGAAAGATTTTAAACCGCGTGCCGATTTTGTTAACGGCTTTTTAGCGACAGGCGGTATGCGTGCGGAGTGGAGTCCGGCATTCGATAATGCACAACAAGCCCTTAAATGGCTGGCGGATGAAAACCCAGACTATGCGATCGTCTGTGCAACATCTTCCCTCACTGAAACTGTAATGGAACAATTGTTAGCCGAGCGAGCACAACATCTAATCCTGGATGTAGCAGGTAAGTACGATACTGCACTTTCTAATAAATGGCTAAATGCCGGCTTAAATGGCTTCATTTTCGCGGGTCAAGATAAAGTGGAGAAACTGATAGCTATCAACGATAAATTGAAAGGGGCCGTGACTCATGAACAAGCCTGATTTCAACAAAGTAGACTTGCGGAATTTTGCTGGCAATGCAATAGAAACAGCAAGCCAGTCAGGAAAGCTATTTAGAACAAATGAAGGAATCGACGTTAAAACACTCTATTCGGGTAAAGACACAGAGAATCTTGACCATTTAACTGATTTACCTGGCATCGCACCAAATACAAGGGGCCCCTATCCGACAATGTTCGTTTCCAGACCGTGGACAGTCCGTCAATATGCCGGATTTTCAACTGCCGAGGAAAGTAACGCATTTTATCGGCGGAATCTGGCAATGGGCCAAAAAGGATTATCTGTTGCATTCGACCTGGCAACTCACAGAGGGTATGACTCTGATCATTCACGTGTCACGGGGGATGTCGGAAAAGCCGGAGTTGCAATCGATTCAGTAGAAGATATGAAAATCCTATTTGAAGGCATTCCATTGGATCAAATGTCAGTTTCTATGACGATGAATGGTGCAGTATTGCCAATTTTGGCGTTTTACATCGTAGCGGCAGAGGAACAAGGTGTGTCACCTGACAAGCTAGCAGGCACAATCCAAAACGATATTTTGAAAGAATATATGGTGCGAAATACATATATTTTCCCTCCAGAAATGTCAATGAAGATCATTGCGGATATTTTCGAATACACGTCTAGTAAGATGCCGAAATTTAACTCAATCTCTATTTCTGGCTATCATATGCAGGAAGCGGGTGCAACGGCTGATATCGAACTCGCCTATACGCTTGCAGATGGTCTTGAATACGTTCGTACAGGTTTAAAGGCAGGTATTGACATCGATTCGTTCGCACCTAGACTCTCGTTCTTCTGGGCTGTCGGCATGAATTACTATATGGAAGTAGCTAAAATGCGCGCTGCTCGTAAAATGTGGGCACAAATGATGCAGACGTTTGAACCGAAAAATCCGAAGTCACTTGCGCTTCGTACACATTCGCAAACGTCAGGATGGAGTTTGACGGAACAAGATCCGTTCAACAATATAACGCGAACATTGATAGAAGCTAACGCTGCAGCGATGGGCCACACACAATCGCTCCATACGAATGCGCTTGACGAAGCGATCGCATTACCAACAGACTTTTCTGCCCGAATTGCGCGGAATACGCAATTGTTCTTGCAAGAAGAGACAATGATGACAAAAGTGATTGATCCATGGGGCGGTTCGTACTACGTCGAAAAACTGACAGATGAGCTAATGGACAAAGCTTGGGAGTTAATCGGAGAAATCGAAGAACTCGGCGGTATGGCGAAAGCGATTGAAACGGGCCTTCCGAAAATGAAAATAGAAGAAGCTGCAGCAAAACGTCAGGCTCAAATCGACTCACGTGCAGAATCAATTATCGGCGTGAATAAATACCGTCTAGATACCGAAGATCCTATCGATATTTTAGACATCGACAATACGTTGGTACGTCAGAAACAAATCGACAGAATCAATCAGATGAAAGCAGATCGAAACGAAACAGAAGTAAGGACAATTCTTGCAGAGTTGACAGAAATTGCACGTAGCGGTGAGGGTAATCTTCTTGCATGTGCCGTTAATGCAGCGCGTTCACGCGCAACAATCGGTGAAATTTCAGATGCAATTGAAACTGTATCAGGACGACATAAGGCAGTGATTCGTTCGGTAAGTGGCGTATACAGTTCGAATTTCTCGAACGCAGAGGAAATCGACGAAGTGAAAATGATGTCAGAAGACTTTTTGGAAAATGAAGGTCGTCGTCCGCGTATCCTCATTGCGAAAATGGGGCAAGACGGTCATGACCGTGGTGCGAAAGTAATCGCGTCCTCATTTGCGGATCTTGGTTTTGATGTTGACATCGGACCATTATTCCAAACGCCCGAAGAAACGGCCTTGCAAGCTGCTGAAAACGACGTCCACGTCATTGGTGTCAGTTCACTTGCGGCGGGGCATAAAACACTTGTACCAACATTGCGGGAAGAACTCGCAAAAATTGGCCGGGAAGATATTCTTATTGTAGTTGGAGGCGTAATACCAGCGCAGGATTACGCATTCCTGCGTGAAAATGGGGCTGCAGCAATTTTTGGTCCAGGAACCGTCATTCCAGTTGCTGCACAAAAAGTCATTGAGGAAATCTATCGCAGGCTTGGTTACGAGGAAGTGGCGGATTGAAAGATAACAACCGTTTAACTGATGATAGTGCGTTGAATGTGATGGGGGGGATTACGTCCTCACATGATGGCATGGCAGCAACGGCGCGGAAACGTTTTGTGAAAAAGGTCCGCGAAATTTCTGTTGAAGAGTTGTCAGAAAAGATATCAAATGGTTCTCGACTTCATCTAGCAAAAGGGATTACGCTCCTTGAAAGTATTATTCTACAAGACAAAATAGCGGGTCAACAACTTTTGCTCAACCTGCTTCCTAAAACGGGCAATAGCATCAGGATTGGTATTACGGGTGTCCCGGGTGCAGGAAAAAGCACGTTCATCGAAGCATTCGGGCTAATGCTAGCTAACGCCGGTCACAAAGTTGCAGTACTTGCTATAGATCCGAGCTCAACTGTTACAGGTGGCAGTATTCTTGGTGATAAAACGCGGATGGAGGAACTGGCCAGGCATCCAAACGCATTCATTAGACCTTCACCGTCGGCAGGAACTCTAGGCGGCGTTCACAAAAAATCGCGCGAGACGATGCTGCTTTGCGAAGCTGCTGGTTATGATGTCATTTTAATTGAAACTGTTGGTGTTGGGCAAAGTGAAACAGTTGTCCGCGGAATGGTCGATTATTTCATGCTACTCGTGCTGACTGGTGCCGGGGATGAATTGCAAGGAATGAAAAAAGGAATCATGGAGCTGGCTGATGGAGTTGTTGTTCACAAAGCTGATGGTGATAACTTGAGGCTGGCGAAGAAAACTGTACGAGAATATCGCCAACTGCTCCATTTTCTCCAACCAGCATCACCAGGCTGGACATCAACGGCACTTCCTGTTTCATCGATTAAAAATACCGGACTCGAAGAAGTTTGGACAACTGTTTTGTCATTCAAAGAAACAATGGGTAGCGATGGATTCTGGAGCGGGCGCAGGCAGTCGCAGACAAAAGATTGGTTCCGTTCCATGATTAATGATCGGCTTGTGGATACATTTTTTGCGGAACCTGGTAGGAAGGAAGAGGTGGCGGAACTTGAGAATGGGCTGCTTGAGGGACGTCTTACGGTGACCGGGGCGGTTGAGCGACTGTTTGGCTAGAGCTACTAGGTATAGCTTTATGGAGCATAAACTATATGATTGATCCAATTGTATTTTAACAGAAAAAGATGTAGGTAAAGATCGAGCGCACTGTAAACTTAGGGATTTTAAAAGGCTCTTTTCGTAAACAGTGTTGCTTTTGAATAGAACAAGGAAAAACATACTTTTTATAGAATAATAATCACGGATGTTTATTTAGGAATGGTAATAAGGGAGAGAAATTAATGATACAATCACTGATTTTTGATATGGATGGAACTCTATTTCAAACAGATAAAATTTTAGAATTATCACTTGATGATACTTTTAATCATTTACGGTCACTAAATAAATGGGACACAGTAACCCCTATTGATAAATACCGTGAGATTATGGGTGTTCCTTTACCGAAAGTATGGGAAGCTTTGTTACCTAATCATTCCAATGAAGAAAGAGAACAAACTGATGCTTATTTCCTGGAAAGTTTAGTTGAAAACATAAGAAAGGGAAAAGGTGATTTATATCCTAACGTAAAGGAAGTTTTCAGTTATTTGAAAGAAAATAATTATTCGATTTACATAGCAAGTAATGGTTTAACGGATTATTTAAAAGCAATTGTGAGTTATTATGATTTGGATAATTGGGTTACTGAAACTTTTAGTATTCAACAAATACAAACGCTTGATAAAGGAGATTTAGTTAAAACAATTATAAAAAAATATGATATAAAAAAAGCAGCAGTAGTCGGAGACCGCCTATCTGATATAAATGCGGCAAAAGATAATGGATTAATTGCAATTGGATGTAATTTTGATTTTGCACAGGAAGATGAACTCGCTCAAGCTGATATTGTAATAGACAACTTAATTGAACTAAAAACAATATTACCTAAAGTTTTTAGAACAAACGTTAGCTTTACTTGAAAACCAAAGAGCTGTATTAAACAGCTCTTTTTCTACTTAAACTAACTGGCCAATTAGTTTAAGTAGAGAAATGATGAAATGAGTTATTTAAAGTGAGGCGATCAATATGAGAATAGAATTAGCAACAAATGAAGAGATTGAAAAACTATATAAAAAATTCTAGAAATTCAACACACATCTTCTTGATGAGCCATTAAAGGTGTTTCCCTTTATCGGTATTATGGATGTATTTGATCAAATTCTTACGGAGCAAGAGGCGGGGAATTTATTAGGTTATGAGCATAATTTAAAATATGGTTTCAGATATTTAAGTTCTTTAACACGGATTTATCGTACAGAAAATGAAGTATTTGTTCATATCTATAATAAAGGATTAAGCAAAGAACAATTCAAATTAATTCTAGGCTCTTTAAATCGGATAGAGGCGAGTATTTTTAGAAAGTTGTTTGCTATTAACAAGGGCATATACAAAATTGGTGATGAAGAGCACTTATATTCCTGGTTAAAATTCCGGTTGAAGAATTGTATTTTTCTAATTTTTTCTTTCCATCTCTTGATACAGTATTTATAGGGAATTATGATTTATGTTTCCCTGTGTATAGCAAGACAAAAAAGGGTTTGAGAAATGCAGAGAGATTATTGAAAGAAATGATTTATTTATACGTGAATAATCGTAAAGTATTCAAATTTTACAGGCTGGACTTGATATAACTATTGCTGTTCTTCATTAACCAACGGTGGCGCGTCAAGTTCTGTAACAAACGTTAACAGCGTGAAAGACAGGTGAGTTAAGTTATAAAGCCAGGTGAAGTCGATAGAACAAAGGCTAAAGCCATTCCAATGGAATAGGTATGCATACGGATATGCTGGATTGCTAAGAAACTAGAATTGGTGAGAATAGTTCCTCGAGCAAATTAACAATGGCTGAGATGAACAATTTTTCACCCTCCGCTTACGAGGTATTAACTCATCTGTTAGAAACTCGTTCCTCACACTGAAATACTTCCTATCGATTGAAAAACCCCTCAAGTGGTACATCTTAATCCATAAAAGCGTCACTGAATTATGCCTTGCTGATGAGTTCGCGCAAGTCCCCTGAATAATAGCCGAGTAGATTCCGTATTTTTTTCAGTTTGGTTGTTTGAATCGAAATAAGGAGAGCGTGCATTTCCAAGTGGTCGAACAGATTTACTTTGTTTTCGTGAATACTAAACCTTAGCATTTCTAAGGATTGGCTGCGATAGCCTCCATAAAAATTGTACGCTAATTTACTATCTCCGATTGTTGAAGAAAAAAAGATTTTATTTTGCTGAAAGCGTTGTAGGTAACACTTCCGTAGGAGACGTTTTTTTAAGATCTTTAGAATTTATAGCTTTAGAAAGAAAGGATTCGGTCCCAAAACTCGTGGGCTGTGGCCGACTGTTAGATGGCTTCTCGGCTTCTACTGGACTGTTTATTTTCGACTGGTCAGTAAAAGGTTTAATGGCGTAAATAGTAGCGCCTAGACAGCTCATGACAGCCCGTTCTGTATGGTTCTTGAAGTTCTAGTGGGCTACACATGTTGCTTTGTCGCCACGTCTAAATCTTGTTTGTGGAATGTGCGTACTTAGTTAGGTATGTAATCATTGAAAGTATCCACTTTTAATCTTTATATAAAAGGGAAATGAGGTTTAGGATACATTTTGTTGAAAATATTTTTTGGGTTTAGGATTATAGCATAATAAATGGTGGATACACTTTAAGTACACGTGGTACATCTTAGTAAAAGGATTACAATTGGATACTAATAAGGCATAAATCAGACCTCTCTGCGTTTTTTTGACAGTTTTTCATTGTTATTAAATCGTTATTTACTCAAAAGTAATAAAGATAGTATATAATTGAAGACAGAAATAGGTGAAGATGAAGTAGAAAAGGGAGTTTTTAAAATGACACTTAAACAACAACTAAAGGATTCGATGAAAGTAGCAATGAAAGCAAAAAACAAAGAAGAATTAACAAGCATTCGTTTGGTTTTAAGTACGATTCAAAAAAAAGAAATTGATAAAAATGATGGTGTTGAACTTAGCGATGCGGAAGTTATGCAGATCATCCAAACGGAAATTAAACAAACGAATGAGTCTCTGATGTACGCGAAGCAATCTAACAAGGTTGAGATGATAACTGAGCTTGAAAATCGAATTCAGATGCTGACAGTTTATCTACCTAAGCAACTTAACGAAGATGAAGTTACAGCAGTGATAAAAAGTATTATCGAATCGAATGGTTTTTCTGGTAAGCAAGATATGGGCAAGGTAATGAGTCTTGCGATGTCTGAACTCAAAGGCAAAACTGAAGGCGGTTTGATCAGTAAGGTTGTTAAAGCGTTATTGTAGTATGAAATATACTATAACTATGAGCTGTTCCCCGAAATCCGGAAAGATTATTTTTAGGCGCTTTTAACTAAGCAGGCACGATTCATTCAATGAACCTGCATACGAATCAATGGATTCTGCACTGACCTAAAAAAAGAGGCAAATAAAATCAAGAAAAAGGCAACATTTGGTTCGATTTCGAACCAAATGTTGCCTTTTTAATTTTAATACATCTTTCAAACTTTTAAAACGTAAGTTTTTCAGTGGCCTCCCTTTACTGAGGAGTCTTTTTCTTATTAAGTAATGGAGTTAACTACTTCTATGAAGGGGTGTTATGTTAACCTGTTCTGTTTGATATTTTTAATGTCTGTTCAGGTTTGATCCCATGGAGCTGATCTCTTTTTCGAACAACTGGACAAAGTAATTATACATGAACTTAAATTATTTGAATGAACTGAATTTTATGAAGTGTGGTAATATAGGGGTACTTACAGTCTATTTAGAGGGGGATAAAGAAATGGTAATTAGAGAGATGCTCCTTTCTGACATAGAAAGCGTCAGAGATATTGCAGCACATACTTGGAGGGATACATATAGTACGTTTATCCCAGAAGAAATACAAGATAGGGTATTAAATGAGGCTTATTCTGCAGTTGCCATGGATAATAGATTTAAATCCTCTTTATTGTTGGTTTCTGAAAAGGATGAGGAAATTATGGGATATGCTTTTTTCTCTGGTGAATTATCGGGTAAAGACATATTCTTAGAGTCCTTATATGTTCATCCAAATCATCAAGGAAAAGGAATTGGAAAACAACTCTTATTAACTGGACTTACGAAATTCAAGGAACCGACTTCTTTATCATTAACAGTTTATAAAGGCAATCCGAATATTTCTTTTTATAAAAGAGAGGGATTCAAGGTTGTAACAGAGAATATGGGCGATTTTTTCGGACATCCAGTAGTCTTTACACTAATGAAAAAGAATTTAAAATGGACAGGATAGCTAAAAAAAATTCTACCTAAAGATATTCGTTTTTTATTAAAGAAGGTTATAAGTTATTAGATAATCAAGAAATAGCTTTTGAGCTTTCTTTACAACGGGTAAAAGAAAATACTCCATATCAGGATTTAGATTATTAAATTGCTGAAGCATCAAAATATTTAGCGCCTCCTAATGTAGCTCCACATCAAACAGGTGGTGCAGTGTATTTAACCCTAATTGATTCAAATAGTATTGAATTGGATCTCGGCACACCATTTGATGCCATACCACACGAGACTGACAACGCAACTTTTTTTGATGCAACAAATATCTCTGTAGAAAGCCATACAGAATCGTCAAATCCTCGCACACGCTCTTCAATCTGCTGGATTTGTTAAATTACTATACGGAATGGTGGCACTGGTCATACGGTGATAAGTACTGGGCTGTCATGAATAACAGAGATGATGCACTTTATAATCATGTTACAGATCAAGATTTGTTGGATTTATTGCAAGAGGGATAACTTTAACAAAGGGAGACTAAATAATCAGGATATTAATCATTGCTTTTATGAACGAATTCTATTGCTGTCGATAGGGCGAATTTTTTAATGTATTAACAGGCAGGTGTGGTAAACAAGAAATCTGTAATAGGCAAAAATGTGATAAAGGGGGTATTATACATGGCAGTATATATTGAACAATTACAAGTTACAGATGCCGAAGCTTTGTATAAGTTTGAACTTGAAAACAGATCTTTTTTCGAAGAAATGGTACCTACTCGTGGAGATGACTACTATAATCCTGAGATTTTTAATAAAAGACATGAGGCTTTACTTGAAGAACAAGTGCAAGGAGGTTCATATTTCTATTTAATTAAAGATAACGATAGTTCAATTCTAGGAAGAATAAATTTAGTGGATATTGATGAATCGCATAAAATCGGTTATCTCGGTTATAGGGTGGGGCAAGCAAATACTGGAAAAGGAATCGCTTATATAGCATTGAAAATATTAATAGAAACAGTAATTGACGAGGACATAAAACAGATTATAGCCAAAACAACAACTAATAACATAGCATCTCAAAGAGTTTTAGAGAAAAATGGGTTTGAAAGAATAGATACTAGTAGTGAAGAATTCGAAATGAATGGTCAGAAGATGAGTTTCGTTAATTATGCTTTGATTATTTCGTCTTGTTGAACTAAGGGGTGTATTAATTGAACAATAGGAGATCATCTAATGAAGGTTATGGAAATTCTTAACTTACCAAAATGCAGGACAATTTATCGATACTATATTGTTTATTATTTGTTCAAGGTAATGTTGAAATAGATGATTGGATGAACCACAAGGTATTATTTAAAATGACTCTTATTTAACTAACTGAGTAGATTACTTAAATAGTAAATTAAACGCAACTTTTTGCCGAACGCTACGTGTATGTTGAAAAGGGGAGGGAATATAATGCATTGGGTGATGTGGATTTTCTGGGGGTTCCATTGAAATCTTGATTGTAGGCATCTATCTTGTGGATTTTTTGACTGGGCGGAAATATAGTATTAAAGGACAGGAAAAGTCATTGAATCAGAACTCAGCGGGAGCGGATACTCTACGAGAAGTGGGGAGGCATGACCAGCAAAATGGACCGTTTTAAATTAAGGAAACCTCTTTTGCACTTAAACTAATGGGTAGTTTTAGTGAAGATTCAGCTGCCTTTATTTGTGACTTTTTCTTATTGAATTGAATCGATTTCACAATTACTTATAATATGTGTAAAGACGAACGATATAATTCATCTATCAATTCATAGTCCGTCAATTTACCAGACTACTCTCGTTGATTGTAGCGGAAGGTGGCGACTTGGCAACCTAAGTTCGCCGCGTCCTGCGGCAACAAGGAGGGATGGAGTGCAATCCCTCCCCGTTGCATGACCTACATCCTGTAAGCCTCGGGAACAGCACGAGCTGAAGCCCCCGCAGAAAGCATCCACGTGAAGTGGAAATCAACATTGTTCGTTTTTCCCGTTTAATAATCCTATTATGAAATTGATTCAATTATGGAGTAAAATACTTCCGTGAATTGGCGTTATGTAAAGTGGTTGTGAATAGAGAATACAAAATAAGAAAGTAGCCGTTAAATAATAACCCGTGCAGTTCAGTGTTACAAAAAATATATTAAAACACGAAAAAGACCGCTAATTCGCATGTGAATTAACGGTCTTTAAAATGCCTACAAATCAACATTTAAAACAAAAAACACTTGCTTTACCATTCTTTAGCCTGTTAGTTGAACGAAAATAGTTCTGCTATTGATTTCATAATAAATGATAAGTTTTTATATGGGGTGAAAACCTGCTAAAGATTGTGTTGATTTGTGTTCTATATGACGCGTTGTTGTGTATTTTGCACCACTCAACTGGACGGATTAGTTAAATTAAGGCTGCTTTATTAATGTATGAACTGAGAGAGCGTCATTCTTTAATAACTAAGCCCATTAATGTAGAAAATATGAGTGCTTGGTGTGAAGATACTTCACACCCCCGTAACTCATCTAATGAAACTGTTAAATTTTGAAACTCAGAAGTACTTATATCGATACCTTTTAAAAGTGTTCGGTCAAAACTTGTACCATCAATATTGCATGATAGGTACTTTGTTTTAATCAATTTACAATCAAAAAAATCAGCATTTTTTATCAAGGAATCTTTAAATACGATCTTATTTAAATTTGCATACCTAAACAAACTTAGATTTAAAACGGAATCTTCGAATAACACATTACCTAAACGTGCTTCTGTGAGATTAGTGCCAAGTAATTTACAACCTTTGAATGAAGCCCTATGAATGCTGGCCTGATTTAAATCAGCATTTGAAAAATCGCAATTCTCAAAACTAACATCCGTTATATTAATATTACTAAAAACAGTATTTTGGAATGTTGAGTTTTTCACAACCATACCTGTTAAGTTAACTCTGTCTATATTCTCACCATCAAAGAATGAATTTGTTATTAGGCAGTTACTTAAATCAGGGTCTTCCTCGTTGTAAATATCTTGAAAGTTTGCTGGGGATAGCTCTTTTGGGATCCTAGGTAGATCAATTTTCATATTAACACCTTCTTAAGTCATTTATTTTGAAAACGTGACAGGTAAGTAGTTAGCTCATGTTCTTAAATTAGATCAATCTTTCGATAATTGATTTGCTGTATTTAATGTGTAATATTATCGTTTTGTTTCCACACTCTTTTACGAATTCTATTGTACAGGTATATTTAATAGTATTTCATGTAATATGACTTCAATTTATATTTTTGACGAGTACCTACAAGATATTATTTTGTTTCTGGTTGGAATACAGTTTCTTTACATCTTCTTCGAGCGGACGACTGGGTGTCTATGTACTATACAAAATTGTTTAGCAATCAGTTCCAGAACTAGCACTTGGGGAAGTGATAAATTCAATAATTTACGTCTCCTCCAAAAAGAGGTATATAAACTAATCCATATGATCGACAAATATACTCATTAAAAATTTGGACATCACAGAAAAGATGTTAGAAAATAGATAATATCTAAAAAATGTAACTAGAACGAATTAAATAACTCAAATCTGCTAGAGTAACTTGAAACTAATAATTAATAAAACAATTGCTAGATGGAACGTGGAACGCTTGGAAACTGGCACGTTCCTTGTGGAGTACGGGGAATCTGGAGATAACTTATAATGTTTATCTATTACTAACGTTGGTGAATAAGTAGTGTTATGATTTTGATATAACTAAAAATAAAGATTATTAAGATAATACAATAGTTGAACAAAGGACCGTTTTTCTACAAATAAATGAATAGAGAAAGGAGACAACATGCAGAATAATACTATAGTTGGAGAAGTAGTTCCAAAAGAATTAATTTGGGACTAACGACAGTTTTCGGAAATGATGAACTGTGGGAATTAGAATATCAAGCAATTGAGAAGATACTCCCAACGATCGCATACTATGAAAAACAAGTTACACAATCGGCACAAGGCTTATTAGATACCCTTGAATTTGACCATGAGTTAGGGCGACGGATTAATCTTATTTATCTTTACTCGCGTTTAAAATCGGATCAAGACACAACAAATGAAACCTATCAGTCAATGCATCTTCGTGCACAATCTTTATTTATTCAATTAGTATCGGCAACATCTTTTATCACCCCTGCTATTTTAACGATGGATGAAATGGTTCTGGCGCAATATGTAGAGAGTCAAGAAGGTTTAACATTATATCGCCATTATTTAAAAGTAATACATAGTCAAAAACCGCATAAACTCTCAAATGAGCAAGGAAAATTGCTTTCACAAATGGAAGAAATCGCAAGTGCGCCAAGTCAAATTTATCATGTCCTTACAAATACTGAAGTAGAGTTTCCAATGGTAACTGATGGATCGGGAGAACGCGTTCAACTAACTCAAGGAATCTATCATGTCCTTTTAGAAAGCCAAAACCGAAATGTGAGAAATGAAGCGTTTTTGGCGATGTACGAAACGTATCAAAAACGAATCCAAACATTCGCTTCAATATTATCAAGCCATGTCAAAGCAAATAACAAAAAAGCGACAATTCGCCATTATTCATCTGCTCGTCATGCAGCGATGAGTCAATCTTTCATTCCAGAAAAAGTGTATGATCAATTGCTTTCAACGATTCAGCAACACTTGCCTTTGTTGCACCGCTACATGGCACTGCGCACGCAATTATTAGGTGTGAAATCAATGTATCTTTATGATGTTTCCGTTCCGATAAATGACAAAATAAAGTTAGAGGTTTCTTATGAGGACGCCAAGAAAATTATTGTAGAAAGTGTGGCACCATTTGGATCCGATTAAATTGTCCAACAAGGTTTTGACAATCGTTGGATTGATGTTGTCGAAAAAAAGGGGAAGAAAACAGGTGCTTATTCATGGGGGGCATATGGTGCAAATCCATTCATTTTTCTGAATTGGCAAAATAATATGGATAGCCTAGTTACCTTAACGCATGAGTTTGGCCATAGTATGCATAGTTATTACACACGTCAAACGCAACCGATTCCCTATGCGGACTATTCACCTTTTCTTGCAGAAGTAGCTGCAACTTGACATGAGAAATTATTATTTGAATATTTATTGAATAAAACAGAAGATACCAATCGAAAAATCCATTTGCTCCATACATGGTTACAGAATTTTTGTGATATCGTATTTGTGCAAACAATGTATGCGGAGTTTGAACAAACGATACACGAGTGGGATCGTGCAGGACAAGCGTTAACTGCAAAAAAAATTAACCGATTTATATATCAACTTAATGAAGACCTATTACGGAGAAGCACTCACAGTTGATGAAATAGCTGGCGTTAATTGGGCGCGTATTACTCATTTCTATTACAATTTCTATGTGTATACATATGCAACAGGGAAATCAGCAGCCTTTGCGCTAAGTAAACAGGTGCTAGAAAAAGGAAAGCCAGTGGATGATCTATATATAAATGCGTTCTTAAAAGAAGGGAATTCAAATTTTCCGATAGACATTTTAAAAAATGCAGGTGTTGATATGCAATCACCTGAACCCGTTGTCAAGGCATGTAAAGTTTTTGAGGAAAAGCTAGCATTGCTAGAAAATCTTTTAAGTGAATCAATTTCGTAACTACTTATTCGATATATTTAGGCAAACACTTTTTAAGTATATTAGTTTATTGTTCGTAAATGATACGACTACTCTCGTTGATTGGAGTGAAAGGCGGCAACAAGGAGGGATGGAGTTCAATCCCTCCTCGTTGCTTTGCATGACCTACATCCATAAGGCACCTGGTACTGATGCAATTGTGACTTGTATTCGTACCAAGTTCCTTTTTAGTGTTTTTTCTCATTAATAATTGCGTTCACCGTGGATTCCACTTCAACACGTGACATTTTTTCTTTGCCACTTTTCAAGGTTTTTAGTGTTCCTTTTGCTAAGGCGAGTGGGATTTTACAGAACAACTGAATATTTTTAGTATTAATCGATTTTAAATATTCGTCCGCTTTATTCAAATTCGTTGTTGCATAGGCGAACATATCATCTCTGTCCCAACCTTCGGGCATAAAACGAACACCACGATCAGCATCTTCATCCTGATTTCGCAGCATATTAACCGCTTGCAAACCTCTGCCATAGCCAACTGCCAAGTCTCGATCCGTTACCGTCCCGTCATATAATTCCCAAATATCAGATAGCATAATGCCTACTAAGCCTGCTACATAATATGTATACTCATCTAAATCTTCCTTTGTTTTTACTACCCAATCCTTTTCTACCCAATGTGCCATGCCATCTGCCATAATGCTCGTTGACTCTTTTACCTTGTCAATAATATTTTCTGGACATACGGAAAGCCAATCACCAAGTCTTAACGTCACTTCAGGTAAAATGTTTTCATATGGCTTAAGGAGTTGTTGATAGGCAGCGGTATCGAACTTTGTTTGTAAGAGCTTACTAGTCGAACGTAATAGATGCTGCTTTGTTTCAGAATGCAATTCTTCATGATCTTCGATTTCATCAATCGCCCGCATGCATAAATAGGCAGAGCCTACCGTCTTTCTTAACATTGGATTTAGCAGTTTAATTGGAATATAAAAGGTTCTACTTGTCAGCTTTAGTACATTCATGGCTTCTTTTTGTAATGTAGTTTCAATACTCAATGAAATCTTCCCCCTTCACCATATGGTAGTCTTTATTGGTATTCGCAGGCATTAGTCATATGTGCTGAAATTTCAGGTATCCATTAAGGTAAGTAGATAGAAGGCAAGAAACATTATTTTAAAGCTCAAGTGAAGTTGCGGTTATAGAGCTTCTGAAATCTACTCCTAATTCTGTTGAAAGCTGAAAATAATGATTATACTCTCATTTAATCATAATTAGGTGAAAAACGGAAGTCACTGAAAATATTTAATATGAGAACTACAGAAAAAAGTGTATTCTAGCAACTGAGGTAGGAAAGTTATAAAAATAAACGAAAAATGCATTCTCTATGTAGATATATTAATTTAGATTATGGGTGTGTTGTTTGTTTGTCATAAAATCACAAACTACTATTGAAGTAAAAGAGGAATACCTTATAAGTCTAATTATGCATTAGATCGTTTTTTTGCACGAATCCCGCTCTCCTGCTATGATAAAGAGGTAAATAGAAAGGGGTTTGATTATACATGAATATGAATTTTGATTTCTATATGAATGATATCCTTAAAACAGCACGTTCAGAGATGGAGGCCGGTGGATATGAGCAACTGACTACGCCTGAACTCGTGGAAGATGCTTTTAAACGCCCGGGCACGACTCTTGTTATGGTTAATTCAGTTTGTGGTTGTGCAGGCGGTATTGCGCGTCCTGCGGCTGCACATGCAGTTCATTATGACAAACGTCCGGATCACTTGGTAACTGTGTTCGCAGGACAAGATAAAGAAGCAACTGCACAAGCACGTATGCTTTTCGGAGAAGATCACTTACCTTCTTCACCATCATTCGTACTACTGAAAGATGGCAAGATGGTGGCTGAAGTGGGTCGTTATGAAATTGAAGGACATGATCCGATGTCTGTTGTGACAAACCTACAAAGTCAGTTCGAGGAATATTGCGAAGAACTATAATAAATTAAAACAGTCCGTACGTGCAAAATGCACATACGGACTGTTTTTTTTATGACATGATCATGCTAAGGCCAAACATAACACTTGAGGCAAGCATTGCGCCAACCATAATTAAAACAACTACTTTCTGTACTTTACGATTGCTCATATGTCAAAACTCCTTAAGCTTTATAGTTCTATTTTAACAGAATTTATGAATTTCACAACATCTAGCCGTTTCAATGAGGTAAAATGTACAATAGGGGGAGGGAGAATTGTTGTGCAAAAAGTAGACCATATTGGAATCGCTGTCAAAAGTATCGATATATCACTAGACTATTATATAAATACGCTCGGATTTACGCTTTTAGCTGTAGAAGAAGTAGACAGCCAAAAAGTGCGGGTCGCGTTCATTGACGCTGGGAATATTAAGCTTGAATTATTGGAGCCACTAGGGGTAGATGGACCAATTGCAAAATTTATCGAAAAACGTGGCGAAGGTGTTCATCATATCGCATTCGGAGTGACGGATATTCGTACAAGGATGGCCGAATTGCGAGAAAAAGGCGTTCAGTTACTGCAAGAAGAACCGAAACTGGGTGCTGGCGGAGCAGCAGTAGCATTCCTTCATCCTAAATCATCATTCGGCGTTTTGTATGAGCTATGTGATAAAAGTGGAAAAGGGGACTGACAAGATGGATATCTATGATAAAATCAATGATTTATATGATAGAAAAAGAGTGATTGAACTCGGTGGCGGAGACGATCGAATTGCTAAACAGCATGAAAAAGGTAAATTGACAGCTAGAGAGCGAATTGACCTGCTGTTAGATCCAAACTCTTTTGTTGAATTAAATCCATTTGTTGTACATCGTACGCGTGATTTTGGAATGGACAAGCAAGTTGGACCAGGGGATGGCGTTGTCACTGGTTATGGGAAGATTAATGGAAGACCGATATATTTATTCTCACAGGATTTCACTGTTTTTGGCGGTGCGTTAGGTGAAATGCATGCGATGAAAATTGCTAATGTGATGGATCTTGCCGCTAAAAATGGTGCTCCTTTCATTGGCTTAAATGATTCGGGTGGAGCACGTATTCAGGAAGGTGTCGTTTCACTGGACGGCTATGGTGAAATATTCTACCGTAACGCGATTTACTCCGGCGTCATTCCGCAAATATCGGTTATTCTCGGTCCTTGCGCAGGCGGTGCTGTTTATTCGCCAGCTATCACGGACTTCGTTTTCATGACGGATGAAACGAGTCAGATGTTCATCACGGGGCCGAAAGTTATTGAGACGGTTACAGGGGAGAAAATTTCTTCCGAAGATTTGGGTGGCTCAAAAGTACATAACACGATAAGCGGGAACGCTCATTTCCGAGGTAAAGATGAGAAGACCGTTTTAGAAAGCGTGCGGAAATTACTTGCATATTTACCGCAAAACAATAATGAAAAACCGCCAGTCGCAGCTTGTGATGAAGCAGATGATTACCGAGCAAATTTGGCTGATGTTGTACCTTTTGAAACAATCCGACCTTATGACGTTCGCAGGGTGGTTGAACAAATTGTTGACGCAGATTCATTCATGGAAGTTCAAGCTGAATTTGCGAGGAATGCAGTCGTCGGATTAGCCCGTATGAAAGGGGAACCGGTCGGCCTTGTTTGTAATCAGCCGAAAGTGATGGCAGGTGGGCTTGACATTGATTCGTCTGATAAAATTGCACGGTTCATTCGATTCTGTGACTCTTTTAATATTCCGATTATTACGTTTGAAGATGTAACGGGTTTCTTCCCGGGTATTAAACAAGAGCATGGTGGTATAATTCGTCATGGAGCCAAAATCTTGTATGCTTATTCGGAAGCAACTGTGCCAAAAATAACAGTTATCCTTCGAAAGGCATTCGGTGGAGCTTATGTTGCGCTGAATTCCAAATCAATCGGAGCCGATGTTGTTTACGCTTGGCCAAATGCTGAAATTGCAGTTATGGGCGCGCAGGGCGCTGCAAATATTATTTTTGCCAGAGAAATTGCGAATAGCGATGATCCCGAAGCGATGCGCGCGGAAAAAATAGAGGAGTATCGTGAGAAGTTCTCAAATCCTTACGTTGCCGCATCACACGGCATGGTCGATGATGTTATTGATCCGCGTGAAACACGCATTAAACTACTACAAGCGCTTGACATGATGCGCAACAAACAAGAAACTAGACCGAAGAAGAAACACGGGAATATACCGTTATAATTAAGGAGATGCTTTAAATGAATAAACAAAGACTACTAGATGAATTTTTTGAACTTGTACAAATTGATTCGGAAACAAAAAACGAACGTGAAATTGCCGATGTTTTAACATTAAAAATGGAAGCACTTGGTTTTGACGTGGAGGAAGATGATTCCGATGATCGAACTGATCACGGAGCAGGTAACCTAATTGCGACGATGAAGGGGACTGCTGAAGGAATAGATCCAATCTACTTCACTTGTCATATGGACACAGTCGTTCCTGGTCAAAGCATTAAACCTGAACTACGCGAAGATGGTTATATCTACTCTGATGGTACGACAATTCTTGGCGCGGATGATAAAGCAGGGATTGCAGCCTTATTTGAAATGGCGCGTACATTGAAAGAAAGCGGTAAACCACATGGCGATATTCAGTTCATTATTACAGCAGGCGAAGAAAGTGGCTTAGTCGGTGCGAAAGAGATGGATGCGTCATTGATTACAGCGAAATACGGCTATGCTGTCGACAGTGATCAAAAAGTGGGTGGCATTGTAACTGCTGCTCCCTTCCAGGCGAAATTATGGACGACAATCCACGGCAAAACAGCACATGCTGGCGTTGCACCTGAAAAAGGAGTTTCGGCCATCAATATTGCGGCTAAATCGATTGCAGCAATGTCTCTGGGGCGCATTGACTCAGAAACGACTGCTAATATCGGCCGCTTCGAAGGTGGACAAGCGACAAATATTGTCTGTGATGAAGTGCGTATTTTAGCGGAAGCAAGATCTATCAATCAAGAGAAACTGAATGAACAGACAGAACATATGATACGTACATTTGAGCGTACTGCTGAACTAATGGGTGGAAAAGCAGAAACGGAAGTTCAGCTTATGTATCCAGGCTTTAGCTTTGATGAAGATGCAGAAGTCGTTCAAACAGCCATGAAAGCAATCAAAAATATCGGTCTGACACCTGAACTGATGACGAGTGGTGGCGGAAGTGACGGCAATGTATTCAATGGAGCAGGTATCCCGACAGTCACACTATCTGTCGGTTATGAGGAAATCCATACTAAAAACGAACGGATGCCTGTTGAAGAGTTGAACAAGCTGACAGAACTCTTACTAGAAATTGTCAATGTTACGGCAAAATCATAAGGGGGTTAAAGAATGAGTAATTTGAAAGCAGTTATTGTCCAATGTGGTAACGAGGAATACGCGATTGCTGTCGATGCTGTCGTGTCAATAGAGCGGCTTGAACAAGTAAACCCAATACCACATCTTCCCGACTATATGCTCGGACTTATGCGGATTCGTGGAGAACTTGTTCCGATTCTGGATTTTGAACAAATTCTTTATGGTAAAACTGCAAAAGGATGCGAAGATGCACGTGTCGTGGTAGTTCAGACTGCTAGTTTATACATTGGTCTTCTCGTTCTTGATGCGAAAGAGATTCTTGATATTCCAGACAGTGCTTTAACTTCTTCGGGGCTTATGGCATATTCGAGAACACCGTATTTCACGACAGTTGCAAATTTAGAAAACCGCATGATTACAGTTGTGGACCCTGAGATTTTGTCCCAAACGCTTGCTGGGATGGATAAAATCGGTGAGTACGTGGAAGCACAGATAGCACAAGCGAAATAATGTGTAAACCGGGCAGTGTCATCTGTCCGGTTTTTGCAATATAATCAAGAAAAGTGGAGGGGGAAAGTGTGTTGACATCGAATGGTGAATCGAGAGCAAAGGTAATCCTTCATCTTGATATGAATAGTTTTTTCGCATCCGTCGAACAATCGCATGACCCTTCATTGAAAGGTATTCCGATGGCGGTTGCGGGTAATCCTAAAGCTCGGAAAGGCATTCTTGTGACGTGTTCCTATGAAGCAAGAGCACTTGGCATTTACACGACGATGACAGTTGGTGAGGCGAAACGGCTTTGTCCTAATCTCATCATTGTCCCACCTGACTTTGAAAAGTATCGAATTGCCTCTTCTGCGGTTTTCGATTTGTTGCGTACATATACGGAGCTTGTAGAGCCGGTGTCGATTGATGAAGCCTATATTGATATTACTGCAATTGGTGGATTAACGAATGCCATGAAAATTGCAACGGGCATGCAACAGCGTATTTTGCAGGAGCTCGATTTACCGTGTTCCATTGGTATCGCACCGAATAAGTTCCTTGCAAAGACAGCGTCGGATATGAAAAAGCCGATGGGTATCACGATTTTAAGAAAACGGGAAGTCGAATCAGTACTATGGCCGCTCCCAGTTATTGAAATGCATGGAATTGGAAAGAGTACAGAGAGAAAGATGAATGAGTTGGGCCTTTACACAATTGGTGACCTGGCAAAAACAAATGAAATCACCGTCAAATCATCTTTTGGTAAACATGGCATTAGCTTGCACAAACGGGCAAACGGCATTGATGACCGCCTAGTAGACCCTGATGCTGCCGCAGAACGAAAAAGTGTGGGTAGTTCAACGACATTGACTGTGGATGAAACTGATTTGGATGAATGCCTAAAAGTTTTCAAATGGTTAGCAGAGAAGGTAGCTACTCGCCTTGCCAACAGGCAACTTGCCGGCACGGTTGTCATGATTCAGATTCGTTCAGCCGACTGGCAGAATCAAACGCGAAGCAAGACTGTCCTCAACCCTCTTTATAAAGAACAGGACATTTACAAAGTAGCAACTGAACTATTCAAAAAACATTGGGATGGGGAACCGATTCGTCTTCTTGGCATTACCGTCACCAATGTAATCATGAAGAATGAACTGCATGAACAGTTATCGTTTTATAATTTTGAAAAACATGCGAAAGAAGAGACGATGGATATTCTCCTTTCACAGCTAGAGCAAAAATTTGGTCCCGGAACAGTGAAGCGGGGCACGAAATGAAAGGTGGTTATCCGTTATGGAACTGCAATTTTTAGGGACAGGTGCGGGTATGCCGTCCAAGATGCGCAACACGTCAGCAGTTGTTTTAAATTTGGCTGCTGAAGGAGAAGGTTACTGGCTATTTGATTGCGGGGAGGCGACGCAGCACCAAATATTACATACATCGCTGAAACCACGGAAAATCAGTAAAATATTCATTACCCATCTGCACGGTGACCATATATTTGGATTGCCTGGGTTAATTGGTTCACGATCATTTCTTGGTGGCGAAGAGCGACTTGATATATATGGCCCCCCTGGCCTGAGTGAATGGGTCAAGACAACATTACGAGTTACGAATACACATTTAAACTATGAGCTGTTAGTTCATGAAATTGGTGAAGGCGTGGTAATTGAAGATGCTGAATATCGGGTTACTGCAAAAAGCCTTCAGCATATCATTCCATGCCTAGGTTACCGGATTGAGCAAAAACCGTTGCCAGGTAAATTGCTCATCGACAAAACAAAAGAGGCGGGTGTACCGAAAGGCCCGCTGTTGAAACAGCTAAAGGACGGGGAAGATGTAACGTTGGAGGATGGACGGATTGTTCTTAGTTCAGAAGTCACCGGTGAACCGCAAGAAGGATTTACGGTTGCCATTCTCGGCGATACGAGTTATTGTACCGCGGCTGTTGAATTAGCGCGTGACACTGATATTCTAGTTCATGAAGCGACGTTTGATATCGAAACCGGAAATTTAGCGAAAGAATATGGTCATTCGACGATTGGAGATGCAGCTCGCGTAGCGAAGGAAGCAGAAGCGAAAACGCTTATCGCCAATCACATAAGTGCACGATTTATGGCGAGTGACGTGGCACAATTACAGAAACAAGGGGCGGCGATTTTCCCAGCGCTTCACATCGCTGAAGATTTCTCGCGGTTTGAATGGAAAAACGGTGAAGTTATTCGGGATTGACAGTGATAACCATTGCAATAGCTTAAACCTTCGTGTTTCTCCTAACGAAACGTTTTTCTTTCTAAGTGAAAACCCGACTTTTCCTGTACATAAGGAAAAATCGGGTTTATTTCATTTTATATTTTTCATTTCACTGTAACAACTTGTCCTTTAGTCATTTTTTCTAATTCATGCGGCGTTAATTGGAACACAGCTTTCGGATGTCCAGCAGCAGCCCAGATCGTTTCATACTGAAAAAGATCTTCATCAATTAGCGTTAGCACGGGGTTTTTATGCCCTAATGGAGGAACTCCTCCAATAACAAACCCTGTGGATTCACGTACAAAATCGGCATCTGCTTTCCCTAATTTGTCATTAAGCTGTTGTGCAATTAATTTCTCATTAATACGATTGATGCCACTTGCTACAACTAATAGTGGCTGATTTGTACTTTTTAATCGGAAAATAATTGATTTAGCAATCTGTGCGACCTCACAACCTAAGGCATTCGCCGCTTCTTGAGCAGTTCGAGCACTGTCTGTCAATTTCACTACATCGTTTGGATGTCCTAGTTCCAGTAGTTTACCCTGTACTTGCTGAACACTTGCTGTTAAATTTTGCATTTGCCTTAAACCTCCTGGGAGTTGACTGCTTACACGGAATAAACAGTTTTATATTCTTTGTATAATATACTACAATGCTATATTTTTTTCCTGAATTTCATAGTATTCCTGAGAAAATTACGCTAAACATATTATGCAGGCTACTAATTTTATTCGTTTGTCCATTAATAAAATGATAAATTCTAAAAATATATTTTTAGGGGAGGGAGAATATTGGGGAAATGAATATGTTTTTAAAGGAACAGAAATATGGAGAGAAATCGTTTATAAAACAACTTATCCCACCGAAAATAATCATACATTTATATTGAAACAGAAAGGTGATATTAAATAGGTATTGTCGATGAACCCTTGAAAAAAGTATTCTATACAACTAGTGGGAGTTCAAAGGTGAGAGCAAACGTAATTGAAGAAGTAAGACAAGTAAGTGTTAAATGGAATACTTGTGAAGATTTATTGGAATTGATGAGAAAAGAAAAGTGGTTTTTGTGTTGTGAAAACATCTATCTTAACTCACTGAAATTCATCCCTCTTTCTTGCCACAGGACCTGGCACACTTAGCCAAAGATCTTTAAACAACCAGTTGGGGGTAGAAGAATCCCCCACTGATTGAAGATTACTTTTATTTATTAATTAAAACATCCAGCCGCGTTCATACTGTTTTGGAGATTGAATCTCAACCCTAAGCTCTTTCGCTGCAGTATATGGCCAGTACGGATCACGCAATAGTTCACGTGCCAGAAAAATCATATCTGCTCGACCATTTTTTACTATTTCTTCAGCTTGGATACCTGTTGTTATCAACCCAACTGCGCCTGTTGGTATATCGGCACCTGCTTTAATTGTTTCAGAGAACTTGACTTGATAGCCTGGAAAAACATCGATTCTAACTGGTACTACTGCTCCAGAACTGACGTCAATCAGATCCACAGATTGTTCTTTCATCCATTTCGCCATTTCGATGTATGCTTCAGGTGTCATGCCGCCCTCACTGTAATCGAACGCGGATATGCGGACGAAAAGGGGACCTTCCCAAATTGTGCGCACTTCATCAATAATTTCACGTAACAAGCGATAGCGATTTTCCGCAGAACCACCGTATTCATCGATCCGTTTATTCGATAGGGGCGATAGGAATTCATTAATAAGATAACCATGAGCACCATGGAGTTCTATGACGTCGAATCCAGCTTTCTTAGAGCGAATAGCACCATCCTTAAATGCTTGTACAGTCGTTTTTATATCGTCCTTAGACATTTCTACTGGTGTTTTATATTTGTCATTGAAAGCGATAGCAGATGGTGCATAAATATCGCTGTTAACTGTCGCCTTTCGCCCGGCGTGTGCAAGCTGGATACCCGCTTTCGCACCGTGATGTTGCATGAGACGGACAACCTCTGCCAGTCCATCAATATGGTCGTCACTCCAAATGCCGAGATCTTGTATGGAAATTCGGCCTGCAGGTTGGACGGCTGTCGCTTCAACAATGATAAGTCCGACTTGACCGACTGCTCGCGTAGTGTAATGAGTTTTGTGCCAATCCTCAATCATCCCGTCTTCATTGTGGCTCGAATACATACACATCGGAGACATAACGATACGGTTTTTAAATTCAATATCGCGTATTGTAAATGGTTCAAATAATTTAGCCATGTTCTTAACCCCCTTAGTGTTTAACCCCATTAGTATAGCAAAGTAGGGAGGTTAAAACTGAATGGAAGGCTCGAGTATCTCTAAAGTTAGAAGTGTTTTACCTCGTATTTTATTTGAAGTAAAACGACTATAAATCATGCAACTTAATGTAAATTGCAGCGGGAAGTCGTCTTCGTTATGAAAGTTTTATATATTAATAGAATAAAATTGATGGTATAGAAGGAAGACTTGACATAATGGTTATTGAGTTATTTTGATGGTAAATGTGTAGTGATTGTTTAGTCCAAAGTAAGCCGGAAATGTATAGGTGAAAATGGATTTTTTGTAATTTATTTTAACCATTTCATGTGATAAAATGGTTAATCAACAGACCTGTTAGGAGATGTTATTGATGGTTGACTATCTTAAAGGCGAAAACGTAATAATGCGAGAAATGGAAGAAAAAGATTGGATAGATGTCCATGAATATGCTTCGCAACCAGCAGTTTGTCGATACCAACCGTGGGGCCCAAACAATGAGGAGGAATCTGAACTCTTTGTAAAACAAGTTATTAAAGATGCCAAAAATAATCCGAGAACTCGATTTGTTTTTGCTGTATTTTTAAAGGGAAATGGAAAAATGATTGGTTCGGGTGAGTTTAACATCCGTGACTATAGCAATAAAGCCGGAGAAATTGGGTACATTATTAACCCAGGTTATTGGGGAATGGGATACGCAACGGAGGTAGCGAAATTATTAATTGGATTTGGCTTTGAAAATCTAAATCTCCATCGTATTTATGCAACCTGTGACCCAAGAAATATTGGTTCATCTAAGGTATTGGAGAAAATCGGAATGGCAAAAGAAGGTAGAATGCGTGAAGATTTATTAATAAAAGATGGATGGCGTGATTCACTTTTATACAGTATTTTAGTGCAAGAATGGAGTGGGAAATAAAGGCTGATACTGAAGCGAACTATCGAATGTTTCTTGTACCCAAAGATATGGGGGGGTCTATTCATCGCTCTTATGATGATTTGACTAATCCGCTTAAAGCGTTGGATGAAATTGCTGGTTTACCATAGATCGACGAATTTTAACCTTAGGAGGACAATTCTGCCTCAACAATCTACTGTGCAGTTGAAGATATTGATTGAGAAGTCTCAAAATGGTATTGTCACAGAAACATTATAAGCGCTGATTGAACCAATGGTCATAACCTTATACAAAAAAATCTTAAGTAATACATAAGATTGTTCATGAATTTTATGTTGTTCAAATGACGTCAGTTCGCTTATAATTGTAAGTTGGTAACTACTCTTCCCTATAGTTATTGGAAGGAAATTAGTAATAATGACTGGAGGAAATGAAAGTATGTCAAATTTACCAAATTGTCCGAAATGTAATTCGGAATACACGTATGAAGATGGAAGTAATCTTGTTTGCCCAGAATGTGCGCATGAGTGGAGTTTAGAAACGGAAATTGAAAATAGTGAAGTTACTAAGGTTTACAAGGATGCTAATGGAAATATCTTGAATGATGGTAACTCTGTAACGGTCATAAAAGACCTTAAAGTAAAAGGAAGCTCATCAGTCGTAAAAGCAGGTACAAAAGTAAAAAGCATTCGTTTAGTTGACGAGGATCATGATATTGATTGTAAAATTGATGGTTTTGGTGCTATGAAATTAAAAACTGAATTTGTTAAGAAACTTTAAAATGTACCCTGCTCTAAAACAATTCGCAGTTGTTTTAGAATAGGGTATTTTTTTCTATTGTGCACGTATCTTGGTTTGCAGTGCTAAACGTGATTTGAATTACCGAAAAACAACTGCCTTTTATTGTGAAATTATATGGTGAAAGTAGAGTGCAAGTGGCAACTAGAAAATAAGCGATATTTGTGATATCGGTTAATATGTTCCAGTCTATATAAAAAAGCTGGTACATTTAAGTGCCAACCTAATTAGTATTGATTTCCTTCTTCAACATCAATTTGTTCTCTAGAGTTGTGAAATAAATGGAAATTGAAGGAGTATTAAATTAGGCTCGTAGAAGTAATGATGAACTTCCGCTTAAAACGGTAGATGTTTCTATGATAATAGTGGGAAAACTTACATACACTATCGGTAGTATTATGGACTTCATATGGAAAAGACAAGATATTTTTAATGAAAGAATATTAAAAGGGAAGGGGTTCAGATTTATTGGTTGAAAAAGCTCTTTTAATGATAATATTATTAAGAATTTTTTCAGGTAGTGTAGATATCACTGCGGCGATGTTGATGTATAAATTTAATGATTTAGAAAAAGCCTTTTATATCAATACTCTCCTAGCTCTGGTAGGTCCTATTGTGTTAATCATTACAACGGGAATAGCATTATTCGGTCTCTCTGAAAAAGTATCTTTGACTCGAATGATTTGCCTTTTTGCTGGAATATTACTAATTGTTTACAGCCTGAAATCTAAATAGGGACTAGCAAACGTAAAGAAAACGATGCAAATATACCCGTATAATGGAAGGTATCCAAGTTCTGGGCTAACTCAGATCTTGGCTTTTTCTATATATAGGGGAAATGATTGTGCATTAACTAGTTCGAAACTGCTGGAATCAGTTCTATTGGACAGGAAACTGAGAAATAACAAGCTCTTGAGGTTATTCGAGAATCAAATGGAGATGTGGAAATTAATTCAAGTCATCAATCAAAAAACGAACAAATACATTTAGTGAAACCCGGCATTTACGCTGAACCTCATTTTAATTAGTGCAGGTTCATTAAAGTATTTGATCAAAAAACAATTCGTTCAGGAATATAATAATGTTCTGTTAATGGATGCAAAGAGTGATACTAATTCAATATGCCTTCTGATAACTAAACGAAGCATTCGAGATAAATTACTATATTGGTACAAAGGGGTTGTCCCATAAGCAATAATTCACTATTCATAGGACAACCCCTATTTAATTCGGATAATACAACACCATACTTAAGCGGGTCAATTTTTCACTGAAATTTTGATAGCTATGGGGTCTGTCGGCCTTGAATCGGATGGAATCACCACACCCTAGGCGATATTCCTCGTTATTTACACGTATCGTTAGCTCTCCGTCAAAAACTGTTAACAGCTCTTCAGTCCCCTCCATATGCGCATCCGCACTTAGGAATCCACCTTTATCGATCTCAACTGTATACACTTCAAAGCGTTTATCATCTTCGAAAGGGAAATGTGGATAGACCCGATACTTTCCGTTATCTTCGGATAAGACTTGAATATCATTTTTGGACACAATAATTGTATCAGGTTGAGGGTTATTGATGAGTGAAGTAAAAGAAACCTTTAAGCCATTAGATATTTTCCAGATTGTTGTTATGGTTGGAGCTGATACACCACGTTCAATTTGACCAATCATCGTTTTGCTTACGCCTGTCAATTCCGCTACCTTTTCAAGACTTAACTTCTTATTTTCTCTTAGTGACTTTAAATTCTCAGCAATGATAAGATGTATTTCCTTCATAAAAAACACTCCTACTTTTCTGTACAATATAACGTCTGAATTGTACAATAAAAATAAAGACGTTATACAGTCTGTTTTAGACAGTATAACATATGCAATGGGGGAGAGGTCTACTATGCCAGTATTGTCATTCTTGTTATATGTTTTTATCATGAGTTTTACGCCGGGTCCGAATAATATTATGGCGATGTTATTTGCGAATCAATATGGATTTAAGAAGACACTTCGATTTTGCTTAGGCGTAGGTGCAGGTTTTTTTGTCATCATGATAGTATCGACTTATTTTAATCTAATGCTACATAATTTCATTCCAAAAATTGAATTACCGATGATGATTCTAGGTGCGGGATATATGCTGTATCTGGCAATCAAAATAATAACTAGTACAACTAGCGCAAATGATGATGAGAGCGGCAAATATAACGGTTTTTTGTCAGGAATGTTGTTGCAATTTGTAAATCCGAAGGGTGTTTTATTTGGCATTACGGTAGTTGCGACGTATATCCTTCCATATCACACTTCAACTAGTAGCTTATTACTTCTGGCGTTATTTTTAGGTTTCGTGGGTATTCTGAGCACTTGTAGTTGGAGTCTCTTTGGTTCTATGTTCCAGAAGTTTCTATCCAACTATAAAAAGCAATTTAATATCGTAATGGCGTTGTTATTGGTGTACAGTGCCGTGTCTCTTTTTGTGTGATGAAATGATACCGCAGTTATATTAATTACTATAATCGTACAAGCATAAATTAATTATCAAAAAAAAGTCTGGATCATTATCGACAATTACAAAAGTAACATTATAAGCGTTTTTGAGTGTAATTGAAAGGTAATATATGTTTAATTGACTTAATAGTTTAAAATGTTAGAATAAAACTAACTTTAATTGAAAGTAGGTGATTTATATGGAAAGTAACAGTCAGTTGCTAAATAGTCAGTTTACATATAGTCACCTATTTCAAATATGATTGGAAACTCATAAATTTACTCCTTTCGAATTAAGATTAGGGCTGTAGCTGCTATTTGCAACTATAGTTTTTTTATTTTGGAGTAGGATTAGGAGGAATTAAGATGAGAAGTAAAGTAGTCGATTACAATTTTAATGGTAAACGATTTCAGTTAAGAGAATCTGCTTATCTAAACTGGCTTTACGATTTGGGAGAAGTATTTTGTGTATTTGATTAGCAAGACTCAGGTAATCTTTCATTTGGGGTAATGATTGACAATCAAAAGAAATTTGTTGAATATGCAGGTGAAGTGGAGGATGCGATCTTACGGTTAAAATGTGCAATGCCTAATTACAATGATCTGTTTCATCCGAATCTTATACTATTAGAGAAACATTACGAAACAGTCAAGGGATACGTGGCGATATTTAAATGGGCAGATGGGGAATGTTTACACCCTCACTGGGCATTCTCACCTTATGAAAAGGTCTATCATTCAGATTCTCCATATAAGAGGTTTAGAGATTTGAAAATTGAGAAGCGACTACAAGCCAAGCTCTACATACCATTTTTTCTTTTATAGCAAATACCGAACTGAATGAGTATGAAGCATGGGAAGAATCTGCTTGTAATTTCATAGGCCAATATTAAACCTTGGCAATAACTCTTGCTTCAATTTTTCGATAATATGAATGAGTTGTGTACAGGTTATATGGTTATGAAGCATGTTCCTTACATGTAGTCGATACTGAAACTTCAACGATAAGTGTTTTAAGTGATGAAGTAAAAATAAGAAAGTAAATAAAATGTAAATTAAGGGGCTGTATTAAAATGTTTCAATACTTGCAGCAAGGCGATCAAATAGGAATTTTTTCTCCCTCTTCACCTTCAACAGTTACTGATCATTTACGATTTGAAAGAAGTAAACTGTTTTTGGAAAGTAAAGGTTTTGAAATTATAGAAGGCAATTTAACAGGGAAGATTGATAGTTATCGTTCGGGAACACCCAAAGAAAGGGCCTCAGAATTAAATGAATTAATTCGAAACCCTACTATTAAGCTCATAATGTCTACTATTGGTGGTACAAATTCAAATAGTATATTGCCATACATTGATTACGAAGCGTTTAAAGCAAATCCCAAAATAGTCGTGGGCTATTCGGATGCAACAGCAGTGTTGTTAAGTTTATATGCTAAAACAGGTATACCAACTTTTTATGGTCCATCTTTGATTCCGTCTTTCGGTGAATTTGAACCACTCGTACACGATACCTATCAATATTTTGAAAATCTCTTTATGAAACCACAAAGTCTACCGTATGAAATACCAATGCCTTCATTTTGGTCGGACGAGCCAGTCAATTGGGAAGAAAAAACCACTGATAAAACATTGTATAAAAATGAATGGATTTCTGTAATAGGTGGCTTAGCTGAAGGTAGATTGATTGGTGGTAATTTGAATACAATGTACGGTTTTTTAGGTAGTCCGTATATGCCTGAAATTCAAAGTGGTGACATATTGCTAATTGAAGACTGTGCCAAAAATACGTCTATTATTGAAAAAAACTTCGCAATGCTCAAAGTGAGCGGTATTTTTGATAAGGTAGGCGGTATTATTCTAGGCAAACATGAATGCTTTGATGATTTATGTACAGGCCGTAAGCCATATGAAGTGTTGTTAGAAATTCTAGATGATGTAAATATTCCTGTGCTTGCGGAATTCGATGCATGTCATACACACCCTATGCATCCAATGCCAATTGGACGTAATGTCGCGTTAGATGCAACGAATAAGAGGGTTTATTTAACAGAGAAGTGGCTTTGACGATGTTGAAGGCTACAGATGACTAACCATTTTCAATGCGTCAACTTTTTATTAATAAATTGAAAATGGACGCTTAACTAATTTGTATTTCCATACTCTTTTGCAGGTACCGATAATCCATTCAGCTAGAAAGTAAACGTAATGTAGCAGTATTTAGTCCGATATCGTAAGGTCAAATAGCGTCTCTAAAGGGGGCTGTATTAAGGGTTTTTAAGCAACCAAATATATAGTTAATAAACTTTTGGCTCGAATTGTTACCAGGTACTATAAGTAGCTGCTATAATAAAAAGGGAAATGAGGTGTGATTTAATGATTAAATCTAAAGCGCGTATAACAGCAATTGGTAGCTACGTTCCGCAAAAGAGACTGACAAACAAAGATTTAGAAAAAATGGTAGAGACGAATGATGAATGGATTGTTCAGAGGACTGGTATGAAGGAAAGGAGAATTGCAGGGGACGAAGAATTTGCTTCTCATTTGGCTTTTAAAGCGATCGAAAATTTGATTGGAAACTATCATACAGACTTACAAGACGTCGATTGTATTATAGTAGCGACAACAACTCCAGACTATGCGTTTCCGAGTGTGGCATGTCAAATTCAGAGTCACTTTAATATTCCTTGTACAGGGGCTTTTGACTTAAATGCTACCTGTGCAGGTTTCACCTATGCATTACATTTAGCTAACAATTTAGTTACTGCCGAGGCACATAAAAAGATTTTAGTTGTCGCAACCGAGACTTTATCAAAAGTAACTGATTATACAGATCGAACAACCTGTATTTTATTCGGAGATGGCGCAGGTGCAATGCTAGTTGAATACGACCAGGAAAATCCTAGTTTTCTAGCTAGCCATATGGGGACGAATGGTGAAGGGGGGATTCATGTCTATCGAACGACCTTTGCAACTACAATGGATGATAAACCACTAATCAACAATGGGAAAATGGTTCAGAACGGAAGAGAAGTATACAAATGGGCAGCTCGTACTATCCCAATTGGAATGCAAGAGCTATTATACAAGGCTGAATTAACTAGAGAAAATATTAACTGGTTCATACCACATAGCGCTAATCTAAGGATGATTGAATCGATATGTGAAAAATCAGGATTTCCGATAGAAAAAACATTAACGAGTATGAAGTATTTTGGCAACACCTCATCTGCTTCGATTCCGTTAGCACTGCATCTGGGAGTAGAAGAAGGGAAAGTATGTTCTGGAGATACGTTATTGCTATATGGTTTTGGAGGAGGACTTACACATTTAGGACTTGTTTTAACTTGGAACTTAACATAAGAATATAGCATTACTAGCAATCATATATTGTCATCATTTTGATCGTTTAACCGAACATTCGTCTAATAGTGAGCTGTTTAACGTGAGAGAGATCCTTGTTAAACAGCTTTTTTATTTTACTTGGGATTTATAAACCGCATGCCATTAGCAATAGGAGGAAGTGCCATTTCGATATTTTGTTCAGCTGTAAGTTGGCAATTATACTGCCAATCGACAGAAGCCCCGTAAATGCCCCAGCTTAACATGACGGAAGAGATTCGTAGTGTTTCCGCATTTTCCTGCGGTTGATTTTTCATTTGTAGACATAAAGGCATCGTAATTGCGTTTACGTTGTGAGGAAAGGTCAGATTGAAATACTGTAACTGAAACAAATATTTTACTAATCGTTTCTTCCGAAAGTTCATCATGCAACTGAATTTCAATAAAAATCTTTGTCATGAGGTTTTTCGTTAATACGGCATCTAATAATTGATATTTATCTGTGATACGAGCATAGAAAGTAGTCCGATTGACAGTTGCGGTATCAGTAATGTCCTTTGTATTTCAAAAGTCCACGCCAAGTCGACTAAACCTACTTAAGTCATGATTGAAGTACGTATCAACGTGATTATCATCGACTTTCTAGCTATGATGATCGCACAATTGGGGAGTTAAAAAAACCTCAGAGTTAAATTGCTTGATTTCAAGCTAATTTGTATGCTAGAATAAATTTTGGTCAGCCGTGGTAAACGAATGGCCTAGAATAGAAAACAACTTGGAGGAAAGACATAATGAATATTTTAGTAGTGAAAGCAAATAACCGCCCAGCTTCAGAAGCAATTTCAAGCAAAATGTACGAAACGTTTATGGAAAACGTACAAGATACAAAGGGTTTGAACGTTTCGACGTTTGACGTATTTTCTGAAGATATG
Organism: Sporosarcina sp. ANT_H38; assembly: GCF_008369195.1. Taxonomy (GTDB): domain Bacteria; phylum Bacillota; class Bacilli; order Bacillales_A; family Planococcaceae; genus Sporosarcina. The sequence goes on along the minus strand of NZ_VOBC01000001.1, from coordinate 1,443,138 downwards.
CCTTACTTCGGTCAAGACTTGTTCAACGCATTTGGAAAAATGCAAAACGGTGAAGAGCTATCTGACCTTGAGCAACGTCTTGTTGCGGCTAAACAAAAAGCGATGGACGCTTTAACAGCAGCTGATGTAGTTGTTTTCGCATTCCCATTGTGGAACCTAACAATTCCAGCACCACTTCAAACATTTGTTGATTATGTATATCAAGCAGGGTATGCATTTAAATATAGTGAAGAAGGTCAAATGATCAGCTTAATGCCAGAGAAAAAAGCAATCATCCTCAATGCACGTGGTGGTGTGTACTCAACACCTGAAACTGCACCAATGGAAATGTCAGCTACTTATATGCGTAACGTATTTGGTGGCGTATTCGGTATGTCCGTTGAAGAAGTAATCATTGAAGGTCATAATGCAATGCCAGATCAAGCAGAACAAATCATCGCACAAGGCCTTGAAAAAGTGGCTGAAGTTGCAAAAGCATTGACTGCTCAACCGGCTACTGTCTAAGACTACAAGTAAATAAGTTCAGAAACTCCCTTCGTGAATCAGCGAAGGGAGTTTTTTTGTGTATGTGCATGTAGAAATTAAAGAATTATAGATAGGTTGCATGATGATTCATTGGAATACTAAGGGGATTTTCTACCTGCATACAGATAAGACAAAAGATTTTACTTTTAGATATTGATAAGATAAACTAACCTGGATAATGATTATCCGGTTTCGGTGAAAAATGATGAAAAATATGTCTAAAAAAGGTGGTGGGTATTATGCAGATGAAAACCGGTGTTGAACAATCTGTCTACGCCATGCTATTACTGAATATGTTGCCAGATAGAGCTGTTTTACCAGGAGACGCAATTAGTCAACAGTTGGGAACCTCACCCACTTATTTTCAAAAACTGTTGAGAAAGTTAGTTAGCGCAGACCTGATTTCCTCAGTGGCAGGCGTAAAGGGCGGCTTTAAATTAAAGAAAAAACCTGAAGAGATTAGAGTGTATGATGTGTATCTCGCAATAGAAGGTCAACAATCGCTTTATTCTCCAAGTGGAATTCTCGACGACATGCTTGAACTAGAAAAAGAAGATGCGTGCTGTTTGTTGACCGATTTAATGGATGAAGCTGAATCCACTTGGAAAACTGTATTGAAGCGTGAAACCATTGCATCTCTAGATGAAGAAACAACTAATCGTTTCCCTGAAAAAGTGGAAGGCTTAAAGGAATGGATAAAAGACAGAATGGTTTTATAAGAAAATAGGAGAATAATTATATGGATAACTTTCATGCACATCATGGTTTTGCACAAACATTTAAAGAGAATAAATTAACGCTTGGGCTAGCATTTCCTTTGGAGTCTTACGAAGGAAGCTTCCCGAGGATGGATTTGGATGAACAAATGATACTAGCGAAAATGGCGGAAAATCTAGGGTTTGCCTCTTTGTTTGTTAGAGATTCTCCAATTTACGATTCGAACTTTGGTGATGTTGGTGCTGCTTATGACCCTTGGATATTACTGGCGTATGTATCAGCGCATACGAAAAGAATTGCGCTCGGAACTTCGAGTATTGTCACGACATTACGTCACCCACTTCACGTAGCAAAGTCAGCTTCGTCTCTAGACAAAATATCAAATCAACGCTTCTTACTTGGAACGGCGACTGGAGACCGTCCAATCGAATTTCCCGCATTTAAAGTGGATAGCGATGAAAATGCGGCGTTATTTAGGGAGTCAATAGTAGTCATGAAAAAAGTTTGGAAAGAATCTTTCCCGCAAATTCAGTCAGAGAGAGTCGAGATGCTTCAAGGTGATATAGTTCCAAAACCGATGTTATCCGATATTCCTGTTTTTGGAACGGGATATTCCGGTCAAACGATTGAGTGGCTAGCCAAGCATACAGATGGTTGGCTCTTTTATTCTCAAGGGGTGAATGAACAGCGCGAACTTGTGAGGAAATGGCGAGAAGCAGCTGGCGTATTTAAACCATTTGCTCAAGCTTTGGCAATTGACTTATCAGAGAATCCTAATGAAGCACCCAAACCGATACGTGGCGGCTTTAGAACAGGTTATACGTTTTTAATTGATTATTTACAAGCTTACCAAGATGCTGGAGTTAATCATGTAATGTTTGGTTTGAAGTACGGTACACGTCCGGCAGCAGAAGTGATTCAAGAATTAGGAGAATATGTGGTCCCTCATTTCCCTACAAATACATTATGAAAGAAGTGGAATATTGATGATTACAGGTCTAGATCGTATTAATGAATTAGCAAAAAAACAGCGTCAAGAGGGTTTGACAAATGCAGAAATGGTTGAACAAACTGTCTTGCAACAAGATTACTTACGTGAAATTCGCGGACAGGTTCTCAATACTGTCTCAGGAATAACCGTGCTGGATCCACTTGGTAATGATGTTACACCTGACAAAGTACAAGAGGAAAGGAAGTTAACAAAATGAGATTAAGTGTACTGGACCAAGCACCGGTTACGAAGGGAAATAGTGCGCCTGATGCTTTAAAAAAAGCTGAAGAGCTGGCTATAGTGGCAGACGAATTGGGCTATCATCGAATGTGGATGGCAGAGCATCACGGAACAAATACCTTTGCAAGTTCAGCTCCTGAAGTAACGGCGGCACATTTAGCTGCTAAAACTAAAGAAATTCGTATTGGTACTGGCGGTGCGATGATGATGCATTATTCTCCGTTAAAACTAGCTGAAGTATTTAAAACACTTAGCGCTTTCTCGCCTGGACGGATTGATTTTGGGGTGGGACGAGCTCCGGGAGGGGATAACGATTCCATTTATGCTTTATCTGAAGGGCGTCCTCCTATGGTGAATAATATGTATGAAAAATTCGATATTGCACTACAATTGATCAACGATGAAGTGCCAGGAGATAAACTATACAATAAAACGATTGCAACGCCATCTCACGTTGTTTTGCCTGAAGCTTGGCTATTGGGCTCAAGTGGGAATAGTGCTATTCAAGCAGGGCGTAGGGGCGTTGGCTATTCTTTTGCGCAGTTTTTTAACGGTCAGTTGTCCAAATCGATTTTAGATGCTTATAAGAATAACTTTCAACCTTCAGTATTTATGGAGAAGCCAGAAATCAATGTTTCCTATATGGTGACAACAGCTGAAACAGCCGAAGAAGCTGAGTTTGAGGCCGGTCCTCAAGATATTTGGCGTTTACTGTTTATGAAAGGTAAAATCGGGCAAGTATTGACTCCTGAGGAAGCGCGTGATTATCCACTGACGGAAATGGATCGCATGATGATTAAAGACAGTCGTAAAATCCACTTAGTGGGATCCTCAAAAGAAATTGCAACGCGATTACTACAAGAGCAACAGCAATATGGATTCGATGAAGCGATGATTTGCAGTATTCCCCATTCGCAAGAGAAACGTTTGAATGTCTATCGTTTATTGGCAAAGGAACTTTTATAACTGTGAAAGAAGAAAGGAAAGTTTGAAGTGAAGGATTATGTAGTAAAGGCAACTGCTTACAATAATCAAGTACGTGCTTATGCAGTGAGAACAACAGAAAGTGTTGGCGAAGCACAACGTCGTCATAAGACTTTGCCAACTGCTTCGGCTGCACTTGGACGTTCTATGACAGCCAGCGTAATACTTGGTGCAATGCTCAAAGGTGAAGAAAAAATCACGGTCAAAATAGATGGTGGTGGTCCAATTGGAACCATTCTGGTAGATGCAAATACCAAAGGGGAAGTCAGAGGCTACGTCACAAATCCTCAAACTCATTTTGAGTTGAATGAACTAGGTCAATTAGATGTGAAAAGAGCTGTTGGAACGGATGGCATGCTTACTGTTTCAAAAGATATCGGATTACAGCAACCATTTGTTGGGTATGTTCCCCTTGTATCGGGTGAGCTAGTTGAAGATTTTACGTCCTATATTGTTAATTCAGAGCAAGTAGCTTCCTCTGTAGGAATGGATGTTTTGGTGAATCCTGATCATACAATTCAAGCCGCAGGGGGATTCATCATTCAACTTATGCCTAGTACAGATGAGGAGACAGTCCATGCGTTAGAAGAACGTTTGAAAGGCATGACTCCTATATCTTCGATGGTTGAGCAAGGTTTGATGCCGGAACAGATACTTGAACAGCTCCTGGGTACTGGAAATGTGAAGTTTCTAGAGAAAATAGCTGTTCATTTCCAATGTCAATGCTCCAGGGAGAGAATTTCCAATGCCATCTTCAGTTTAGGAAGTGAAGAGATTCAAGATATGATTCAGTCAGACGGGCAAGCTGATGCACACTGCCATCTGTGTAATGAACACTACCATTTCACTAAAGAGGATTTAATAGAATTACTGGAAGCCGCGAATTAATTTTTTCACTAGATTGTTCCAAACACAAATAAGCCAATCCACTAGAGGGATGGCTTATTTGTGTTTCCTTTCACATACTACGCCCAATCATTGTGAAGGGAAAAAGTCATACATCCCTAACCAGATATCACGGATCCATACTTTTGCATGGTCACCATTTGGATCAGCCGACCATAAATCACCTTTTGAAGATACTAAATCATTTTTTCTTGTCCAAGTAATTTTTTGGATGGAAGGTAAAAAAATGGGCGTAAAATCTCCTTGGTCTTTTGGAGGCCTAGTTATTTGTATTTGTTTTGGGTCGGTTAGTGATACTAGATATAACGCCGGATTAGGGCGCTTGTTAGCATCATTGGACCATTCGGTTTCCTGTACCCTGGAAACGATTAGTGAAGCATCATTTACCCACGAAAATCCCATTTCCGCATAGTTTTTTGGCGTAAGCGTTACTGTTTGATCGGCAGGGAGTTCGGTTACTTTTAGCTCCTTATTTTTAAAACCAAAGACAATCCTTCCTCCGCCAGCAATATAACCGAGTAAGTTTTCGGTGAAAGCCCATTTCGGCTTGGATTCGTTATTGAGCTCATCAATTACTTCAAAGTTTTTGCCGTCTACGGAAATCACACTAAGCATATCGCTGTCCATCGACCATGAAGCAGTAGGGGAGACGACAAAAGCTATCCATTGTTTGTTTGGTGAATACGTAAACGAACCCGCGTTGATCGAGATGATTTTTACGTCATCTTTTCCTATCTCTTTGGGTATGACAAATAATTTTTTGGCATTACTTGTTGAGAAATTGCTGTTTTGATAACCCTCAATAGAAATGGTGTAAAGAATTAGATGAGTCCATCCATCTGGGCGGAGAGAAGCACTTGATGACGCGATAAAACCTTTTCCGTCTGGCTGCCATGCATAATCGTCTACACCTAAAGCGATATTATAGAAGCGTTTCAAATCAGATATATTCAATACACCACTAGCACTAAAGGCAACAATGTTGTCTATTGGAGACCATTTCGGATTAGAGCCGTCATAAAAAATTTTGCGATGCTTTTTTGTTGCGACATCATAAATCCATAATTCATTTGAAGTGCCTGTCGTATCAATGATATTCCCTGCCACTTCTTTTTGATAAAGAAGCATTTTTCCATCGAAAGACCATTGGGGTGGATAATTATACGTCGCTTTTTCTTTCGTTATTTTCATTTCTTTGTCTTCGACCTTGAGCCATACATAGCCATCTCGAATAAAAGCAATTTTCACATCAGATGTGTTCGTTTGCGCATGGCTAAGGGACTGGGAAATAAAACAGAAGACCATCAGGGTTAGTAAGATCTTTTTCATAACTTCACCTCTTGCCATGTATGTTGTCCTGCAAACGTAAACCTAAGCATGTCTTATTTTTACTGTTTTGAGTACGAGAAAATACTTCGTCTGAATTGGTTGAAGGATGTAATTAGTTTGCGGTATTCAAATATTACATTCAAGAAAGTCTACATTTAAAAGCTCGACCAAGAAATTTGGGGATTCGTAATTCAACTTATGCCTAATACTCATGAGAAAACAGTCAAAGCGATTGAAGAAAGTTTGAAAGGAATGACTCCGGAACAGTTACTGGGTACTGCAAATGTGAAGTTTCTAGAGAAAATATTAACTGGTTCATACCATTTATAGCTAATCTAAGATTTATTGAATCAATATGTGAAAAATCATTAACGCGCATGAAATATTTCGGTAATATCTCATCTGTATCGGTTTCATTAGGATTACATCTGGGAGTAGAAGAAGGAAATCTGTTCTGCTATTGATTTATGTTTTAAAGGAGGACTTACACATTTAGGTTTTTTTATGGATAGCGTTGTAAATTAAGCATATATTGGTAAAATGCCGATTGCTGATAATACAAATGGAGGACGATAAATGACCATTTTAACTTCTATTATCCAAGGTTTACTCGCCGCTATGTTTTTAATGGCAGGTGTAGGCAAAACAATTGGTTCACAAATGCACAAAGTGAATTTTGACAAATGGAGATTACCACAATGGTTCCGTGTCGTAACCGGTCTTGTTGAATTAGTGGGAGCTATTTTACTCATCATTGGATTTTGGAATAGTACAAGTGGAATCACAGGGGCATTACTATTAGGGGTGACGGCAATTGGAGGAATCTTAACACATTTACGCGTGAAAGATAGTATAAAAGATACGGCAGCAATCATTGTTTTGGGCATTCTTACATTTACGCTGTTGTTCTTATTACTATAAAGCATTGGGGAAAATGACTCGAAATCAATTATTCTGCTCACTTATACATTTTTACCACAGGTTTATTATTCTCTATATTTGACATGCAATTAGAGCCCAGGAAAAAACCCAATCAGAAATACAATTTCTTGATTGGGTTTTTATTAGCTATAAATTTTCAGTACACTTTATCTCCATTAAAAATAGAGTTTTTCACAATGACATAATCCACGGTACGGATGGCATCTAGCTTGTTACCTCCAGCATAGGAAATGGATGATTGTAGGTCCTGTTGCATTTCGTTTAAAGTATCCATTAACGGACCCTTATATTCGACGTACATTTTTTTACCTTCGACGTTTTTCTTTTCACCCTTTTGGAATTCTGAGGCTGAGCCAAAGTATTCTTTGAAAAGTTGTCCGTCTTTTTCGATAGTTTGACCTGGAGATTCTTCGTGCCCAGCAAATAGGGAACCAATCATGACCATAGAAGCACCGAAACGTACCGATTTGGCAATGTCACCATGTGTACGTATTCCACCATCTGCGATAATAGGTTTTGTAGCTGCTCTTGCACACAAACGAACTGCAGCTAATTGCCAACCTCCTGTACCGAAGCCGGTTTTGATTTTTGTTATACATACTTTACCTGGTCCAATACCAACTTTTGTAGCATCTGCACCTGCATTTTCAAGTTCGCGAACGGCTTCTGGTGTGCCTACATTACCAGCTATGACAAAGCTTTTAGGTAGGTGCAGTTTAATATGTTGAATCATATTGATGACAGCATTGGAATGACCATGTGCAATATCGATAGTGATGAATTCAGGTGTAGTTTTGTCGGCAGCCAGTTGTGTAATAAGAGTATAGTCCTCGTCTTTAACACCAACGCTAATAGAAGCGATTAAGTTACGTGATTGCATATCTTTTACAAAGTCAGCTCTTTTTTCTGGATTAAAACGATGCATAATATAGAAGTAACCATTTTCAGCTAATTTGATGGCGACACTTTCATCAATAATCGTCTGCATATTTGCAGGTACTACTGGAATTTTAAATGTATGCTCACCAAGTATGACGGATGTGTCACACTCAGAACGGCTATTTACTATACACTTTGCAGGAATCAATTGAATATCCTCGTAATCAAATACATTTTCCATTGATAACACCTCGAAAACCGAATAATATTATTCGTTTAGTATGAAACGTTCGTACTTTATTAATTTACATTATTTCAGATGAGATGTCAAAACATCTTATTATTAAAAGTGGATTGTCCTATCAAATAGGGGCAAATGGCTGTTTCATTTATCCAATCTAGTTCAACAAAATACAGGAAGTCTTCTGCATTCGTTAAATCGTAGATGCTAGGCTCAAATAACTAATAATAGGTTTGAACGAATGGTACATTACAATTTATTATTTTATTATATTTTGCTATAATATGTGAGTGAAAGACAAACCATTCAATTCAAAAAGATATGTGGTTTATGTCCATATGCGGCTAATAAGTTCTAGCACAGCCATAAATTAAGAGGGAATTGTAAAAGGGGAAAAGTAGGCTTAAGAAACGTATAGTTTACTTGTCAATGATGCCAACCTATTTAGAATAGGAATTGTAGTACTGGAGGATGATATTTATGTCGAAATACAAAAAAGGGGACGCTTTTTTCTTGAAGATTATCCCTAAAACACTGCAAATCATCCTGAATATTTCCCTCGTTTTTCTAGCGGTTATTTTATCCTATTTATTGATGAAGGAGTTATTTGTTTTTGGTCATACATTAATTATTAATGAAAGCCACGACTATCAACTTTACTTGGCGAATATCCTCATTTATTTTTTATATTTCGAGTTTATCGCGATGATTATAAAGTATTTCAAAGAAGATTATCATTTCCCGTTAAGATATTTTCTTTATATCGGTATTACAGCGATGGTCAGATTGATTATTGTTGATCATGGTAATCCGGTAAATACATTGTTCTATTCACTTGTCATCCTGATTTTGATCATTGGGTATTTCATTATGAATATCACACCGCGCGAAAGACCGGATGGTAAGGGTTTATTTAAAAAACAATGATGAAAGCTTATCGCAATGTATCCAACTGTATTCGTTTGGGACGATTTTTCAATTTTTGATCATGAAATTCTTGAACTACAGTGTATGTTTTTGAAGTTGAAAAATAGTAAAGAGCTAGGTTCTGAGATATCTCGGAACCTAGCTCTTTGTCATTTTTAGTACATCTTCATATAGCGTTCAATTTCCCAAGGGTGTACATTAGTTCGGAAACTTTCCCATTCTCGCTTTTTCGCTTCCATGAAATTTGCGAAGATATGCTCGCCTAGAGCGTCCTGGATAATTGTATCTTCAGAGAGCGCTATGAGAGCGTGGTCGAGGTCAGTCGGTAACGTGTCAATACCCAACTCTTTTAGTTCGGACTGTTCCATTTCGTATATGTTGCGCTCGACGGGATTTGGTGGCTCGAGTTCGCGCTTAATACCGTCTAAGCCTGCTTTTAGTATAGCAGCTAACGCAAGATAGGGATTTGCTGCCGAATCAACAGAACGGACTTCAATCCGTGTACTGATGCCCCGAGATGCTGGAATCCGTATGAGAGGGCTACGGTTTTGCGCGGACCACGCTACGTAGCAGGGTGCTTCGTAACCCGGAACGAGCCGTTTGTATGAATTGACGGTTGGATTTGTCACTGCTGTAAAACCTCGTACATGTTCGAGGACACCAGCCATGAACTGATAGGCTGTTTTACTTAACTTCAATTCGCCTTGCTCGTCGACGAAAGCATTTTCACCGTCTTTGAATAGGGAAACGTTACAATGCATACCTGATCCGCTGACGCCGAAAAGGGGTTTTGGCATGAATGTTGCGTGCAAACCGTGTTTGCGTGCAATTGTTTTAACGACAAGTTTGAAGGTTTGAATATTGTCACAAGCGGTCAGTACATCCGCATATTTAAAGTCGATTTCGTGCTGTCCTGGTGCGCACTCGTGGTGAGATGCTTCAACCTCGAAGCCCATTTCTTCTAGTTCCAAGACGATATCACGTCGACAGTTTTCTCCTAGGTCCATTGGGGCAAGGTCGAAATAGCCGCCATTGTCGTTCAATTCCATTGTCGGTTGCATATTTTCATCAAGTTTAAATAAGAAAAATTCTGGTTCTGGTCCAAGATTAAAATCAGTGAACCCGAGCTCATTCATTTCTTTCAATACACGTTTTAAATTGCCGCGGGGATCGCCTGTAAATGGCAAACCATTAGCAAGTGAAACATCACAGATGAACCGTGCAACCCTTCCTTTACCTGAGGGCCACGGGAATACCATCCAAGTGTTAAGATCCGGTATAAGGTACATATCGGATTCCTCAATACGTACAAATCCTTCGATTGAAGATCCGTCGAACATCATCTTATTGTCAAGTGCTTTTTCGAGCTGACTGATGGGAATTTCCACGTTCTTGATCATTCCTAAAATATCGGTGAACTGAAGTCGAACGAAATTCACATGTTCTTCTGCTACAAATTTGCGAATATCCTCTTTTGTATAATTCCTCATCATGCCACTCTCCTTAAGTATCGTTAATTATGGATTCCTCCACAACATTTTTCTATAATAAAGCAAAAAGTTACCATTAACAAGAAATTTATTTTTATCTCTCTATGTATATTGAAGTTATGAATATATCTGGAAATTAAGCGAAGTCGCCTTATGGGGGTAGCTGAAGCCATCTCATAAGCGCCTTTTCGTAATTGAATGGAATCATTAACTCTAGCCATATACAAATTCATCTATTCTAAGTTCAAGATTTAGATAATGGTATTTAATGTATTTAACATTATCGAAAATGGAGCGGTTTCAAAAAAAGCGAAGTCTCCTTAATTTAAGGGCTTCGCTTTTTTTGACAGAACTTATTATTTTGTAGTTTTTTTAGTTCGTTTTCAAGTTCTTGAGTCGCCTGTCCAAAATGAAATTACCAAAGGGGATGAACGCTGAAAGTAGGGCGCCAATTGTAAATCTGAACGGCCATTTCACCGCTATCATCGTATATACAATAGCTACGATATAAACAAGAAATATATAGCCATGAAGTGTTCCTACGATTGTTACTGCATTCGGCATACCGAACCAATACTTTAAAGGCATCGCGATAAACAATAGCATTAGTAGAGAACTGCCTTCCAATATACCGATGAAACGAAAACGTCCTAAAGTATTTTTTAACATGAGTTCACTTCCTCATCTTACTATATTCCAACAATAACCTTACAATATGGAAATTACCATGTACAGCAAAGTTGCTTAGGAGAGAGAGAATGGTCTGGGGACAGTTGAAAATCAACGATTATTGACCACTAAGTCTGTAGCACTTATACTTAACATACAAAATGAGATGTTATCGTAAACAAGTTGTTGCTACCGTAACAAGGACTTTAACCATCTCGCATTACGTAAATCGGATTGTCCTAAATCCAGAACTCGATAAAATTAAGCCATAAACGTAAGTGTAAATCCTGGAAAAGTAGCGATAATTCTACTAACCTTAGGTACGACCAGCTCTAAATGAATTGAAAGCTGGAGTAGTTCAATTTAGTGCCAACGAATAATGTTAGCAAGAGTTTTCCAATTACTCGGTGACGTTTTTTACTATTTAGAGCCGTTTTGACCACATTTGGGTTATAGCACCTCTTTTTTATTTCTAATTAATTATGGAGGTTACTTTTGAACACTTTTCAAGAACTCGCGAAAACAGTTATCATTGGAAAGAAAAATCGACTTATTGGCTATGATGACTCTTTAATACTTGTTGGAACAGGGAGAAGTGCGTTTGTTTTTAGAGTTAAGACAACTACTAAAGCGATCAAAGTATTTTTCCCTGATTTCATCCACATCGCGAAAGAAGAAGCAGCTATTTATAATATTCTTCAGGATATTACTTATTACCCAGCTATTTATGATTCAGGATCGAATTATATTGTTATGGATTTTATTGATGGTCAAACTCTTTTTGAATGTTTGACTCAAGGAAAGCTTATTACGGCAGCTCATTTAAATGAGATAGATTATGCGTTATCATTAGCTTCAAATCTGGCATTAAATCCTTCTGATATTCACTTGCGCAACATTTTTATCACTTCAAATGATGAGATTATTATCATTGATGTCGCACGTTTCAGACAAACGAAAGACTGCAAGCAATGGGATAACCTGAAAATGGCTTATCACCAAGTTTACACGAGGTGGTACTTTGCGAAGAAGATGCCAGCTCCACTCTTAAATGTATTTGCGTTCTTATATAAAAAAGGACTGATACCGTTCTATAGGTCATAATTTATTCGTTTAACTTCACTTGTGATTTTTTTATACTGGAAGCGAAGTGATAGCTATAGAAGTCTCCCGCTTTTAAAAGAGTTGATTGATTAGAATGTAGACAATTCAGTGGGCTTCCAAACCCCTGATGAACTAAGGGATAAGTCAATCAGATTACGCCGGCGCGTATTTGATATCGATCCAATTAAATGCTTTATAGTTTGGGGAAGATCTTACTCGAATAGCAGGACTTTTAGGCATATGGATTGATAATCTAGACAGACTAAATGTTTTTTAAATTAATTATAGAAAATCCCCAGTAGTAGTCGAGTTTCGGTTATACTAAAGAGAAGCAATAGCAATCATTATTCGATATAAAGGAGGATTTCATATGACTGAAAATAATGGAACAAATGAACAAGAAGCACCAAAGAAAAAGATTAGCTTAAAAGAAGCGATTCAAAAACAGCTAGAAGCAAAGAAAAACCAATCAGCTGATAACAATGCAAAAGGTAATCCAGCACAGGCTGCTAAAAAAATGCGAAGCCAACAAGCAAAAAAAGTAAGCAGTGCCCGCAGAAAAATGGGCTCATAATGAAACAGCGCAAACTAATTTCACAATTGGTTTGCGTTTTTTTGTGGGAAGATAATGAATTAGAATAAAAGCTCATACGAATAATGATTGTTTTAGTGGGGATTTGTTGAAATGCTCATTCGCAATCCGTTTGGTACTGTATCAATTTGTAGTGCCAACAGAAAATGTCTATTTAATTTCGGTTTTATCTAATGCTTGACCTGTTATATTTTTTGAAATTCAAAGTTCGGAAAGCTGGTTAAATTGAATCGGAAACAGGCTTTGGTTGAATGATATACTGGCACTATTGGAGATGATGGATTTTGACTAACCAAACAGAAAAAAGTAAATTGCTTTTTGAAGCTGAGCAATTCATACATAAATGTTATACAGAACTAGGGATTCCAGTAGAGCAACAATTTAAGCGAGTAGAGGAAGTTCGAAGAGAAATAATTGAAACTGGAACGTACAGACATACTTTTCTAGAGCTTGAACACGGGGCTAGAATGGCTTGGCGTAATAATAATCGTTGTATTGGACGTTTATTTTGGGACAGGCTTCAAGTATTTGACGAAAGGGCAATGGAAACGGCTGAAGATGTAAGTAACGCATTATTGAACCATATTGACTTTGCGACAAACGATGGAAAAATCCGTTCAACGATTACTATATTCTCCCCAAGACAAGGCGGGGATGATCCGGTACGGATATGGAACCATCAGCTTATACGCTATGCAGGATATGAAGAGGGTGACCAGATTATAGGTGACTCCACATCAATTGAGTTTACGAAAATGTGCGGGAAATTAGGTTGGAAAGGGGAGAGAACCTCGTATGATATACTACCGCTTGTCATTCAATTGAAAGATGAATCACCCAAGTTTTTTGAAATACCAAGAGAGCTTGTAAAAGAAGTGACGATTACTCATCCGCAACTAGAGGTCTTTGATGAGTTGGATGTAAAGTGGTACGCCGTTCCAATTATTTCAGATATGCGGTTAGAGATTGGTGGGATTAACTATCCTACGGCTCCGTTTAACGGATGGTATATGGGCACCGAAATCGGTGCGAGAAATTTGGCAGATGAAGACCGTTATAATCTACTCCCGAAAGTTGCAGAGTTGCTAGGACTAGATACAAGTTCAAACCGGTCGCTGTGGAAGGATAAAGCACTAGTAGAACTTAATATCGCGGTGTTGAATTCGTATCAAAAAGCCGGTGTTACGCTTGTCGACCATCATACTGCTGCCAAACAATTTAAAAATTTCGAGAAAAATGAGTGTGCAGTAGGCAGAGCTATTACAGGGAATTGGACATGGCTTATTTCGCCACTTTCACCAGCAACGACTCATGTCTTTCATAAACCTTATAAGAATGACATCGTTAAACCTAATTATTTTCATCAGAAAAATCCAGATGAAAGTAGATAGATTATTGTTCTTCTGGAGAATTACGGGAGTTAGACAAATATTAAAATGTGGATGTTATATATTCAACTAAACGGTTGAATAAGATTTGGAGATAAATTACACTTTACTACATGGTTAACCATAATGAGGATAATTTAAATGACATTTTTCATGCTTCATATGATGGCTTTGGAAAAATGGAAGAACCCACATTTGTCGCTTAAATACCGAAGCGTTATGTCAATCTTTTGCTAACATACAATGGTCATAAAAATGACAACACAGCAATGGCAGTAGAATTATTTGCACTTATTAATGTAAAACTTGATGATTACGAATCAGAGAAGACGTAATGATGATTTTAATATTCAATTAATAGTTCGGTATCTACTAATTTAGTAATCAAAAAGGAGCCTATTCATGTATATTCCTAAGTATTTTAAAATCACAGACGTAGATGAAATTAGAGAATTTGTTCAAAAGAATTCATTTGGAACTATTGTTACAACGAGAAAAAGTAAACCAATTGCTAGTCATTTACCTTTGGCGTTATCTAAAATAGGAGATGATTATTATATTACCGGACACATGGCTTATGGGAATCCACAATGGAGAACATTCGAAAGCTGTGATGATGTACTAGTTATGTTCCAGGGGCCACATGCTTATATTTCTTCCTCTTGGTACGGGCATGAAAATGTTCCAACTTGGAATTATCAAGCTGTGCATGTATATGGCAAAGCTAGCATTTTGGATGAGGAGGAGTTAAAACAAGACCTTATAGTGATGCTACAAAAATACGAGAAACATCGTAAGAATCCGGTTCTATGGGACAATCTTTCTCCTCAGTTATTGGAAAAAGAACTAAAAGGGATTGTTGGATTTAAGATTAAAGTACAAGAAATTCAAGCTGCTTATAAATTAAGTCAGAATCGTAATGAGGAGGATTACCTTAATATTGTTGATAGACTGCATGGGGAAGAGGATCAAAGTTCCCAGCAAATGGCGAAAGTAATGAAAAAGAGAATAGAGAATAGAGAATAGAGAATAGAGAATAGAGAATTACGGGGATTTTGATTAACGTGTAGAGAACTCCGATATTGGTGTGGTAAAGTTCATTCAGAAAGCGTCAAATAATGCTAACTTGAAAAAAAGGGCATTATTTGACCTTTGTATAGTATGCTTTGCAAAATAGGAAGTACAAACAGTAAGCAGGAACTTTAAAATGGAATAATACTTTTTGGTATTGTCCTCATTAAATTTCTCATAGTACAGCCCATTTAAGTAAATACAGGAGAATATTTCGCTTGCGTATATAAGTATATTCTTATATGATGATTTCGGGAGGGATAGTAGATGAATGAAACAGTAACCGTTGATATTCAGCGAGCATCACAACTCTTAAAATTACTCGGAGACCCAACGCGTTTGACTATGATGCAGCTTCTCAAGTCACATGAATGCTGTGTATGTGAATTTGTTGAGATTTTTAATATGAGTCAGCCGGCTATCAGCCAGCACTTGCGTAAACTCAGAGATATCAAGGTAGTGAAAGAAGAGCGAAGAGGACAATGGATTTTCTTCTCGATTAATAAAAATCATGAAGACTATCCGTTTATTCAAAGCATTCTTGAACAGCTTCCCGAACAGAATGAGTCCATAGCTAAACTGGAAGCGCAAGGGCTTAGAGTTTGTTGTGAGTAGGGAGGGGAAAGAATATTGGCTTCAGTAATAACGGCATCATTAATATTCATCATTACACTTACTTTTGTTATTTGGCAGCCTAGAAATTTATCAATTGGATGGTCCGCCTGTATTGGAGCCATAATCGCTTTGTTAGTGGGCGTTGTTAATGTTCAGGATGTTATTGATGTAACTGGAATTGTATGGAATGCTACACTGGCTTTTATCGCCATCATAATTATCTCATTGATATTAGATGAAATCGGATTTTTCGAGTGGTCCGCCCTACATATGGCTAGATTAGCTAAAGGCAGCGGTATTCGCATGTTTGTTTATGTCAGCATTCTTGGAGCGATAGTTGCTGCTTTGTTCGCAAATGATGGAGCTGCCCTAATACTAACGCCAATTGTTTTAGCGATGGTTAGGAATTTGAACTTCAACGAAAAAATGATTTTCCCATTCATTATTGCCAGTGGTTTTATTGCAGATACAACATCGTTGCCACTTGTTGTGAGTAATTTAGTAAATATTGTTTCGGCAGATTTTTTCGGTATTGGCTTTGTCGAATATGCGTCTCGAATGATTGTACCTAATTTATTTTCTTTAGTTGCTAGTATTCTAGTGTTGTTGCTGTTCTTCCGTAAAAGTATCCCTAAAAATTATGTAGTAGCAGACTTAAAAGAACCAAAGGATGCTATAAAAGATATAAAGCTATTTCGAATAGCTTGGGTGATATTAAGCGTGTTACTCATTGGGTATTTCTCTAGTGAATTTACAGGGCTTCCTGTTTCTGTTATTGCTGGAATTACAGCGATATTCTTTATGATTATGGCACAAAGAAGTCCTGCTGTTCATACAAAGCAAGTGCTTAAAGGGGCACCTTGGGCAATCGTATTCTTCTCTATTGGTATGTACGTTGTAGTCTACGGATTGCGTAATGTCGGTCTAACGGGTGTATTGGCCGAGGTCATTCAGATGGCTGCCAACCAAGGACTCTTTGTAGCGACGATTTCGATGGGCTTTATTGCAGCGATATTATCATCCATTATGAATAATTTGCCTACTGTCATGATTAACGCGTTAGCGATATCTGAAACGACGACAACAGAGTCGATTCGCGAAGCTTTGATTTATGCAAATATCATCGGATCAGATTTAGGTCCCAAAATCACACCAATCGGCTCTTTGGCCACTTTATTATGGTTGCATGTGCTGTCTAAAAAAGGTGTGAGGATCTCTTGGGGTAGCTATTTTAAAATAGGTATAATTCTAACGATTCCTACACTCTTGATAACACTAATTGGACTATATGTATGGTTGTCATTCATCCAATAATAAAAAGGGGGGGTAGTCATGTCAAAAAAAACACTCTACTTCTTATGCACGGGTAATTCATGCCGTAGCCAAATGGCTGAAGGCTGGGGCAAAAAAATTCTTGCAGAAGAATGGCAAGTTCTTAGTGCTGGAATTGAAGCGCACGGTGTAAACTCGAATGCCGTGAAAGCCATGAATGAGGTTGGAATTAATATTTCAAATCAAACCTCGGATATCATTGATCCACAAATCTTAACTAATGCAGATTTTGTCGTCACTCTTTGTGGGGATGCTGCTGACAAGTGTCCGATGACACCGCACAAAGTAAATTGTGATCACTGGGGATTTGATGATCCTGCCAAAGCAGAAGGGACTGATGAAGAAAAATGGGCATTTTTCCAACGTGTTCGTGATGAAATTGCTGACCGAATTAAGAATTTTGCTGAGACGGGGAAATAACGAACAAATCAAAGTCGAGAGTATCTATCCCTCGATTTTGATTTTAGATTGTATATAAGGATATTATTATGTATTTATGAAAGAAGGAATAATTGATGAAGGAACAAGTGAAAATTCAAATAGCTAGTGGGAATTGTTGTTCAACTAGTACTGTGTCACTCCATTCTGATCTTGTCGTAAAAGAAACGAGTTCATTGCCTGTCGTAATTATAGGTGCCGGTCCAATCGGTTTAGCTGCAGCTGCACATTTGGCTAAGTTCGACGAAAAATTTCTAGTTTTGGAAGCCGGTCCTTGTGTGGGAAGCCATATACTTCAATGGGGACATGTTCGATTGTTTTCACCGTGGTAATACAATATTGACAAAGTGGCTAGGGAGCTACTTGAAAAACATGGATGGGACGAACCTAACCCTGATGAGCTTCCACTAGGAATAGAATTGGTGGAAAACTACTTAGAAAAAGTAGCAAGGCTCCCGGAAATTTGGCCATTCATTCATTTAAATACTAAGGTGTTATCTGTTAGCAAAAAAGGATTGGACAAAATGACGACAGTCCAACGTGAAAATGTACCATTCATTCTTTATGTAAATCAAGGTGGGGTGACCGAACAAATAGAAGCAAAGGCGGTCATTGATGCTACGGGTACTTGGGGGCAGCCCAATCCTGTAAATGCGGATGGTGTATGGACCAAAGAAGAGATATCCTTACAAAGTCATATATATTACGGAATTCCGGATATTAATGCCAAAGATAGTGAAAAGTATCTTGGGAAACATATCGCCGTAATCGGTAGTGGTCACTCTGCGATAAACACTATTTTGGAGCTATCCAAACTTAATGAAAGAAATTCCAATGTGAAAATCAGTTGGATACTCCGTAAAAAAAACATAGAAGAAGCTTATGGTGGAGAGGGAAATGATGCACTCCAAGCACGTGGAGAACTTGGAGTGAAAATTCATCAACTAGTGGGCTCTGGTAAAGTAGAAGTTTACACACCGTATCGAGTCCAAAAAGTTTTTAAGGAAGATGATGCCTTAAAAATGGTTGGTGAGTTAGGAGGAGAAAGCGTTTCGATTCAAGGAGTAGATGAGGTGATTGTCAATACGGGAAGTCGTCCTGATTTTTCATTCCTGAATGAAATTAGATTAGGGATTGACTCAGCTACAGAAAGTATCGAAGCATTAGCTCCATTAATAGATCCTAATCTTCATAGTTGTGGGACTGTGCGACCGCATGGTGAAGAAGAATTGAGACAGCCTGAGAAAAACTTTTACATTGTCGGAATGAAAAGTTATGGACGGGCACCAACTTTTCTTATGGCGACAGGATATGAACAAGTGCGTTCAATAGTGGCCTATATGATGGGCGATTACGAATCTGCAAAAAAAGTGGAATTGGACTTACCAGAAACAGGAGTATGTAGTGTGAATCTTACATCAACAAAGCAAGAAACGCCTCGATGTGATATTAGAACAGATTGTAGTTAACAACGCGGAAAGAGTTTGAAATCTAATCAATTCCAAATCTTTTTGCGTTTTTAGCACGAGCCCGTTCTGCTTCAATTTCTCTATCACGAGGCTCGGCATTCGTTACCAGTGTGTTTAGTAGAACTTGCGTAGCGATAGCCACGTCCTCAATAGCCCGATTAATGGCGTCCTCGTTTGCCTTCGATGGTTTGTTGAAACCAGAGACCTTTCGAACATATTGAAGAGAAGCTGCATGAATTTCATCGTCGGTAGCTTGAGGAGCAAAGTTAAATAGTGTTTTAATGTTTCTGCACATATCGTTCACCTCTTTTGTTTGGATTATTTTCTTGATTGTATCATATTCCTCTCATATCTCTTTTTAACTATATAGGTTGGAAGGGGAAAACTGAAGAAAAAGTGATTTGAAGTTAATGCTAAGCCGTCGAGATAATCTCGATGGCTTTTATTAGATGACTACATTTTAGGGGCTTATTTTAACGTGGAATATAAAATACAAATAAGTCGTCCACTACTAAAGAGGTGGATGACTTATTTGTATTTTTAAACATTGAAGTAGTGACTTTTTTTACACTTACTAGACTTGAATTTCGTGATTCAAATGGGCGGTCCTATTTAATCTTTAAAATTGCTCGATAATCTTGTGAGTAATAAACTAGTAAAGAAATATTGATACCAAATATCATTAAAGCTCCCATAATTGAAGCGAAATCTAAAAAGATGTGAAACATCATCATATTAATAGAAACTGGCATAAAAACAACTAAAGCTAGCTTAACAAATTTATTACTTAATAATGCAAGTCCACACGCTATTTTCACAATCGATAAGAATTGCATAAAGTAACCTGTTTCCTCTAATGATTTCATAAATTCATTGGCAGAAGTACTTGAAAATGTAGGCATTGGCATTAACTCGAATAACACGCCGGCTCCAGAAGCGGTAATGATTAAACCCAGTATTACTCTGAGTACATGAAAGACTTTTTTATTCATACTATAAATTCATCCTATTCTAATTGTTGTTTTTATTGTTTTTTAAAATTATTTCTTTTTCTTTTTAAGAAACCACGTTAATATAAATACCAAAATGGCCAGGATAGTAGTTACAAGGAAAGCATCTTGCATTCCTAGAACACTCGCCTTTTTTACCGCCTCGGACTCTGAAAGGGAACTTGACAATCCTGGTAAATATTGTTTTGTTTGTGTAGACATAATGGTAGTCAATAACGCCGTACCTATTGCACCAGAAACCATTCGAGCTGTATTAGCTGCAGCGGCACCGTGTCTACTCATAGATGGAGGTAATTGGTTTAATCCATAAGTCAAAACTGTCATCATTATAAACGAGATACCAAACATAAAAGTAGAGTATAATACGGTTACGAACAACAAATTAGAGTCTAACGTTAAGGTAGTATATAACCATGATGTAACGATGATTAAAGACATACCAATAAATGTTAATGGGCGAATACCATAGCGATCCAAAATGATTCCTGTTATTGGAGACATTATACCCATCAAAATTGCTCCAGGTAGCAAAATTAAACCAGTTTGAAGTGTTGAATGACCTAACATATTTTGGATATAAACTGGCGTTAATAGTTCGACGCTATACATTGCAAGTGCTACAAAAGCACCGATTGCTATTGTTATAGAAAATTGTTTATTTTTAAATACAGTTAAGTTAAGCATTGGCTGCTCAGCTACCAATTCACGCCAAATAAATAAGCCTACAAAAATAACTCCAATTACTATAGTTAAAATTACTTGTTTAGAATCCCAACCCATACTTCCAGCCATAGAAAATCCGTACAGTAGGGATCCTAAGCCGATTGTCGATGTAATAACTCCTGGATAATCAAATTTCGGATTACTTCTTTCTGTAACATTACGTAAGAAGAAGAAGGCTAGGAATAAATTTAAGACTCCTAACGGAATAACAATGTAAAATAAAACTCTCCAAGAGTAGTGTTGTAAAATCCATCCTGATAAAGTAGGGCCAATAGCAGGGGCAAATGTCATTGCTATACCAATCATCCCCATGGCCTGTCCTCTTTTTTCAGGGGGAAACAAACTAAATATAACTGTTTGTACTAGTGGCATCATTACACCTGCTGCTGCAGCCTGTAATAAGCGCCCTACTAGTAAAACAGAAAAGCTTGGTGAAAATGCACTGACAATAGTACCTATTGTAAAGAGCCCAATTGCGCTTAAAAATAGTTGTCTTGTGGAAAATTTACCCATTAAATAAGCTGAAATAGGAATTACTATACCATTGACCATAATGAATCCTGTACTTAACCATTGAACCGTACTAATATCTAAATCAAAAACTTTACTTAGTTCTGGAATAGCTACATTTAGTAATGTTTGATTTAAAAGAGCAATAAAAGATCCGAGAACTAAAATGGAGAGTATTAACATTCTAGCCTTATTACTAATGTTAATCGGGTTTATAGTGTTTTTAATGTTTTCTATGACTATCATCTCCTTTTTTAATTAGTTGCAACTACAACGAAAATAATACGTGTTTTAAACGTTATTTACGTATATAATAAATTATTAGTTGTGCACGCAACTAATAATAGTCTATACATAGGTATGCGCGCAAGAAAGATGCTTACTGAAAAATGTAGTTACCGATTCATTAAAATAAGCAATATTCTCACGATTTATATGTAATTACGAGGAGGGAAATATATGAGCATTAAGAATAAAGAGTCGATCGGCCGTTGGATCTCATTACTTCATAGATATGGAAATGTTTATATCAATGAACAATTAAAAGAGTTTAATCTAGGCGCAGGTCAATATCAGTTTCTTGCTGTTTTATATCAAAATGAAGGGATATCTCAAGATGAAATAGCTTCTTTATTAAAAATGGATAAAGGAACTGCTGCTAGAGCAATTGCAAAATTAGAAAAGGAAGGATATGTAGAAAGAAAAATATTTATTGTAGATAAAAGAATAAAAAAATTGTATTTGACAGAGAAAGCCCATGCATTTGAATCAAAGTTAACTTCTATTTTGCAAGAATGGAAAGATATTATAACGGAAGGGTTATCGGGGGATGAGCAGGAATATGCTTCAAAATTGCTTGATAAAATGTCTAAAAATGCTGAAGTTTATCTAGATAATACAAAATAAAACCAAATACACGCTACCATAATATATACAAATTGAGGGATGTAACTTCACAACGGATTAAAGGTATCAGTATTGCGGGGGCATATTGAAGGTGCACTATAATTACAGGGCAGAAAGGAAGAGACGTGATTGGCTTGTTTAGTTTTCACGGTTGATTAAAAGGAAAGAGTTTGCGCTATTTGTTTTAGTAGAGGGTGTTAAATCACTATAATACGAGTCAAGAATAACAAAACAGCCATGTAGGTGAATGGCTGTTTTAGTGTTTTTGTCACTTCCATTATTTTTTTGAGGGGCATAATAGATTTTTAAGATAAAACTAATCCATCTTTCATTGTGATAGTATGATCAGCATAAGCAAGCATTTCTTCATCATGAGTTACCATCAAGGTCGTAATGTTCAACGTTTTCGTCAACTCGCGGATCAATGTCATGACGTCTTTCGATCTTTTAGAATCTAGGCTTGCTGTCGGCTCATCTGCAAACAACATTTTCGGTTTGTGGATGATTGCGCGGGCAATTGCCACGCGCTGTTTTTCTCCACCTGATAATGAAGCAGGGTAGGCATCTTTCCGGTGATCCATATCCACCAATTTGAGAATCTTTTCTACTTCCACTTTTTGTTCTCGTTTCTTCAACTTGGTTTCTGAAACGTCAAGCATCAGCAATAATTGTTCTTCGACTGTGAGAAAAGGGACAAGGTGCGAGGATTGAAATACGAATCCGAACTCACTCGCTCTAATTTTTCTGATCTGATCCTGATTCATAGCAGTCAGGTTTTGTCCTTCAAAAAGCACTTTTCCGTCCGTTGCACGTTGAAGTCCTGCAGCTATTGTAAGAATTGTACTTTTACCTGAACCCGAGGCTCCTACTAACGCTGTTATTTCGCCTTCTCGAAGGGAAATATTAATCCCTTTTAATACTTGTTCATCCACTTCACCGTTCGTAAACGTTTTTGTAACTTCATCAATTGTGAAAATCGTCATATTAAACCTCTCCTTGTTGGATAGCTTGCAATGGTTCAACTTTTTTAATTTGCAGGCCGGATAGCGTCGCGCCTATAAATCCAATGATTAGGAAAACAACTGATAACTGAATAGTTGTTTCAAGTGTTAAACTAAATGGCATTCCTTTAGGTGCAATCAATGCAAAGCCCTGGCTTAAAGCAACTGACAGTCCAAGCGCAATTACGGTGATGAAAATCATTTGGTACCACATCATACCGAACAATCTGCTTGTTTTAACGCCAAGCGCTTTTAAGATGCCATATAGTCCAATCTTTTGCACGTTCATCATATAAAAGAATATCGCGAACAACATTCCACTAATAGCGACTAAAAACCAAATGATCATATTGAGAGACATCTGTTCCGCACTGTAACTTGGAATCGTATTGAGGAATTCTTTATTTGAAAATGATTGTAAACCCGTTACAGCTTGTGCTTTTTCTGTATTTGGTACAAAAATCAATTGCATTTCATTGACACGGTAAATTTCTTTATAGTTTTCCATGTTAATAAAAGCGACAGGTGCATGGCTGTATTTCTTTTGATCGACAAAGCCTTTCACTTTAAATTCGCCACTGAACTGATTATTGGTTAGAATATCACCAACTTTAATTCCTTCCTCTTCTAATGAACGATCTAGGATGACTTCTCCTTTACCAACCGTTTCAAACGATTTTGAATCTGTGGAAGTAACGAAAGCGATACTATGCTGCTTGTCGTCCAAATCGTTCACAAAACCCATTTGAATGGAAAGTGCTGCCGCATCCTTCTGTTCACTTAAAACAGTGGTTTGTACACTTTCATCTATTCTTGAAAGATTGTACGTTTCGTTTGCATCAGCATTCATGTAAAATTGGCCATCTGGTAAATCTTTAATTAATGCTGCATTATCTTGAGACAACCCGTTCGCTAACCCAGAGATGATAAATGTTAAAAAGCTGACGAGAAAAATGATTGATCCTAAAATGATAAACTTTGCCTTATTCTTCTTAATTTCTTTCCATGCAATATTCATCTTTGCGCCTCCTGTATTTCTTAATAACTTAACTATAATCTGACAAGGTGAACGGAATATGAACAGATGATTACATTTAATAAACGCCTGATTGCATGAAAAATGGTATGTAGTTCAGCAGATAATGGTACAATACATATTGAAGGGGATTGTATTAAACACATGGAGTTTCCCTTAAATAAACAGGATATTGAAATAGAAGGAGATTGGATCACTTGACTAACGAAATAAAAAATGAAATCCCGCCAAATTACGGTGAATTACGGAAGGCTGTTAACCGGGCATCGAATTGGAGACTGCGTTTAGAAACTATTGAAGAATTAGGACAATGGAAACATAAACGGACTATCGACGTACTTTTACACAGAATGAACAACGATGCCGTATATAAAGTCGTAGAAGCTGCTCACCGTAATCTTGTTAAATTCGGTGAAGATGTTGAATTGCCGCCAAGAAATCGATTTGAACTTATTAAAGATGCTAATAAAGTCTTCATCAGAATTAAGAAAAGCTTACCGAGAGATCACACGTTCGAAGAGTACAAAGAAAAGTTGAAAAATATGAGACTTGATTTGTATGATACGTATGAAGGTGACAAAGGCGATGAGTTTGAAGCATGGCTTAAAAATGTTTGGGAGACGGCATCTAAAAAATAAAGCGTTTAAAAGTTCTTCTATTATATAAGCACGGTAAAAAACGATTGCAGTTATTTTGCAATCGTTTTTTTATTTAGGCTAGAAAGTATAATTTATTTGAACTGGAACAGTGTCTAGACTAAAGCGACTAGCGCAACTTGTCGCTTTAGACCTTCCAGCAGGGAGGGGTAGAACGGACGCCGTGAACGAGTAGTTTGGTAAAGAATTTTTTCCCATAGTCATAAAAATAACGGTTACATAAACTTTGTAACCGTTATTTTTGTGGCACATTCATACAAAAAACAATACTATGGATGAACGATCATGAATACGAATCAAAGAATACTAAAGTGTTATGGAACTGACGATAGAATGTTGTAACCAACACAAAATCGTCTATCTGACCTGACGGGTTTTTCTTTGAATGCTTTGAGTTCAAATTATATCGACTTGATTAGTAAGAGGTTATGAATAAAATAGATAGAAATAAGAAGGAGTTTAACTTGAATTGATTTCTAAGTCGTTCACTTATGTTCACTACACAAACAAAAATTATCTTTACTAAACCTATAGGAATAAAAAAAATTCTGATAAATCGTTGACTTTGAATTTTAGATAATGTAATATTTGTGTCACCTTAATAGTTAATATCTTATCTAGAGAGGGTGAGGGACTGGCTCGATGAAGCCTCAGCAACAGACTGTTTAGTACTATACCAAATCCAGTAAACGAAAGTATAATAACTAAGAGGAGAATTATGTATTCGATTCTACTAACCTTTTCTTATTCCATCAGAAGTGGCTTTTTTAATCCTTAATTGCACAGGTTGTAGTCTTTTATCATTGAAAAAACTTCATACATGCTAATTAGACAACTAAAGGCATCTTTCTACTCGGTTATTTGAATCGTTTAAAAGAGATGTCTTTTTTGTATATTAAAATCAAAACTGAATCAAATGATTTTAGGGGGGGCAAATAATGACAGAGTCTACAAATATCGTTTGGCATGAATCAGAGGTGACAAAAGAAAATCGTCAAGAAGTAAATGGCCATAAGAGTGCTATTCTTTGGTTTACAGGATTATCGGGTTCAGGAAAATCAACAGTTTCAGTAGCGCTAGAAACAGCATTACACGCGCAAGGCATTCACACCTATCGACTGGATGGGGATAACGTCCGGCATGGTTTAAATAAGAATCTAGGGTTTAGTCCAGATGATCGGACGGAAAATATTCGTAGAATCGGGGAAGTTTCAAAACTAATGGTCGATGCGGGATTGTTTACGTTGACAGCATTCATATCCCCTTATCAGGAAGATCGTGATCAAGTACGAGAAATTGTCGAATCGGATGAATTTATAGAAATATATGTAAAGGCTAGTTTAGAAACATGCGAAGAACGCGATCCAAAGGGCTTCTATAAAAAAGCAAGATTGGGTGAAATTAAAGGCTTTACAGGAATAGATGCGCCTTATGAAGAACCTGTTCGACCTGAAATAATCATTGATACCAATCAGTTGAGTATTGCGGAATCTGTCAAAGTCATCGTTTCTTACTTAAAAGCAAATAATTATTTCTGAAATAACAACAAAATACGTAACATATTGGGGTTTTAGGAATAGAATGTATTTAAACCTACTTGACACATAGGAATAATGTATTTAGTATGAACAATAATCATCAGTCGGCTGGTAATACAGATATTTACAGACAATAGTGAATACACAACTATATTATTCCAAATAAATTTGAAGCAACTTTAATCATTAGTAGATTAATGTCGCCTTTTAAAAAAAGAAAAAGTAATAGAGTTATATAAGTTTAGAGAGGATGGAAATAGCTTGGCGAAGTTGACGTACAAATCTTGGTCTGAGACTAGTGCAATATTTTCGATTGATGATGAGTCAAAAGGTGCGTTAAACGTGTTGCAATGGGCTTTTAAGGAATATGACGATGAGCTTGTATATGCGTGTAGTTTTGGAGTTGAGGGAATCGTAATGGTAGATTTAATCTCGCAAATAAAACCAAATGCTAAAGTAGTCTTTCTCGAAACGGGATTTCATTTTCAAGAAACGCATACATTAATTGATGAGGTAAAGAAGCGTTATCCAAAGCTGGTAATTGAAATGAAAAAGCCGAGCTTAACGGTTGAGGAACAAGCTGACAAGTATGGTGATCGACTATGGGAAAGACAGCCGGATCGTTGTTGTCATATGAGGAAAGTAATTCCGCTTCGCGAAGCAATGAGCGATACGACTGCTTGGTTATCAGGACTTAGGCGTGAACAATCGCCATCAAGGAGTCATACAAACTTTGTAAATAAAGATGAAACCTTTCAATCGATTAAAATTTGCCCACTGATTCATTGGACGTGGATTGATATTTGGAATTATGTTAAAAAACATAATTTGCCCTATAATCCACTCCATGATCAAGGCTATCCAAGTATTGGTTGTTCACACTGCACATTCAAAGGTGATGCAACGACGGGATCAAGATCAGGGCGCTGGGCAAATCAAACAAAGACAGAGTGTGGCTTGCATCAACCTAACGAAAATGGGGGAATTTAAATGAGTTTGAGTCAACCGCATGGCGGTACGTTAATTAATCGTTGGAATCCTGATTTTCAATTCGAAGGGATAACTGAAACAGTTGAATTAGACGAAATTGCAAGCAGTGATTTGGACTTGATTGGTACGGGTGCTTATAGCCCGTTAAATGGATTTCTGACAGAAGCAGACTACAATTCTGTAGTTGCAACAATGAGATTATCTACTGGAGTACCGTGGACAATTCCGATTACATTGCCAACAACAGAGGTGAATGCACAAAATATCGCAGTTGGGAACTTGGTGAAATTGGTGAGAGATGGAGTTGTCTATGGTGTTCTCGAAGTATCGGACATTTTTACACCAGATAAGGAACTAGAAGCTAAACACGTCTATCAAACAACAGACCGAGAGCACCCGGGCGTGAGGAAGTTGTTTGAGCGACCTAATGTATATCTCGGCGGAACAATCACGCTGATTGAGCGGAGGCAAATGGACGAGTTTTCGGAGTACCTATATGACCCAATTGAAACAAGGCAAAAGTTCCAAGAACTCGGTTGGGAAACAGTCGTTGGTTTTCAAACAAGAAACCCGGTGCATAGGGCGCATGAATATATTCAAAAGACAGCTTTGGAAGTTGTAGATGGATTATTTTTAAATCCACTTGTGGGTGAAACGAAATCGGATGATATCCCGGCAGATGTGCGTTTAGAAAGCTATGAAGTTTTACTAGAAAACTATTATGCAAAAGAGCATGTGTTTTTGGGTGTATTTACTGCAGCAATGCGCTATGCCGGACCAAGAGAAGCTGTATTTCATGCGATGGTTCGAAAGAATTTTGGTTGCACACACTTTATCGTCGGCCGTGATCATGCGGGGGTTGGTAATTATTACGGTACGTATGACGCTCAGAAAATATTTAGCAACTTTACGCTTAGAGAACTTGGGATTACATTATTATTTTTTGAGCATAGCTTTTACTGTAATAAATGCGGGAACATGGCAACACCTAAAACGTGTCCGCATGATGCCAGCCACCATTTAATCTTGTCGGGTACAAAGGTAAGAGAAATGCTTCGTAATGGAGAACAACTGCCACCGACATTTAGTCGACCAGAAGTGATCGAGGTATTAATTGCAGGAATGCAAAAAGAGGAAATCCATTCATAACGATGACTTTATTGTAGAACTGAGCGGTGAGAGGAGAGATGAGATTGGGGAAAGTATATATAGTTGGAGCTGGACCTGGAGATGTTGATTTGATCACCGTTAAAGGGATGAAGTGTATTCAACAAGCAGATGTCATCTTATATGATCGATTAATCAATAAAGAGCTGCTAACCTATGCAAAGCCCGGAGCCGATTTGATTTATTGTGGAAAACTCCCAAACTATCATGCAATGATTCAAGAGACGATTAATCACTTTTTAGTGAAATATGCGAAGCAAGGAAAAATCGTCACACGCTTAAAAGGTGGAGATCCATTCGTTTTCGGAAGAGGTGCTGAAGAGGCAGAAGTGCTTGCGGACAATGGAATCCCATTTGAGGTGGTTCCAGGAATTACTGCTGGGATCGCAGCTCCTGCCTATGCTGGTATACCTGTCACACATCGCGATCTCAGTTCAAGTTTTGCGATTGTAACGGGCCATATGCGTGCTGGAAAAAGCGATTCCATTCATTGGGAAAGTCTTGCAGTCGGGATTGATACCTTAGCTATTTATATGGGCGTCGGGAACCTACCTTATATTTGTGAGCAATTGACGAAGCATGGCCGACCTGAAAGCACACCAGTAGCTCTTGTTCATTGGGGAACAACAGAATCGCAGTATACGATTACAGGTACACTTTCGACAATTGTCGAGATTGCAAGAGACTCCGAAATTAAAAACCCAAGTATGATCATTGTCGGTGAGGTTGTAAAGTTGCGGGAGAAAATTCAGTGGTTTGAACAAGCCGGATTGAACCAAAACATCATTAAAGAAGTATCTGCATACTAGTAATTTAACTTCATTCATCAGGAGTAAAATTCCTGCTGAATGAAGTTAAGCCTCCGGCAGGTATCACAGATTTTGAATAGGAGGGATTAGCATGCAGGCAGTCTTATATGTGGGTCACGGTAGTCGGATTAAGGCAGGTGTCGAAGAAGCCATTCATTTTATTAAGAGCAGTCAAGCAATGATCGATGTTCCTATTCAAGAGATTTGTTTTTTAGAACTGGCAGCACCAAGCGTGGATGAAGGGATTACAAAGTGCGTAGAACGCGGTGCTACTAAGATTGCGGTTGTTCCTATACTTTTATTAACCGCGGGGCATGCAAATGAAGATATTCCATTTGAAATCGAAGTGGGGAAAATCATGTATCCAAATATCGAATTTACATACGGAAAAGCATTTGGCATTCATCCGAAAATTGTTGAAAGTTTATATGATCGAATTGTTGAACAAAAAGTAGCAATTGCAGAAGATGCTCAGGTGTTAATCGTAGGCAGGGGGAGTAGTGATCTCGCAGTTAAGCGTGATTTAAATGAAATCGCACAACTTCTTGCTGACAAGTATTCCTTTAACAAAGTAACTATTTGTTTTCTTTACGGAGCGGAGCCTCATTTTGATGAAGCATTACTTCAACTACAGGAAGCGCCTCGAAGACAAGTTTTCATTATTCCGTACTTATTATTTACGGGTATTTTAATGAATGGCATCGAAAAAAAGATTGTGAAACAGTCTACTATTAGTCAGCAGCTAATTCTTTGTAAAAATCTTGGTTACCATAAATATGTCCAGGATGTGCTTGTTGAACGGGTGAATGAGTTGCTTGAAAAAGAACAAATCAGTCAGCCTATATAATGCAGAATCTTAGTCTGAAAGGATGAATAGGGGCTATGGATAAACGGGATAAAAACCTTGAGCTTACCATTGAAAACGTTAAAAAGATGCTGAGCACGATGAATTATGGCTCTATCACATTGGTTATTCAAGACAGTGTTGTTGTTCAAATAGAGAAAAGTGAGAAAATCAGATTAAAATAATGCTCTTAATTACTGTGTAAAATACTATTTTTGCGGGGTGGGAAATTTTGGCGCTTCAAGTGATAAACAGTCCTTTTAATCAGGAGCAGGTAGAACTCCTTAATCAACTTTTACCGATACTAACGGAGACACAACAAATCTGGTTGGGCGGCTATCTGAGTGCGAGTCAATTAGCTACGCAATCAAAAGCGTCTGACAGCGTGGCAGTTCTGGAAGCTCCAGCAAAACAAATAGAGGTCATCTCAAAAGAAGTGACAATTCTTTACGGATCACAGACCGGCAACGGGCACGCTTTGGCAGAAAAACTGACGAAGAGTTTAAAAGCAGAAGAGTTTCAAGTAACCCTTGCTTCAATGAATGAATTCAAACCGAATGCGCTAAAGAAAATCGAGAATTTACTACTTATTGTAAGTACACATGGCGAAGGTGATCCACCAGATAATGCATTGCCCTTCTATGAATTTCTTCATAGTAAAAGAGCGCCACAATTGGATAATCTTCAATTTTCGGTCCTGTCTTTGGGGGACAGTTCTTATGAGTTTTTCTGCCAGACAGGCAAACAATTTGATGAACGATTACTTGAGTTGGGTGCAAAACAGTTTAGTCCACGTGTTGATTGCGACTTGGATTATGATGAATCTGCCGCGGAATGGTTTACGAATGTTTTAGCTACATTAAATGAGCGACAAGGAATCAGTTCTACAACTGCCCAACAACCAGTCAATAATGTAGTTGCGGAACAACTGGAGTACTCTCGAACAAATCCATTTAAAGCGGAGATCCTAGAAAATTTGAATTTAAATGGGCGTGGGTCAAACAAGGAAACGCGTCATCTTGAGTTATCACTTGAAGGATCGAACCTCGAGTTTGAACCGGGGGACAGTCTGGGCATTTATCCGGAAAATGATACTGAATTAGTAGATACCTTGATTGTGGAGATGGGCTGGAATGCTGGAGAAGTAGTTTCGGTTAATAAACAGGGTGAGCAAAAGCCCTTACGCGAGGCGTTGATTTCTAATTTCGAGATCACTGTATTGACGAAACCATTGCTACAAAAAGTAGCGCATTTTACCGCTAATAACGAATTAAAGGCGCTCTTGGAACCAGAAAGGGAGCAAGAATGTAGGGATTATCTCTACGGTCGTGATTTATTGGATCTAGTTCGGGATTTTGCACCATGGGAAGCCCCTCTAAGTGAATTTATCGCAATATTACGCAAAATACCGGCGCGTCTCTATTCAATTGCTAGTAGTTCAAAAGCAAATCCAGATGAGGTACATCTTACGATTGGAACTGTTCGCTATGAGGCACACGGTCGCGATCGAGTAGGTGTCTGTTCAGATGAATGTGCAGTACGTGCACAACCAGGAGATCATTTAGCTGTGTATGTTCAGCGTAACTCTAATTTTAAATTACCAGAAAATCCTAATACGCCTTTGATTATGATTGGACCTGGTACCGGGATAGCTCCATTTAGATCATTCTTGGAAGAACGCGAGGAGATTGGCGCAGAAGGGAAAACATGGTTGTTCTTTGGTGATCAACACTTTGTTACGGACTTTTTGTATCAGGTTGAGTGGCAACAATGGCTCAAAGAGGGTGTATTGACGCGAATGGATGTTGCATTTTCCCGTGATACGAAAGATAAAGTCTATGTTCAACACCGAATGTTAGAGAACAGCAAAGCGATTTTTGAGTGGTTGGAAAAGGGTGCTGTACTCTACGTTTGTGGTGATGAAAAGCATATGGCTGCCGATGTCCATTCTACTTTGGAAACGATCCTTGAAAAAGAGGGAATCATGAGTTCTATGGAAGCATCTGACTATTTAGCTGACATGCAACAGCAGAAACGTTATCAACGTGATGTCTACTGAAACAAGTGTGAGAGGGGCTAGTTATATGACGAAAAAAATAATTCTACCGTCACAACCAGGAACACCAAGTGATGTTGAGCGGATAAAGAGTGAGAGTAATTATTTACGAGGATCGCTAGTAGAGTCGCTTGAATATCCAATCAGTTCGGGGATACCTGATGACGATAATCGATTGATGAAATTCCATGGGAGCTATTTGCAAGATGATCGGGATTTACGGAATGAAAGACAACGCCAAAAATTAGAACCAGCTTACCAGTTCATGGTCCGTGTTCGTGCTCCGGGCGGAGTTGCAACTTCGGCGCAATGGTTGATGATGGATCATGTCGCCAATAAATTTGGCAATGGAACGTTGAAATTGACTACGCGTCAGTCATTCCAAATGCATGGAATTTTAAAGTGGAATATGAAGGAGAATATACAAGAAATTAATGCGGCATTGATGGATACACTAGCGGCTTGTGGTGATGTGAACCGGAATGTGATGTGTAATCCAAACCCTTATCAATCGGATATTCATGCCGAGGTTTATGGCTGGGCTCAGAAACTCAGCGATTATCTTTCGCCACGGACTAATGCTTACCATGAAATCTGGCTCGATGGTGAAAAAGTAATTGACAGTCAAGAAACGGATGAAGAAATCGAGCCCTTGTATGGCGCGCTCTATTTACCACGGAAATTTAAAATTGGTGTGGCGGTTCCTCCTAATAACGACGTTGACGTCTTTTCACAGGATCTTGGTTTAATTGCCATTTTAGAAGAAGGTAAATTAGTTGGATTCAACATTGCAGTCGGGGGCGGCATGGGGATGACGCATGGAGATACAAACACCTATCCTCAGTTGGCGCGGGTGATTGGATTCTGTACAACAGATCAGATTATCGACGTAGCGGAAAAAATCATTACGATTCAACGTGATTATGGAAATCGCTCTGTTCGAAAGTATGCACGTTTTAAATACACAATTGATGCTCGCGGACTTGATTGGATCACCAATGAACTCAATGAGCGATTAGGCTGGGAACTTGAAACCGCGCGTAGTTATCATTTTGAACATAATGGTGATCGTTATGGTTGGGTGGAAGGGAGCGATGGCAATTGGCATTTCACGCTCTTTATCCAAAACGGTCGAATCCAAGACTTGGATGATTATCCACTGATGACGGGCTTGCGCGAAATTGCCAAGATTCACACAGGAGATTTCCGCCTTAGTCCAAACCAAAATCTCGTTATTAGCAATGTTTCGAGTCTAAATAAGAACAAGATTGTCGAACTAATTGAGCATCATGGATTGACTGATGGACAGCATCATTCCGCGTTGCGCCGGAGTTCAATGGCTTGTGTTGCTTTTCCGACTTGCGGGCTGGCGATGGCTGAAGCTGAACGTTATTTGCCTTCCTTACTGGATAAGATGGAACTGATTCTGGATGAAGCGGGATTGCGAGAAAAGGAGATTATTATCCGTATTTCGGGCTGTCCGAATGGTTGTTCTCGTCCCGCTTTAGGTGAAATAGCCTTTATCGGAAAATCCCCTGGAAAATACAATATGTATCTTGGTGCTGGATTTGTCGGGGATAGGCTGAACAAATTATACCGGGAAAACATTGGAGAAGACGAAATTCTTGAACTGCTTAAACCACTATTTTTCCAATACGCGAAGGAAAGACAAGAAGGCGAGCATTTTGGGGATTTTGTTATCCGTGCGGGACATGTGAAAGCTGTTCAATCCGGGTTAGACTTTCACGATTAATTGAATAACTAAACAGCGGCAGGTGAACAGAACAATGAAATCCTATCCAATTATGCTGAACATCGAAGATAAAGCTGTAGTAGTAGTTGGTGGTGGCCTGATTGCCTACAGAAAAATTGTCGGCTTGCTACAAGCGGGTTCTTCTATAACTGTAATTAGTCCGATGATTCACTCAGAAATAGAACAACTCTTTCTCGAGAACAAGATTGCATGGAAAGATAAATTATTCGAATCGGAAGATCTTGATTCCGCATTGATTGTTATTGCAGCTACAGATAGTGAAATCGTGAATACGTTCGTTGCATCGTCTGCTGGCAAGCATCAACTGGTCAATATCGTTGATAATCCGGAGTTAAGCACCTTTCATGTCCCTGCAAAGCTGACAAGAGGTGACCTAACGATATGTGTTGCAACGGGCGGGGCAAGTCCGGCACTTTCCAAAAGTATTCGTGACGAACTTGCCTTAATTTACGAAGATTCTTATGGTGAATATCTTGGGTTTCTGACACTGTCCAGAGAAAAAGTGAAACATTCTGTGTTACACCAATCAATAAAAACCAAATTACTTAAAGCAATCGCCAATGACACATACAGGCAATCTATCAACATGCAAAATGCCTTTCTAGAAATGATTGATGGGTATCAGGATAAATCCTTAGTGGTATTGGGAGGATGACAAACATGCAAGTCGTAAACAATATTGCTGAATTGATTGGAAATACGCCTCTTGTAAGATTAAATAGAGTTCCGGATCCACAAGGGGCAGCTGTTTATGTGAAGCTTGAATATTTTAATCCAAGCGGAAGTGTAAAAGACAGGGCAGCATACAATATGATTGTTGAAGCAGAAAAAAGCGGGAAATTAATGGCAGGAGCAACAATTATAGAGCCTACATCAGGTAATACAGGGATTGGCTTGGCGATGAATGCTGCAGCGAGAGGTTATCAAGCAATTTTCGTCATGCCCGATAACGCAACGATAGAACGCATTAATTTAATGAAAGCATACGGTGCTAAAGTCGTTCTGACACCCAGCGATGAAAGAATGCCAGGTGCGATTGCAAAAGCAAATGAATTAGCTGCACAAATCGAAGGCAGTTTTATCCCTATGCAATTTGAAAACCCAGCAAATCCTAATATCCATCGAACAACGACAGCAATTGAAATTATTACTGCGCTAGAGTCGATAGGGAGAACGCTTAGTGCTTTTGTCTGTACTTCAGGAACGGGCGGGACAGTGACTGGTACAGGAGAAGCGCTTAAAGAACATGATGATAGTATATCAGTTCACGTTGTAGAGCCAGCTGGATCACCTGTTCTATCGGGTGGTAAGCCAGGAAAACATAAATTAGTAGGAACAAGTCCAGGGTTTATTCCTTCTGTACTGAATACGGATGTCTACGATGAGATTTTTATGATAAAAGATGATGAAGCTTACGAGACGGTACGGAACGTAGCAGTGAATGAAGGGATTCTCCTAGGTCCTTCAGGGGGAGCATCCATATATGCGGCATTAACCGTTGCGAGGCGATTGACTCCGAAAGATACTGTAGTCTGTATTGCACCAGATTCTGGTGAACGCTATTTATCAAGCGATTTGTTCGAATTTTAATAGCCATTCTAACACGCAGATTGGGCAGTTATTAGTAATGTAATTGCTATGTAGGTTGAAGTATTGGATATGGCATATGAACTGAACGTAGGCATCCCCGAAGCGTCGAGGCATTATCGAATGGAATCATTAACTTAACCTACAATATAGGGGATTTTAGGAAAGGGGATATTTGAATGTATTTAACAATAGATGGCATTGTTAAAAGTTTTCCACACAAAGAAAAAGGTCATGTGAAAGTACTGGATAATATCTCGTTAGACGTGGAAAAAGGGCAATTTGTTTCAATTGTTGGACCTTCGGGTTGCGGGAAGTCAACATTGCTCTATCTGATTGCAGGTCTTGAGAAGGCTGATCAGGGGGAAATTCGGATTGCTGGAAAAGTAGTGACGGATCCTGGACCAGATCGTGTTGTCGTTTTTCAGCAGGATGGATTGTTTCCGTGGTTAACAGTTCTTGATAATGTAACGTACGGCTTACGTTTGAAGGGTTTGCAAAAAAAACAGGCAGAGGACAAAGCGAGAGAAATGTTAAAAATGGTCCATTTGAGCAATTTTATCGACGCCTATCCGCATCAGTTGTCTGGAGGTATGAAACAACGCGTTGCTATCGCACGCGCACTTGTCATGGAACCCGCTATATTATTGATGGATGAACCGTTTGCAGCACTAGACGAGCAAACGAGAATGGTGTTACATAATGAGCTGCTGGAAATATGGCAAAAAACGAAGGTGACAATCTTTTTCGTTACGCATAACATTCGGGAGGCAGTCCTTTTATCCGAAAAGATTGTCGTTTTCGAAACGCGCCCTGGAAGAATCAAAGAGATTCATTCTTCAACGACAATGAAAGATGGCATTATGCCTAATGACGTTACATTTCATTTGGAAAAACAGATATTGGCATCACTGCAAGGTGAAATTGAGAAAGTATTGAAGGAGGAAATGGGGGATGACTACATTTTTAAGACGGATCCTATTCATCGGAATTCTAGCGGTGATATGGGAAGTCACATCTAGATTATCGAGTTTACCCGATTTCATGTTTCCGAGTCTCAGCCAAGTACTGCATACACTTTACACAGGTATTGTAAGTGGGCAAATATTGACTGCAATTCTAACAAGCATGAGCCGTCTATTAATTGGATTTATTATTGCTACAGTCCTCGGTCTTTTTTTAGGCTATCTCATATGGCGTTCTAAGTTAGTGGAAGACAC
Source organism: Sporosarcina sp. ANT_H38 (assembly GCF_008369195.1). Taxonomy (GTDB): domain Bacteria; phylum Bacillota; class Bacilli; order Bacillales_A; family Planococcaceae; genus Sporosarcina. The sequence continues at coordinate 1,406,462 of NZ_VOBC01000001.1, read as the reverse complement.
ACTCGGTTTTCTTGTCACAGCATTGCAATCGATTCCGAGTATTGTGTGGTTCCCGCTTGCTATTATTTGGTTTGGTTTGAACGATTTGTCCATTCTTTTCATTGTAACAATTGGCGCAACATGGACAATGACAATCAACGCGACAAGTGGTTTTAAAAATGTGCCTAGGCTTTATCAACAAGTTGCTAAAACATTAGGGTCTGGCGGTTTTCACTTTTTACGAACAGTCATTATACCAGCATCTGTCCCACAACTTATATCAGGATTACGAATTGCCTGGGCATTTTCCTGGCGCGCATTAATGGCAGGGGAACTGCTCGGAGCTGGTGGCGGTTTGGGGCATCTTTTAGAAATGGGGAGATCATTGGGACAAATGGATTTAGTTATATCAGTCATGATTATTATTGGTGTTATCGGTACAATCATGGATAATCTGGTCTTTTTACGACTTGAGCGCAATGTGCAGAAAAAATGGGGAATCAGTTAAGTAATGATAAATAATGACAGATGGGGAGAGAACAGAATGAAACGTAATTTATTGTTACTTGGGCTTATTTCTTTAGCTGTGTTTGCTATTGTATCTGGATGTGGAAAAACAGAAAAGGGAGCACAAGACGTTAAAGAAGTGAACATTGGTTATTTCCCAAATTTAACGCATATCGCTACAATCGTTGCGTTAGAGAAAGGCTATTTCACAGAAGCGTTTGGGGAGGATATTAAAATCAACACAAAGACCGTCAGTAACGGCGGCTTGTTTATGGAAGCGATGGCGACTAAATCAATTGATGTAGGAACAGTTGGGCCGGGTCCTTTACTGAACTTCTACGTAAAAGAACCCAACTACCATATTATTTCAGGCGCTGTAAACGGGGGGGCAGTCCTAGTTGCGAGTGAACATAGTAACATTAGAGAACTGGCCGACTTAGACGGAAAGAAAGTCGCAATTCCTGTGATAGGAAGTACCCAAGACGTGATGCTGCGTAAGGCGCTACAAGATGTGGGTCTGAAACCTACATTAAATGGCGGTACCGTTGAAATGTTTGCCGCAGCACCTGCTGATACAGCAACGCTCTTTATTCAAAAGTCCGTTGATGCTGCAGCAACACAAGAACCATGGGGTTATATTTTGGAATCCCAGGCGAAAGGTCAATTGTTGTTAGACTGGGAATCATTCGCTTGGGGGAAAGAATCCACAAATACAGTGGTTGCAGCAAGTAAGAAGTTTTTAGATAATGAAACTTTAGTAAAAGCTTATTTAACAGCCCATGTAAAAGCAGTAGCATTTATTGAGCAAAATCCTGAAGAAAGTCAAGATCTAGTAAATAAACACATCAAAGGATTAACAGGAAAAGAAATTGACAAAGCGGAGTTAGAAGTTGCATTTAAGCATCTAAAAGTAACAACATCTGTCAATGAAGAAGTGATTCAGGAGATGGCTGATATCAGTAAGGAAGCAGGGTATATCCCTAGTAGTGAAATTGAAGGCTTAATTCAATTGGATCAGTTGAAGTCTGTAGAAGGAAAATAATATAACTCTGCTTATTTTTAGGGGGATTGGAATCATCAATATGATGTTTTCAATCCTTTTTTGAGTTAGATATAAAAATGTCACAAAGCTTTCCTTTGTCTTACTTGAAGACTAAGAGTAAAATGGAGTTAAGCATGCCAGTCACTGAACGAATTGCGAATCCGCCAATTAGAAAAGTACCTGGCTTTTTTGAGGAGAGACGAATTGATGACTAAAGTAATGGATCCATCTTGGGATAAGGTTGATGAAAAAACTGTTTCGAAAGAACAAAATATTTCTACGCTATTCACTGATTTTAAATCTCTATTTAAGGGGATAGTCTTAATTTCTAATGTGCTACCTGTACTCACAGGATTTTGGTTAGCGCTCTATTTTTCGGAAGTAACATTTTTGGAAAACTGGGATGTATTTTTGTTGACGATTTCAGGCAGTACACTTGTTATGGCCGGAGCACTTGTCCTGAATAACTGGTATGATGTCGACATTGATACAGTAATGCAGCGGACCAAAAACCGTCCGACAGTTACTGGGAATTTCTCGCTTAAATTTGTCTTTAGATTAGGAATTGCATTATCTGTAGTAGGTTTAGTACTTCTAGCTTTTACTACAATTGAAGCGACCGTCTATGCATCCATTGGATGGTTTACGTATGTTATTTTATACACAATGTGGTCAAAACGTAGATATACGTTGAATACGGTAATTGGCAGTGTGTCAGGTGCTGTGACGCCATTAATCGGATGGGCAGCAATTGCACCCGGTTTTCATATCGTCCCAATCGTATTAACGCTTATCCTATTCATATGGCAAATGCCGCATACATTCGCTATTGCGATGAAGAAAGTAGAAGAATACAGTTTGGCAAAAGTGGCGATGCTTCCAGTCGTTTATGGATTTAATTTTACTAAGCGACAAATGGTTGTCTATATAGCATGCTTACTTCCATTACCATTCTTTTTAGGTTCGCTTGGAACACTTTTTGTTGTCATCGCTACACTGATGAACATCGGGTGGCTGGTTGCAGCTATAACCGGATTTTTCACAAAAAACGATATGAAGTGGGCACATCTGATGTTCATGTGTTCCGTGAATTATGTGGCTATCTTGTTTACACTGATGATTCTTGTTACATTGCCGGTCTTTAGCTGAGTTTCGAAAATGAATAAAAATGCAAAAAGAGAGTCTTCTCAGTCGGAAAAACTGAAAGACTCTTTTTTTATGGCTTTGGTGATAGTTGATTAAAAAGGAGTGGATATTCTGTAAAGTGTATATGATTGTACTATTATTTAGGATGAGTGAAAGTATATAAACTAGCATTGCTATATATGTTAAAGTTTTGAATACGGTATATAAAACAGTGTAGGCGCATTACATGGAACAGTGTCTAGGCTTCAGCACCACACGCTTTTCTTATTTGAAATAATATGACTGTTGATTAACCAAAATTAACTAGTAAATAATTTGATTTCCCCTCGCCGATACTTGTGTAGTTGCGCTTTCGGATCGCTTTGGATTAAATGACTTCTATTACGAATCCCTACACATTTTTTTCGGTAATTGTCTGGTTGTCTTCTATCCATCGCTCTCCAAATGCATAAGTACACAGAGTGCCGAATCTTTTTGGGAGGAAAGAATAGCTGTCTTCCTAACTGGAGAAAAGCCGCCAAAGATGCAATTTTGACGGCTGATGCGTTCTCTATGGCTTTTTCTTCTTTATTTTGAAGAAGTGTCACTTTCTATAAGGCATCACATGATTAGATGTATAATCTTTGCTAGAAGTAAGCAAGGAACACATTATACAAAGTACTAGAGTGTCCGAAATTGTATCTTCGGGCACTTACAATTTCTATAGAAAGGCATCTATTCTTTGCTTTCAAACCAATTGTATCTTTCACTTGAACATTGTAGGAAGGCGACAGGCAACAATTCGTAACAGTATTACTAAGAAGGAATGAATTGCAGTTCCTTCTTAAATCTGTCATGAACAGTTAACCGAAAGCGAGCCGGATATGGTCCAGTGAAAATAGAGGTTATTAAACTCTTTTAACCAGTATTTTATGCAAATTAATGGTTAATCAACAGACATGTTGAAATAACTAGCTACTTCTTTTGTTGTTTCTTCAGGTACTTTCAAGCACAGTGGTTCGCCATGTAAGAAATTGAAAACGTTCATGTCACTTGTTTGGAGTGCACCGATTGTCAAACGGGGAACAATTCGTACGTGAACGCGTTCTGATGAATTCTTACTAACAGGAATAAACAAGGCAAGGTTAAAACTTGTGATGCCAATGGATTCAAAGTAATGGAAAAAACCTGTGAGACTTTCTGCGAGATCCTGCCAGTTGCTATCGTTTAATCCATCTAACGAAGAAGTATTTAGCACTCCGATAAAATCAGTATGACTTTTCGGCGCGAAAGCATGAACCCAGTCGATGGAACCCACGGTCGCGATATAGCGCTCATCGATTTCACGCTCGCTTTCTACTAAAGAATCGTAGTAGTTGCTGCCGGTTTCTATGTGAAACTGCTCGCTACTTGCTAATGCTGTTAATTGGTAGTTAGTCGGCATTTCAGAGGCCAGCACATGAATATGTGGATGTAAAATGCTACCGCCTGAAGAGGGTAAGTAGTTCCAGTTGATGGATGCGTAAGCGGTTTCCGGATCTTGGGCGATAACTTTATTCAAATAGCTATGCGCAGCAGAAAAGGAATTGGCAATCATTGCTGTTGTGAACTCATTGAGTTTGACGAAATGCTGATCGCACATACGGACCACCGCATTATGCTTACTGTATGGAAAGAGGTTTGGAAAAACGACGGCTTCGCCTTGAATAATCCTGCCATCTTCGATTAATTCATTCGGAAATTTGGGTGTGAAGGTGTGCACGTTTTCGGGACAGAATGGACATTTATTACCGGAGGTTTGTTTTGCGAGCTCCGAATAGTCAGTTGATGTAAAGGGGGCGCCTGGGTCGAATATAATTCGGGATGTTTCGCCTGTTAGTGGATCCATTCGAATTTCAGTTTTGCGATCAATCAATTTACCATCTTGCATTGGATCATGAAACGTAAAGAACTCTTCTTTTGCTGTGAATGTGATAGACATGAAAATTCCCCCTACTAAATAATAGTGAATGCTATATCAATTCTATCTAAAAATGACGGAAAAGTCAGTATAATTATAGTCGTATTTACGATTACCTACTAAATTCTCTTCCAGATTTTTCGATAATCAATTCTCCCATTACAATCCAAACGTATATTTTCATATGGACTATTTTGGGGTTCAAAAACAGTGTGTGAGCGGTGATTTAAAAAGAGAAGAATATGGTTCGATTTTAAATACGACTCTAATTGAAAATAGGTCTCCCAACGTGTCGTATCATCTCGTAGTTCTTTTATTGTGGTGATTTGTTGATCCACATACGTTTTCATTTCATTATTTAAGCAAGGATAGAGGGTAAGTTTTGAAGATTGACTTGCTGTCAAAATAGATATAAGCCGATCTTCACTTAAGGCAATGCCACCAACAAACAAATCATAGTGCTTGTACAAGCAGTCATTCAGCTGATGTAAGTCGATGAGTTCCACAGTCGATTCGATTCCGTGCAGTGCAAGCTGAGCTTGAAGGAGCAAAGCCTCTCGTTCGTGATTAGCGTCTTTTCGGATTTGCTGAGCCGCAATTCTTAGAACGACATCTGTTTCAAAGTATTCACTTGAAGGATGCAAATTAGCGGACTTCAGCATTGCCGAACGTTCAGTTAAAAAACTGTATGCGACTTCTTCATTTCCAACATCTAAACAAAAATCGGATGGGTTAACGATATTGGAGATGAGTTGCCGGAACTGTTTGTCTTGAATCGGTCCATTCTTGCGACAGTTAAATGTGATATAGTCTGCTCCTTCTTCCTTAATTCGTACTTCATTCCACGTAGCATTCGGTGCATTCAATAGGAGTGGATGTTTCGTTTCATCATGAATTGAGTAAGGGGTTTTGATAATCTCCACGCGGTCTAACCATGGTCGAGTACCGTAATAGTCAGGAAAGACATCTAGACGAACCATATTCTCATCATGATGCACTAATCGGTAGGGACCGCAACCAACAGGATACAGTTTAAAATGTTCATCTTTTTCAATAACTTCAATCGGCACAATGGATGTCTTCATGTTGGATAAGTATCTAGGGAAGAGAAAATCTAGTTTTGTTAGCTGGAAAATAATGATATTTTTGGACGGTGTGTAAATCTGTTTCATATTTTTTATAATTGGATCATTCAAAGGAAACCGCTCAAATGTTGCTTTTACATCATTACTTGTCAACTCTCGACCATTATGGAAACGGACGCTCTTTCTAAGATAAAAGGTCCATTGCATACCATCATCACTGTCCCAGTGGTGAGCGATTCGTGGGAGCAGTTGATGGGTGACATTGTCATATTCCACAAGCCGGTCAAAGATTTGCTGAACCATATGTGCATCATGCCTGGAAAGGATGTATAGCGGATCCAAGATGAGTTTTGTTTCGTAAAATGGATAGCGCATCACATCGATGGATAGTTCAGCCGAGTGTTCTTGTGAGAGGCCCAGATGCTTTTCGAACCACTGTTGAAAGTCAGCTTGTAACTGGCTATCAAACTGCTGAATAATCTGGAATGCATCTTTATAATGTCCGTGTTGAATGTTGTGTTTCGCTTCTTTCAATAGTATCTCTTGGTTGGATTGAAGAACGGTTATCTTTGGCTTTTTGCCTCGACCATTTTGAATTGCCCAATGGATATGCCCTTGTTGATGTAGATACTTTACGACGGTTTTTACATGCCGATCCGAACAGTTGAGCAGCTTTGAAAGGTCTGCGATTGTGGTTTCAGTTTCTGAGTTTTTACGAAAATGTAGTGTAAGTTCTTTCGAGTGTTCAATATATTTCATCTATATACCTCCATTTTAAAAGGTGAACTAAGAAATACTAATCGAACACTTTTTATTCACCTTTATCTATTTTATAGTTTAGCTACAGGTAGAAGCAATAGGGGGACGAAAAATGGCTTTAAAAGCGATAGAAAGCACGACAACAGATCAGGCACTTTGGAAAAACAAAAATTTTATGCTCATTTGGGGTGGCTCTATCATATCTAGCTTTGGCTATCAAATGTACATTATCGCGATTCCATTGCTAATTTATGATTTAAGTCGATCAGCATTGGCAATGAGCATGATGCGAGCGATTGAATTCTTCCCGAATATCTTCATCGGCATGTTGGCTGGTGTATTTGTGGATCGGGTGAACCGAAAACGAATGATGCAATGGACAAGTCTAATTCAGGCGATGTCAATGGTTGGGATGATAGTGCTCCTTTTCTCAGGTCAGCTAGTACTTTGGCATTTATATATCCTTGGATTCATATTATCTTCTGCAGGCTATACGTTCGGCAATGCTCACCATGCCGTTTTGCCGCAAATCGTAATGAAGGAACAGCTTACTTCTGCTAACGCGAAGCTATCCTTTGTAAGTACATTCATCCAGACAATAGGTCCTGGTTTGGCAGGGGCATTGCTAGTAGCCTTTTCCTATACGTCTACATTGGCAGTGTATATGCTCTGCTTAATTATTTTATTTATGTGCGTTTCTGTATTTCAACCGCCGGCAACTATTGTCATGGAGCGAAAGAAAACCACTATCGTGCAAGATATAAAAGAGGGCATAGATGAATTATTTCGTAATAAAACCTTGTTAACTCCGACAATTACAGTCTTATTCATGAACTTTGCTTCAAGTCTAGTGATCGGCGTTCTTGTCTTTTATGTAACCGACCAACTTGGCGCTACAGCACAGCAAGTTGGATTGATGTATACCATTTCGGCAATTGGGGGAATTGTAGGGGCGGCAGTTATAAGTCATATACGGAAAAAGTTTGGTCGTGGAAATATTTATACGTTCTGTCTACTATTTGACGTGGCCGGCATGGCCTGTCTCATCTTTGCGCAAACATGGTGGGCTATAGGAATGGCACTTGCAATACGTACATTCTCTACAACGATTTCCAACATTGTTTATTTCACGATTAGGCAGGAATTTACACCGAATCATCTGCTTGGACGCGTTGCAGGTACCTCGTCCATGCTTATGAAGCTGACTCTTCCATTCGGTCTTTTTATCGCGGGATTATGGGCCGAATGGTTTCCAATTCGAATTTTGTTTGGTATTTCTACCTTGATTTTTCTTTTGTTGTTTATTCGTTTATATATTCATCCTTTTAGGAAATTAGAATAGATAAACTGCAAAATGCCTGCACTCAAAGCCTAATGGATGCAGGCGTTTTCATATGAAACAAAAGGTAGGGCTTTATAATAACTAATAGGTACTAAAGGGAGGGGAAGTCCTTATTTCGCGTTATAATGGAGTTTTTCGAGGATTTTCAGTTTTAACGACGAATCAACGATTTTCGCGCGATTTCCTCGGAAATACTTGTGATTCAGGGAAATAAAAGGAGCAGCGAATTTCGCTGCTCCTTCAGTATGGAAAATGCTTATTTTGCTTCGAATGTTGCTGCTGCTTCTACTTCGCTCCAAGCAATACCGAGTGCAGCGGCTACGCCTAGTCCGTAAGCCGGGTCAGCTTTATAACAGTGAGCAATATGACGAAGTTGGATATGTCTGTCAACGCCATTCATATTACGTCCCGTATTTTCGAACAATACTTGTTGTTGTTCTTGCGTCATTAAGTTAAAGAGTTTACCAGGCTGTTCGAAGTAATTATCGTCATCTTCTCTGAAGTTCCATTGGTCTGCTGCCCCGAAAATATCTAGAGCTGGTTCTTTATATTTCGGTTGTTCTTGCCATTCACCATAGCTGTTCGGCTCGTAATGAAGAGTACTTCCAAGATTACCATCGGTACGCATTGCGCCGTCACGGTGAAAACTATGAACTGGGCATTTCGGTTTGTTGACTGGAATTTGGTGATGGTTCACACCTAAACGATAGCGTTGTGCATCTCCATATGAGAAGAGGCGTCCTTGTAACATTTTGTCTGGTGAGAAACTGATACCCGGAACAACGTTTGCAGGTGTAAAAGCAGCTTGCTCTACTTCTGCAAAATAGTTATCAGGATTACGGTTTAATTCCCATTCTCCTACTTCGATAAGAGGGAAGTCTTTTTTATACCATACTTTTGTTAAGTCAAACGGGTTATATGGCATGTTGTTAGCCTCTTCTTCTGTCATTACTTGAATGAACATTTTCCATTTCGGGAAGTTCCCATTTTCGATATTCTCATATAGATCGCGTTGATGGCTTTCACGGTCTTTGCCGACAACGGCCTCTGCTTCCTGATCAGTCAAGTTTTCAATTCCTTGCTGTGAATGCATGTGGAATTTCACCCAAACGCGCTCGTTTTCAGCATTGATCATACTAAAGGTATGGCTTCCGAAACCATGCATACTTCTGTATGAACTTGGAAGTCCACGGTCACTCATAACAATCGTTACTTGGTGAAGTGCTTCAGGAAGTGATGACCAGAAGTCCCAGTTGTTATTGGCGCTACGCATATTTGTACGTGGATCACGTTTAACAGCATGGTTCAAGTCTGGGAATTTCATTGGATCCCTAAAGAAGAACACAGGTGTGTTATTTCCGACGAGGTCCCAGTTACCCTCTTCCGTATAATATCTCATTGAAAATCCGCGGATATCTCGTTCTGCGTCAGCTCCACCACGTTCACCGGCAACTGTTGAAAAACGAACGAACATATCTGTTTTTTTACCGATTTCCGAGAAGACTTTTGCTTTTGTATATTTTGAAATATCATGAGTTACGGTAAATGAACCATACGCAGCTGTTCCTTTAGCATGCATACGGCGTTCAGGAATAACCTCGCGATCAAAATGCGCAAGCTTCTCCAAAAGCCAAACATCTTGTAATAGTATTGGCCCTCTAGGCCCAGCAGTCATTGAGTTTTGATTATCCACAACTGGAGCACCAGCGGCAGTTGTTAATTTTCTGTTATTGTCTTTTTCTATCATAAATGTTCACTCCCTAGATTGTTTTAATTACTACATGATAATCATACTAAAAAAGAAACAATATATCTACTAATATCCACTATATAATTTGAATGAATGATTCTATTGAATACTGCTTACACGCTTAGGACATTGTCTATCACTGTGAGGCGCTTACGCTGAGAACACATACGATCTTCAAAAATCCAATCTATATAGCAAAAATAATTCTTGTTTGAAGGCTACCTAGCTCTTGATTATTCTCAGCACTCGCTTCACTAATTCTAATTGTAGTGGGATGGTCAATGTACATGTATTCTCAATTAGAGATAAAATGGGCTCTTGTAGTTTGAAAAACTGTACTTAAACTAGGAATAGAGCTTAATTGCTAGAAGACCTCTTCAAGCATTAGTCTCCCTTTATACTAACCCTTAATGACGGAAAAGTCAGTATATTTTTTCGGTTACTAAAGTTAGAATTACTTTTGAGAGAACTCTACAATTACAAGTATCTCTGCAATGAAAAACTGCCTGAGCAGTCGACAAAAAGATCGATTGTTCAGGCAGTTAGTTTTATGATAAAGGTAGAAGTTTCATTCGTGATATAGTTTGAAGAACTTTTTGGAATGCGTCCTCTACATTTATTGCCTCAATGTCTATCTTCTGTAATTCGGAATTTTGATCACCAGAATATCTATATCTTGGATCATAATAGTATTCAAGGAGCAACTTGACTGCCAATCCAAACTCACCATTCTCCAAATGCGTTTCTATCAACTTGGCAATGGGTGTATGTAAACGTTTTTCAATTAACTGAAAGGCCTCTTTGAAGCGTTCCGGGTTGTTCCATGGTTCATAGTCTGATAGAACAATATTAACCCGTTCCTCAATCGGGAGATGAATGACGATTTGCATCCCAATTTCCTTTTTCTCATAAATAAATTGCGGTAAACTTACTTTACCAATTCGTCTACTTTCGCCTTCGATGAAAACATGTGGCTCCGTTTTAAATCGTTCTAATTCATGAATGAGTAACGAGTCAAATTTCTTTTGATTACTGGGCTCAAGACCAATTTGTCCGAAAATAGATCCACGATGACCTGCAATGTTCTCGAAGTCAATAACAGGGTAGCCAGTGTCTGCTAGACGCTTCAAAATCTCGGTTTTACCTGTACCTGTATTGCCGTTCAATACAATGAAGTCTGGAGAAAATTCTTCTTTTTCCAATTCATGAACAACCCATTGGCGATAAGAACGGACTCCGCCAGTCAAACGAGTGGTATAGATGCCCATTAAATCGAGGACGGTCGCTGCAGTTTTGCTGCGCATGCCGCCACGCCAGCAGAATACCGTCATTGGCGTTTCAATAAGTTTGAAAGCACGAATAAAATCCGGCAACTTCTTCGCAAAGATTTCAAGTCCTCTTTCCTTTGCAACATCTTGTCCAACTTGTTTATAAAGCGTTCCAATTTCTGCGCGTTCCTCATCATTGAAAACAGGGATGTTAATGCTTCCAGGAATCGTCGCCTCATTAAACTCTTTAGGAGAACGAACATCAATGAATGTATGTGGACCTTTTTCTTGTAATGCAAGTATATCTTCCAACATTAAATCGCGGAACATCCAATTCACCTTCTAACCAAAGATCACATCATTTTATTCGACAATGATACGGCCTTTATTTTCTTCTGTTACTTCGCCGATTATCCGGGCGTCAACGCCTTTTTGTTGAAGTTCATCCAACAGTTTACCTGACTGGTCTTCTGGCACCGCTATAAGTAAGCCACCTGATGTCACAGCATCACATAAAATCCATCGATCGGTTTGGTCCATTGTTTCAGCGTAAGTAACCACTCCCGCTACGTGGGCGAAATTGTTTTTTGTTCCGCCAGGTACTTTGCCGGCATCTGCAAGTTCTTTTGTACGAGGGAGGATCGGTACTTGGTCAGCAATGATGCGAATGCCCACGCCGCTTGCTTTCGCTATTTCAGAAGCATGTCCTAGCAATCCAAAGCCAGTTACGTCTGTTGCGGCATGGACATCGTATGTAGCCATTGTTTCTGCTGCTGTTTTATTAAGTGTAGTCATAACTTTCGTTACATAGACAATTTCATCTTCGGATAATAAACCATTTTTCAATGATGTTGTGTAGATACCCACGCCGATTGGTTTTGTTAAAAGTAACTTATCGCCTGGTTGTGCACCCGCATTTGTTCGTACTTTTTCGGGATGGACAGTTCCAGTAACTGCAAGACCAAATTTTGGTTCTTGATCATCTATTGAATGACCACCGACAAGTGTTACGCCTGCTTCCTTTAATTTATCACCGGAACCACGAAGAATTTCTGTGAGGATTTTTTTATCCAAAGTAGCGATTGGGAAAGCGACGATGTTTAGCGCTGTAATCGGAGTTCCACCCATTGCGTAGATGTCACTGATTGCATTTGTAGCAGCGATTTGACCGAAATCGTATGGGTCATCGACAATTGGTGTGAAAAAGTCAAGTGTCTGCACCATTGCTATTTCATCAGTCAGCTTATAAACACCTGCATCATCACTCGTATCGAGGCCAACGAGCAAGTTAGGATTTGGAGAAGCGAGTGGTAGGCTGCTTAATACATCGGCCAAATCAGCAGGACCGATTTTGCAGCCGCAACCACCTTTTGTTGTAAGGGTAGTTAATTTTACTGACTCAGTGTTCATCATTGTATATCCACCTTTCGTTTGAAAATCTATTTATTATCTTAACACAGCAACGAAATACACTTGTCATTGAATGTTCTTGCGTTCTATCGTTTGTGGTAGAATATTCATAGTCTACACAATTTTGGAGGGGGCAATGGTTTGATACAGAGAAAAATAGCATTATCGTTATTGTCGGTTTTATTGTTGATTGGAACGCTTTTCACTACGTTTGCTGAACAATCAACTGTTTATGCAACTTCAACGTATGAGAATTTGGAAGAAACCATTAATATAATTATGACGGATGGTAGAATGCAGAAAGGGACGAGTAGTGTTACTGTGCGCAAAGCTTCGACTGGGGAAATTGTTTACCAGAAACACGGTGATAAAGGAATTACACCCGCGTCCACGTTGAAAATATTAACTGCAGCGGCAGCACTTGAGACACTTGGCGAAGATTATCGTTTCACGACAGATGTATTAACGAATGGCAAAGTAACAAATGGAACATTGGATGGGAATCTGTATCTCCGTGGGACAGGCGATCCTACATTATTGAAAAAAGACTTTGACAATTTCGCTTCAAAGCTGTCTGCTCTTGGGGTGAAAAAGATTTCAGGTGATCTTGTGGGGGATGACACGTGGTTTGATACAATCCGTCTATCACCAGGTATTGATAAAAATGATGAATCGTATTATTATGCAGCTCAGATTTCAGCAGTGACTGTATCTCCGAATACAGATTATGATGCCGGCACAGTCATTGTAGATGCAAAGCCAGCTGCCCGCGGGAAAGCAGCAAAAGTAATAATAACTCCAGAAACAGGCGTTGTTCGAGTGGTCAATCGTTCAAAGACAGTTCCTAAAGGGACTAAAAACACGTTGAAGATTGAACGTCAATATGGAACAAATAATATTGTCATTACTGGAAATGCTCCGATTGGATCCTCTGGCAGAAAGGAGTGGATTACTGTGTCCAATCCAACTGCCTATGCACTTGATATATTCAAAAAGGCATTACTAGCTAAAGGTATAAAATTTGTTCCTTCGTCTAAAGCAGTGCGCGGAAAAACGCTAGCAGAATCCAAAATTCTCGTTTCAAAAAGTTCCATGCCATTGAAAAGCTTAATGAGGCCTTTTATGAAGTTAAGTAATAACTCACATGCGGAAGTATTGGCGAAAGCTATGGGGAAAACGAAGTATGGAGATGGTAGTTGGGATGCTGGGTTACAAGTGATGCGTGACTATGCCGAGTCTGTCGGATTAAATGTAAACGAGTGGATGTTTGAAGATGCATCCGGTATGTCACATGCGAACAAAGTGACGTCTGCCCAACTCACTGAGTTATTGTATGAGGTACGAACGGCTCCTTGGTACGGATCGTTTGCTCAAGGGCTACCAGTTGCCGGTGCACCGGACAGATTTATCGGAGGTACGCTCAGAAACCGCATGAAAACAGGAACTGCTAAAGGGAATGTCGTTGCGAAAACGGGAAGTCTAACAAATGTCAGTGCTTTGGCAGGTTATGCCCAAACAAAAGACGGGGAAACCCTTATTTTCAGTGTACTAACTCAGGATCAAAAATCTAGTACGATTCCTGTTCTTGACCGTATTGCAACGGCTATAACAAATGCGGAAATAAATTAATAGTAAAAATTTGAGCATCAGATTTAGTTTGATGCTTTATTTAATTGTTGCGGGATCTATATTGATTAGCATGTTGACCTACTCCCATAAACTACTTATTCCGTTTGATTATCCCCTGGCTACTACTTGTATAGTTGCGCTTTTAGATCGCTTTCTTTCGTCCAGTAAAGTGGTTTTCTGAACTTTATTTACGCGTATTGTTTATATAAGTTGCGAAGAGTAGAGATCTAACGATATAAGTTATTTGCATATACTAAATAAATCTGGTGTTTTTTAATTTTTCCACTAGGTGTCTACGTATGATAAAATATTGATACGAATATGAGTTGGTGGCTAACCTGTAATCATAGTTCATATTGTGTAACGAGAAAGAAGATTGTCTTCGATAACTTGGTTACACATGCGATGGAGGCGACCTTATGACATTTGTTATAGGGTTGTTTTTTCAGTTTGTCGTAATAGTCAATAGATAGATGAATTAAATCGTTCGTCTTTACACAAAAAATTAGTAATTGTTAAATTGATTCACCTAAAAAAGATGACAATGGAAAAAACTTTTATGAGTGTAACAAGATCTTATAGGAAGAACAAAAGTACAAGCGCAAATTCAGGGGTTATGAAATATCACATTTCGAAGGTTATCCGCATGCATAGAATTTCATAACTTCCTACACAATGAGTATATCCCTTGGCATTCGTGTCTAGGGTTTTTTATGCGGTTATGTTAGACGTAATGTATAATAAACTGAGAGAGAAAAATCTAGTAAATGAGGAAAAGGAACTTGATTATTATGAATATGTTTTTAGATACAATAAAAGATTTTATTGCTTATGATTTTTCGGATGTTCGATTGTATTTTATTTCATTAATGTTAACAATTATTTTCACCTATTTACTTTTAGTTGTATTCAGGAAAATCATGCAACAACTATTCAAGCGGACAACTATATTAGAAGAGAAAAAGAAAGAAACAATTGAAAGTGTTGTGAAAAACACATCCAGGTACATATTTGCTGTCATTATTATAGTCGCAGCGATTAAGCCGTTTGTGGGAGATTTGAAAGAAGTCATTGTTGCAGGGGGAATCATCGCTGCTGTTATTGGGTTCGGTGCCCAAAAACTGATTAATGATCTTATAAGTGGTGTTTTCATTATTTTTGAGGGTACGATTAAACGAGGAGACTTTATAAACGTCAACGGGGAACTGGAAGGCGGAACGGTTGAGGAATTAGGGTTTAGGATTGTCAAGATTCGTTTGATAAACGGGAAATTATTGACCATTTCTAATGGGGAAATTAGAAAAATGGTTAATGGTTCTGTTGAAAAAAGACGGATTTTTGAAAGCCTAATTGTTTCATTCAATCAAGATCCTGGAATCGTTCGCGTGTTGCTCCAAGAAGTTTGCGATGAGCTAAACGAAAAACAATTAACCTATTTGCAAGTGGATACATTGACTGGAGATTACGTGGAAAAGTATGAAGTTTATGGCTTACATTCTCTCGACACAAGTCCATTTGGATATAAGTTTTCCATTGTTGCCACCGTTAATGATACGGATTATTTAGTAGCTTCTTTGGAAGCCAAAAAAATATTGGCTCAAAAACTCTATGATAATAAGGTTAAAATGGCAGAGCAATTGATAAATAAAGGGTATTAAAGCTGAATATGATATATAATTTTACACCTTTTTCAAAAAAAATGAGCCCTTTTTCGGGAAATAGTGGAACTAAAAGTGGCATCGCAACTGCGGTGTTTTTTTATATCATTTTTACTTCCCGGATATTTGGTATAGCAAGAAACAGATAGGTACAATCTGTGTATTCCATGCAAAATTCAGAAGTCAGGAGGAAATTGAATGGAGTTTAAAGGTAGAAAGAAAAGTACGAACGTTGAAGATCGAAGGGGTAAAGGAAAGGGAGGGGTAGATTAGCTGGCGGTGGAATCGGCGGTTTACTTCTTATTCTTATTGTCACCTTTCTTGGAGGGGATCTAGGCGAAGTTTTGAATGGCTCACAAGAAACAGATTTGGGTATCTCGGTTCCTTTTGAAGAAACGGCTGAAGAAAAGGAACTTGCGGAATTTGTGTCAGTAGTGCTTGCAGATACCGAAGTTGTTTGGACAAAATTGTTCCGTGAACAAGGTTTGGAGTACGAGGAACCCATCCTTGTGTTATATACAAATAGCGTTCAATCTGCATGTGGGACAGCTGGGTCATCCGTCGGACCGTTTTATTGTCCCGGCGATCACAAATTATACATTGACTTAAGTTTTTATAAGGAACTTCAAGACAAGTTTCAAGCTCCCGGTGATTTTGCAATGGCCTATGTAGTTGCGCATGAGGTGGGGCACCATGTACAAACCCTTTTAGGGATCAATGAGCAAGTGAATTCCCTCCGTCCAAAACTGAGTGAAGAAGAGTTCAATAAATATTCAGTACGGCTCGAATTACAGGCAGATTATTTTGCCGGCGTATGGGCAAAAAAGCAGAAAGATTTGGATTTTCTTGAAGAAGGTGATCTGGAGGAAGCGATTACCGCAGCGAGCGCTGTTGGTGATGACCGCATTCAGGAACAAACCCAAGGATATATCGTCCCCGATAGCTTTACACACGGGACTTCTGAGCAAAGGAAACGGTGGTTCATAAAAGGGTTCGAAAACGGAACCATTGAGGGTGGGGATACATTTACAGCAAGCGGACTGTAAAAAAAGAAGAACCTCCTCTTATTTACAGTCAAAAAGTCATGCTTAGGGCTTAAACGCCATAAGCATGACTTTTTGAAAGAGATTAGATAAGTAAATCAAATAACGTACTATCATTGTTAACTTCTTTAAAGGAGAAGCCGCATTGATGCATGCGTTGAATAAGTCCTTCGTAATCTGATTTTTTCTTCATTTCAATACCAACAAGTCCAGGACCACTTTCCTTGTTGTTTTTCTTCGTATATTCAAATGTAGTAATATCGTCGTCAGGTCCCAGTACTTCATCCAAAAATTGGCGTAACGCACCCGAGCGCTGTGGGAAGTTGACTATGAAATAATAGAGAAGACCTTCATAAATCAATGATTTTTCTTTGATTTCCTGCATTCGACCAATATCATTATTCCCGCCACTAATGACACAAACGACGGATTTACCTTTGATTTCATCTTTATAAAAATCCAAGGCAGCGATAGATAATGCCCCTGCTGGTTCAACGATAATTGCATGTTGGTTATATAATTCCAAGATGGACGTACACACTTTACCTTCTGGAACAAGAACGATATCTTCAAGGTATTTGCGGCAAATTTCAAAGGTATATTGACCGGCACTTTGTACAGCTGCACCATCAACAAACTTATCGATGGTATCTAATGTGGTTACTTCATTATTATCTAATGCTGCTTTCATACTAGCCGCACCTTCAGGCTCTACACCAATCATACGAGTATGCGGTGACACATTTTTGATGTACGTACTTAAACCAGATATAAGACCGCCACCGCCAATACTGGCAAAGACATAATCAACAGGTTCCTCAATGTCATTCATGATTTCAACCGCGACTGTTCCTTGTCCAGCAATGACATCGTAATCGTCAAAAGGGTGAATGAAAATTCGGTCTTCAGCATTCGCACATTCGACTGCTGAAGCGGATGAATCGTCAAATGTATCGCCTACTAAGATAACTTCTACAAAGTTCCGTCCAAACATTTTTACTTGATTAATTTTTTGTTTCGGAGTCGTCTGCGGCATGAATATTTTTGCGTCAATTCCTAGATGTGCACATGCAAAAGCGACTCCTTGTGCATGATTACCCGCACTGGCACAGACGACACCCTTTTCAAGTGCAGCTGCTTCTATTGTTTTGATTTTATAATAGGCACCCCGTAATTTAAAGGAACGGACATGTTGTAAATCTTCCCTTTTAACATAGACTCGACAATCATATTTTTCTGACAGTCGTTCATTCTTTTGCAAAGGAGTATGTGCGACTACATCTTTTAGTAATTGATTGGCAATCAGTATATCCTCAACTTGAATTCTAGTTGGTTCCGTCGTTGTTAGATTCATAGTAATCTTAGCACCCCCATATTATGTTGATTATTTTTCTATACTAACATGATAGTGGGAGAATAAATACATGAATGTTTGTAATTATGAGTTAATTGTGAAGAAAATGAGAACGGACTGTCTTGTGAAGTTTAAATAAGATTAATGGAGTAGGGTGGACATTATCATTTCCCAGTCACCAAGTATTGGAATAGGCCTGTCTGTTTATATTGTGATTTTTTTCCCATACTGTACTTAACGTCTTGCCTGAGAATTTGTTGAAGACAGTAATACCAAAATGCCCATTGTTGTTCAATAAATCAATAGCCATAGTGACAATATAAGCTCTATTCCACCCCGAAATAAGCATGCTTACCCATTACCATGTAACGGATTCACGATAAAAAGATAAATAACACACTCCTTTTTATACTACTCCCATAGGTGCATATTTGTAACTATAGTTTTCGAGATCAAAAACTTCCACTTCATATATTTTAATGTTAAAGTATATTTGGTAGTAAATATAAATTAGGAATTGATTGGGATAATATCGTGGGAAGAGTACAAAATAAAGTGGCGTTAGTATCTGGCGGGGCATCAGGTATCGAATTGTCTGCCGCTACACTTCTTGCAAAAGTAGGCGCAAAACAGGTTGCACAAAGTATTCAAAACGAAGGCGGCGAAGCGTTAGCTGTATTTTTGGATGCTGGGAATGAACAATCGATTAAAGGTGCGATTGATTTTCACTGTTGAACAGTTTGGTACAATTACAATCCTCTATAACAATGTTGGATCGACAAATTTACAAAAAGATTTAGATGTCGTGAATATCGATTTAGATGAGTGGGACCGTTTAATGAACGTGAATGCGAAAAGTATTTTCTTGGAGCCGCTATGCAATTCCACATATGCAAAAAGCGGGCGGTGGCTCAATTATTAATACTGCATCAAAGTCTGCTTTTGCGGGTGATAAAATCCGTTCAGCTTATGGCGCATCGAAGGCTGCTGTCGTTAATTTGACAAAATACATCGCAACGCAATACTGAAAAGACAATATTCGTTGCAATGGAGTCGATCCGGGGTTAATTTTAACACCAGCTGCCCAAAAAAATGTCTCCAGAACTACTTGATTTTTTTCGGAAAATACAACGCATTGCCATACCAAGGTGAAGCGGACGATATCGGAAATACCGTTTTGTTTTTAGCTTCTGTTGAATCCAAGTTTATCACTGGTCAAACGATTCTAGTTGAGGGTGATCACTACTTAAGTAACCCGACTATTTCTGACTTTCAGCAGTTGATGACACAAGTGAAATCGTAAGAATCTATATTTCGAACCAATGAATACCTATAGAAACTAAGTGAAGGCGAATTACAAGAGGTAGCCTTCTCTTTGTGCCTGAGGGAATTCAATTGAATTCTTTACATCAGCTTGTATGGTAAGCGATACATTAAAAAATAGGTAACAATAGACATCATAAGAGAGGAAATGATCAATTATGAAACTTCAAGACAAAGTTGCAATTATTACTGGCGGAGCCGGAGGTATCGGCAAAGGAATGGCGACTGCATTCGTAAAAGAGGGTGCTAAAGTTGTAATCGTCGATTTGAATGGGGAATTAGGGGAACAGGCAATAAAGGAATTGCAAGTCTATCAACCAGAAGCGTTTTTCATCCAAGCGAATTTAGCTGAGCATGATAAACTGTCGGATATTGTGAAACAAACCGTCGAGAGATTTGGTAAGTTGGATATTTTAGTGAACAATGCACACGCGTCGACAAATAAGCCATTTGAAGAGACGACGCAAGCGGATCTTGACTTATCGTTCAATACAGGATTCTATCCGACATTCTATCTCATGCAGGCTGCACTACCTTATTTAAAAGAAACTAAAGGGAAAATTATTAACTTCGCTTCAGGAGCAGGCATAAACGGAGACGCTAACCAGGCTTCCTACGCTGCGGCAAAAGAAGCAATCCGAGCGATCACACGTGTTACCGCGAATGAATTTGGTCAATTCGGCATTAATGTCAACTTGATTGCACCACTTGCAAATTCACCTGGGATTCAGCAATGGGCGAAAGAACAGCCTGAAGCTTTTGAAACAATGATATCTAAGATTCCGTTACGCCGACTTGGTGAACTGGAAAATGATATTGGACGAGCTGCTGTATTCTTGGCAAGTGCCGATTCTGACTACATTACTGGGCAAACAATAATGGTGGATGGCGGAATTACTAAACTTAGGTAAATCAACTAATTGAACGCAAAAAAGAGCATCTCATAGAGAAGATGCTCTTTTTTCATTTTAATGAATGATTCAACTTTTCATAAATGGAGAGTAACGATTTCTGTTCCGTTTCTGTTAAGTGTGAAAAAACTTCCTGATGGTGATTTCGACCGTCTCTTTGTGCTTTATCGAGTAAGTCTTCCCCTTTTTTCGTGATCGCCCAATAGGTGATTCGCCGGTCAGTATCGTCCTTCCGACGTGTAATCAACTCCCTGTTTGAAAGTTTTGTTGAAAGATGCGTTAGGGATGCAGGGGTGAAATTTAGAATACGGGCAAGATCGGAAGGCCGACTTTCCCCGTTTATCCGTAATTCATGCAAGGCAAGAATATGTGACACACCCAAATCATAACTCGTTTGCTGCCGCCACTTTAACTGCATTTTATGTGTCACTTGTTCCATCGTATGTAATAGTTCGAAAATCGTTTGAGTAGACATGATAATCCCCATCCTTTTCCCATAATGCACCCAAAAAATTTTCTATCTTTTCTCTCATGACTAGTGTACCACCATTATGACGAATTTTGGAGTGGTAGTTTCAATCAATTATGTATATCATCATAATGAGGTGAAGATTGACATGCAAGACAAAGAAACCAAGCGATATGAAGTCGATTTATATAAACCGGTAAAAGACTTATTTACTCAACAAGGGTATGATGTCCATGGTGAAGTAAATGAGTGCGACGTTGCAGCTTTAAAAGAGCAAGAACTGGTCCTCATTGAATTGAAATTGTCACTTTCTATTGATCTTTTAATCCAAGCTACAAAAAGACAGAGATTGACAAATCAGGTATTTGTCGCGATTCCTAAACCCAAACTCAACTTTCGTTCAAAAAAGTGGAAAGATAGTTGTCATTTGTTGAGAAGACTGGAATTAGGACTCATCCTCGTTTCATTCTTAGAAGACGACGCGCGGGCAGAAATAGTATTTCATCCTTCGTCCTTTGATCGGAAGAAAAGCATGCAGCGCAGTAAGAAAAAAAAGAATGCTATGTTGACTGAAATGGTAGGTAGACTTGGAGACTATAATGTCGGCGGAAGCAGACAGACCAAAATAATGACAACCTATAAAGAAAACTGTATTCATATAGCTTGCTGCCTTCTGCAATCGGGGCCATTATCGCCAAAATCCTTGCGTGAGTTGGGGACAGGAGAAAAAACCTTGACGATTTTAAATAAAAACTATTATGGATGGTTTGATAGAATTCAAAAAGGAATATATATGATTAGTGACAGTGGGAAAAGTGAGTTGCACTCATTTCCGGATCTCTTTAACCATTATCGTGAGGTAGTAAGAGAAACGTCGGGTGCACACTTTGACATACATGACGCTGAGGATAATATGTAAAGGAGTGAACCTGCACTACGTGTTATTATTGAACTAGGCATTTAGAGATCAAACGCGAAAAGCCTTTGAATTGGGGGATTTTTATGTTAAAAGAAAGTCAATTAATTGCTATTAAACAGCTTCAAAAAGAATGTGAAAAAGCGGACAATATTCAATTGAAACTAAATTGGGAGATGCTTCGTGAGAGAGAAGGAAGAAAAATGGATTTCTTTCATGAAGTGAATGGAGAACTTGTCGCTTATTTAGCTTTATTTGGTTTTGGAACTACTGTTGAAGTATGTGGAATGGTAAAACCGAAAGAAAGAAGAAAGGGCTATTTTACCAAGCTTTGGCAAGAAGCGTTGGTATCAATCGAGCAATATGACTTTAGTACACAATTATTGAATACACCATCTTCATCCACCTCAGCTAAGGAATGGTTATCCTCCCGCTCATATTCGTATGCGTTTTCAGAATATCAGATGCGTTGGTTAGAACAACCGATAGAAGCGAGTGATGACGTTCTTATACGTAAAACAAAACCAAGTGATGCAAATCTCGAAGTGAAACTTGATGTTCTTGCTTTTGGAATGGATGAAGACGACGCTCGTACTCATTTGGAACGTATAAAAGAAAGACATGATGAACAATTCCTAATGATTGAAGCAGACAACCGAACTGTTGGTAAACTTCGTGTCAATCGGATTGACGGTGAAGCATGGATTTACGGATTCGCCATCTTACCCGAATTTCAAGGGAGAGGATACGGTAGGAAAGTACTCCGTAATATTGTGAAAAGTGAGCATGAAGCCGGCAATCAAATTTGTCTTGAGGTGGAAGCTAAAAATGCTCGCGCACTCATTCTTTATGAATCAGTCGGTTTTGTAAAGGTGCAAGGCCAGGATTATTATAAAAAGAATAGAAACTAGGCAGAACTAATAAAACCTGAAACGACAAATCGAAAAAGAATAATACGATGCTAGAAATAGTGGGTCGTATTATTTTTTTAGTTGTCAAAGTTGAAGGATTTATAAAAATACTCTACTAATATAGCTATAAAAGTAGAAAGTTGTCTAATTAGATGCGAATATGAGAAATGGCCTATGCCTAACGGGCTTTTTTTTTGTTCAATTATAGAGTATTATAGACTAGTAGAATGGTAGGGGGAAAAACATTGAGAAATACACTTACAGTACAATTGGGAACAATTATTGTTGGCATCATGGTTGCAATGTTAGCGATTACGTCCATCGCGACATATAAAACAGCTTATGAAAAATTATATGATGCCGCGGGTGTTGAAGCGTATGGTTGTGCGAGTATTACAACAGGTTTGATACGGCCGGAAGATGTGGAGAAAATGCTTGAAGGCGATCGTAAAACAATGGATAAGGTCGGTCAACAGCTGAACTGGACACTTGATCACAAAGCTATTTTTGAGACACAATACATCATTGATTTAGATGGTAAAATTCTAGCACTTGATGACCATTTAAGTAATAAAGGGCTTGAGCCAGGAGATTCTGTTCCGGTCGATAAACAAGCGCTTGCAATGCTTTTGGAAATGAAGCATTCGACTTACACGGAACTCTATGAATTTGCAGACGTGAATCGCCTATCTGGCTATGCTCCCATATTTGAAAATCATGACCCAAATGGAGAAATCATCGCAATCAGCGTTATCGATTTTGATGGTTCAATTGTAGCCGAAAGAACATGGGATGTTGTTCGGAAAGGAATTTTAATCAGCCTGATTCCGATGATCATTGCTTCGATCATTACAATCGTGCTTATCAGACGTAAAACAAAGTCGATTTCTGTTTTAATCGCACACGCGAAGGAAATTGCAGATGGAAATCTTGGCATCAAAGATACAGTTGTAACGAGTAAAGATGAGGTTGGAGATCTCGGACGCACATTGAACTTGATGACTGCAAATTTGCGCAATATGATTGGCACAGTGAAAACAACATCTGTTCAATTGACAAAAAACTCGCTTGATACAACTGCTTCATTGAATGAAATGCAGATGGCCATTCATCAAGTAGCGCACAATATGAGCGAAACGGTCGCCTCTATCTCAGATGGGACAATCAATGCGGAGCATGCATCAACAATCTTGTCTTCTCTTGCGAATGATCTTCAGCATTCAAAAGAGAAAGCTGAACTAAGCGTAGGGAACTCTAAACGAACAATGAAAATCGCAGAAGAAGGTCAGCAAAGCGTAAATGACATCAGTAATGATATGGAGAAAATCAGATTATCCTCAAGTGAAGCAGGAGGTACAATAAAAAATCTGATTGAATCGACTACGAAAATTCAAAACATAACTAGTTCAATTGCAGGGATTGCTGCCCAAACGAATTTACTTGCGCTGAATGCATCGATTGAAGCTGCGCGTGCAGGTGAGCATGGAAAAGGATTTGCGGTCGTTGCGGAAGAAGTACGGAAACTTGCGGAACAATCGAATAAAGAAGTTCTCGAAGTAGAAAAGCTTGTGCAAGATATTACAGAAAGTATCGGCCGAGTGGTTTCTTCAACATCGGAAAGCACAAAACTTATCGAATCAGGGACGGAAACTGTTCGTTTGACTGCAACTTCCTTAAGCAATATTTCAAGTGCTGTCTCAGAAACGGTTAAGGAAATCGATTTGATTTCAGAGTTAACAACAGCTGAAGCAGAAAGTTCCAATCGCGTAGTTGAGCTTATCGATCACCTCACGCAATCAATTCATTCAATTGAAGATATGTCTAACAACATTTCAGCAGCAACAGAGCAAACATCAGCCTCGATAGAAGAAGTTGCAACACGTTCCACTGAAATGAGTGATATGGCAAGAAATCTCGAAAAACTTGTCGGGCAGTTCAAATTGGAGTAACGAATAACGAAAACCCGCAAAAGCTACTTGCTTTTTGCGGGTTTTTCATATTGTAAACATAGGTAATAGTGCTATTTTCTAGTGACTTATGGGTATCGATCTCCTCGACGATAGACACATATTTGCAAATAAAAAAGGGGATGTTAAAGCAGGAGTGAATACCTGAAAGTATTTGTACTCTTGAAGTCGCGTTTTCACCTACCGTTTCTTATGAAAATCCATTGAATGAAATACGAATCAGTTTTTTAATGCTCTTTAATTTGAGTGCTCTCAATATCCCTATTTTCTAGGGAAATATAAAATAAATTATAGTAACTATACAACAGTTGCATAAATTTCGGTTTTTATTAGCAGGTATATTCTGAATTATACGTGTTTCTTATTTGTCGGTAAAAGGGTTACATCTTCTCTCGGGATACATTATAATTTTCAGTGAACAATTATTTGTAAAATACTAACTTCAAAAGGAGAATCTCAATGGTAAAAGAATTTCATCTCGGTAAAATCATCCAGTCTCTATTGCTATTCTCGGTGATATTCGTTCTAGCTGCTTGTGGCACTAGTAGTGATACAAAAAAAGATAGCGATGCTAAAATTTCTAGTTGGGAGGGCATTCAGAAAAAAGGTGAAATCGTTGTTGCAACGTCAGGAACGCTTTATCCGGCATCTTTCCATGACAGCGAAAGCGAAGAACTGACGGGTTATGAAGTTGAAATTATGAACGAGCTAGGAAAGCGTCTGAAACTGGACATCAGATACGTTGAAATTGGCCTAGACGGAATGCTTACTTCGTTGAACAGTGGGCAAGTTGATCTAGCAGTGAATGATATTGAAATCACGCCAGAGCGGGAAGAGAAGTTCACTTTTTCTGATCCTTATAAATATTCATTCGGAACAGCAATTGTCCGTAAATCGGATCATTCAGGTATTGAATCACTTGAAGATTTGAAAGGGAAAAAAGCTGCCGGGGCCGCAACTTCGGTTTATATGCAAGTTGGGCGTGACCACGGGGTTGAAGAGGTAATTTATGATAATGTTACAAACGATGTATATTTACGTGATGTGGCAATCGGGCGTACCGATGTAATATTAAATGATTACTATTTACAAAAGCTTGCGCTGGAAGCATTTCCAGAGTTTGAAATCATGATTCATCCGGATATCAAGTATCATCCAAATGTCCAAGCAATCATCATGAAAAAAGACAATGACGAACTGCTCAAGCAAGTGAACACTGTACTTGCTGACATGCACGCGGATGGAACAATTTCGGAATTATCGAAGAAGTTCTTTGGTGGGGAAGATGTCTCAGTTGAACAAGACTATGATTTTGAATAAAACGAAAAGGCGGCTTGTAATGTGAGCGAAATTGAATGGCAACATATTTTCGATTTACAGCTTGCCATCGAGTCATTCCCGTATATTTTGCAAGGGATTGGTTATACCATACTCATTTCTTTTGGAGGTATGGCGTTCGGGCTGATACTCGGCTTCTTCCTGGCACTTGGTAGAACGTCAAAATTAAGCCTATTTAGATGGCCAGCACGTATTTTCATATCCTATATGCGGGGTACACCGATGCTTGTATTCCTTTTTTTGCTGTATTTCGGATTACCAAACATCGGTATTCAGTTTTCAGCCGTCACAGCCGCTTTAATAGGCTTCAGCCTCCATTCTTCGGCTTATATGGCCGAGATTATCCGATCGTCGCTAAATGCGGTCGATAAGGGCCAATGGGAAGCTGCTACCGCTTTAGGGATGTCCTATTGGCAGTCACTACTTTTTGTGATTTTACCGCAAACAACAAGGATTTCAATTCCTCCGTTATCGAACGTTTTGCTGGATCTGATCAAAGCCTCCTCATTGGCTGCGATGATTACTGTACCCGATTTGTTTCAACGCGCAAAAATCGTTGGAGGCAGGGAATTTGACTATATGACGGTCTATATTTTGGTGGGACTTATCTATTGGGGGATTTGTCTGCTGGTCGAAGTGTGGCAAAACTATCTGGAGAAACGCTCTACTTACAATTAATTTTTTTTATCAAACTTTCATTTCGTTAAAAGTACGGTCATGTGATATAATTAAAGTGTAAATATAATCAATATTGAGGAGCATGTATCATGTTAAAAGATTTCTTTATCGGGTTATCCCAAAACCAGCTTTTGAATAGTGCGGCTAAAAAGTACGGCTTGAAAATGGGCGCACAAAACGTTGTAGCAGGTACGAATGTAGCAGAAACGATTCAAAGCATTAAAGAGCTTAATGCCCACGGAATTTCTTGTACGGTAGATAATCTTGGAGAATTTGTTTTTGAAAAAGAGGAAGCATTAGCAGCAAAAAAACAAATTCTTGAAGTAATCGAAGCTATACATGAACATGGTGTCGATGCTCACATTTCACTAAAACCGTCACAACTTGGTTTAGATATAGATATTGATTTTTGTTTAGAAAACTTAAAAGAAATAGCTGCTAAAGCGAAAAGTTACGAAATTTTCATCAATTTCGATATGGAAGACCATGCTCGTTTGCAACCATCGTTTGATCTCCTCGATGAGTTATCTAAGGACTATGACAACATCGGAACGGTTATTCAAGCTTATTTCTTCCGTGCAGTAGAAGATATTCAAAAATACAAAAATTTCCGTTTGCGTATTGTAAAAGGTGCTTATAAAGAGACTGAAACATATGCTTATCAAGATAAAAAAGAAATCGATGAAAACTATATTCAATTGATTGAATGGCATTTATTAAATGGTAAATTCACATCAATCGCAACACATGATCATCATGTCATTAACCATGTAAAACAATTTGTTAAAGACAATGACATTGCGAATGATAAATTTGAGTTCCAAATGCTATACGGTTTCAGAAAAGATATGCAATTGCAATTGGCTAGCGAAGGGTATAATTTCTGTACATACGTTCCTTTCGGAAATGACTGGTACGGTTACTTCATGCGTCGCCTTGCTGAAAGACCACAAAACTTAAATCTTGTTGTTAAGCAAGTATTCAATAAGAAAACAAATACAGTTCTTGGCTTAGCTGTCGGAGCATTCGCTCTTGGAAGAATTACCAAGAAAAAATAAGCGTAAACTAAAAAGGATGTAAAATGAGAAATCACTCATTTTACATCCTTTTTTGAATCTAACCGATAGTCACAATTACTACGAAGTAAATAACCATTGCAATCAAGCCAAGTGGAACACCAAAACGGGCCCATTCAATACTTTTAATATTTAGCTTTCCGGCAGCGATAATATTTGGAATGTTTCCAGGTATTAACATGCCGCCGCTAATTAGTAGCCCAAGTAAAAGGGCCTTAATTGTCGAATCATTCATAACGGGGCTGATTTCTGCAGCAGCTAATGTAGCATTATCGAGTACAGCTGAAATCATGTTAATCCAATATAATACGAGTGGGTTTAAATCCAAGAGGTATCTTTCTATAAATGGTTCGAAACCTGCACCGAGCAGCGTCAGAGCCATTACGAACAGATATACTTTAATCCCACGAATAATGATATCAACATACGATTCAGTTCCTAGATTAGCTTTTAATCCGTTCAACTTGTTTGAAGGCTTAATCATGATTGCGGCTAGTATCCCAAAAGCAATGACACCCGGAATAATATCGGGACCAATTAACCGAAGTAAATAGAAAAATTCAGCATCTAATTTGCTTGTTGCAACTGTCGACAGAGGTTCGCCGATCGGTGTCAGAACAGCACCCAGTCCAATTGAATAACAAGCGATGATGACAAGTCGGATTTCAGATTTACGATCAAGCCTTAAAACGCCTACAATTGCGACCAATACAATCGCAGCAATAATTGCTGTTATGACGCTCGAGAGGATCCCTAAAACGATAACGATAAGTGCTAGGAATATGCGAAATGGAATTGCTTTGCTCATACCTCGTATACTTTTTTCGAAAGGTTTTTGAAGCCATCGGAATAATAATCCAGCAATAAGTACGGCTAATGTAATATGTATCGGATTCTCCAACGCCTTAGCTATCAAAGTCGAGTCTAGTACTTGACTGACAAGTGCTGCAGAAATCCCCATGATGAATAAAAACACTTCCAAGTTTCGTTCAACTACTTTGATTGTGAGTGGCAACAATAATACTAGTATTAAAATAATAGACAAGCCAAGTATCATAAATAATTATTCCCCTTTTCTGTCCGATGTGAAAATTATGAGTAAACTTATCTTATGATTAAGAAGGAAATAAAAAAACAGTTTCTAGAAAAAAATACGATTTGCTTCTTCGGAAGAATCTACTCCTTCAAATCAGAAAAAAGCATGATCCGCTATGGACCACGCTTTTCTTACACTCATAAAACTAAGGAAGTTCCCAGAAGAATTGAGAGTTTAGTTGGTCTGATTAGATAAGCCGTTCGGAAAGGGGGTATCTAAAATTTATCTGTAATAAACTCATCATGCAATCAGTTCTTAAGTTGTGCATTATTTTTCTTTTGCATCGTCTTCCTTTTCTAACCGTTTAACAATTCTTTCTAATAACTTATTAAGTGTCTCTGCATCGGTATTCTGTCCTTGTTCTTTTTTTAAGTCATCAATTTGGCTCTGTAGTTTATCGAGTGCTTGTTGCTGTTGGATATCAGAAAGTCGACTTTCTTCGATTGAAATGGCACTTCCGATGGTTTGTAGGGCATCCCCGAATGTAGAAATTGCTGAACCCCATAATGCGATTTTAGCGCCAGTATTCAATGAACTATCATTACTTTGTAATCCATTATTGGGTACTGAATAGTTTTTCTTCAAGACCATCACCCCTCGACCCTATTAACTAATGACACATTCATCTTATTAGATACTATATGTTTATAAAATTGGTTAGGGACCTTGTTGCTTAGTATCTATCTTTACAAGCGAGTAATGTAAAAAGAGTAGTCACACCCTTTGATTACTGGATTGTTCCAATTATAAGTATATTATTATCTTCTATAAATATCGAAATAAAGAATTCCGCTGAAGTTACTACAAAAAAACAAGCAGCCCCGTAAACTTGAGGGACTGCTTGTTTTTTCAATTGTATTAACGAACACCTTTCATAAACCGCTGGATAATCGGCGACACTGCGAATAAGAGGATACTTAATAGAATCGCTGTTCCGCCGATGATTCCGAAATACATCATTTCAGTTTCAGGTGTATATAATTTAACGAGTTGTGCGTTAAGCGCTTGTGCAGCTGCGTTCGATAGGAACCACAGACTCATTGTCTGTGCAGAGAACGCTGCAGGCGCCAGTTTCGTCGTTGCCGAGAGTCCTACTGGTGATAAGCAAAGTTCTCCTAACACTACGACGAAGATGCTTAGGATGAGCCAGAGTGGGTTCACAAGTGAGTCTGAGCCGCCGAAATAGCTTGGCAGCAAAATAACGATAAACGACAATCCTGCAAACAGAAGACCTAGTGAGAACTTCTGTGGAATATTTGGTTGTCGATCACCAAGTTTCATCCATAGCCATGCAAAGACAGGGGCCAATGTAATGATGAACAATGGGTTGAATGATTGGAAAAAGGCTGGTGAAATTTGATAGCCAAAGATATTAAGGTTCGTTCGTGTATCTGCATAGACCGCAAGAATTGTTGACCCTTGCTCTTGGATTGCCCAAAACATGACGGACGCCAAGAAAAGTGGAATGAACGCAATTATTCTTGACCTTTCCACATCATTCGTTTTCGGACTCCTATACATAACAACGAAATAAACCGTTGGTATAAGGAAGCCGAGGATACCGACAATTACAATGAATGATTCGAAAGTCAACCAGCCTTGAGGGATGGCTATTGCAACTAGAATTCCAATAACTATAGCCGCAATTGCGAAAATTGAGAATACTTTTCTTTTCTCAGACGGTAGCAGTGGATTTGCCACTTGCATACCTGCCAAGCCAAGACTTTTCTTTTTCGTCAAGATGAAAACTAATAATCCGAAAAACATACCAATTGCTGCAACACCGAATCCTAAATGGAAACTTGTTTCCATTAAACTTCCGACGATAAGTGGTGAGATGAATGCACCCAAGTTAATACCCATGTAGAAAATACTGAATCCTGCATCGCGACGGTTGTCGTTTTCAGGATAAATGTCGCCAACAACACTGGAGACGTTTGGTTTTAGTAATCCTGTCCCAATTACGATGAGGATCATTGAAACGAAGAACATTGAAATGTTACCGGGAATTGCAAGTGCAATATGACCAAGCATAATGAATATTCCACCATAAAAAATTGCTTTTGATGTACCGAATATCCTATCCGCCAGCCATCCGCCTATAATACCTGACATATAAACCAGAGAACCGTAGATAGACACGATGGACAAGGCAACTGTTTTATCTAATCCAAGTCCGCCACTTGATACTTCGTAGTACATATAGTACACGAGGATTGCTCTCATACCGTAATATGAAAAACGCTCCCAGAATTCCGTGAAGAATAATGTGAACAAACCTTTCGGGTGTCCGAAGAATCCTTTTTGCGGGACGCTCTCCACGATCTCTTTCTTAGTTAGCTGTGTCATGATGATGCCTCCTTCATATTTTACTATAATACAATTAATCGTTTTCAATTGTCAAAAATAATTTTTGCAAACGCTATTATTTCCAATAACATTTATATTACAACGTTTCTGTATAATGTTAATTTTCGAAATGAAGATATTAAATATTTTATTATAATAAATTAGTTATATAGTAAAAGTTGTGTAATGTAATATACATGTATCCATGTCATTTTTCATAGAGTGAAGGAATGTGAGAAACTAAATCCGAAGGGACGTCTGAAAATAGGCGGATGATCTAGCTGCACTTTGTCATCAATTCGCGGGAACAGTAAAGTGGAGAAAGGGAAGGGGGGCCAAGTGTATCAGTCTTTCCAGTGGGTGTCTTGTTTGAATCTTTAGATGAAAAGGGTGTCGCATTAAATTTGGCTGAAATCACTATTTTGGCAAGCGAACTGACAGTATTCATGCACTCCATTACCCAACAAGGGAAGATTATCAGTGTATTACATAACTATTGGCTATATATGCAACCAACAATCATGTACATTCATATTCAATCTGTTGAACCTCCACTGGTTTTCTCCAGGAAATTAGCATATTCAATTACTTTACTGAGCAGGTATCCGTTTGCAAACTAATTATTCGAGGAGGAGAAAGGTTGGAAATCTATGATGTCGTCTTAATTCCACTTATCATCGGGATTGTATCTTTGTTGAAGATGTATGGAATGCCAAGGCGGTTATTGCCTGTCATGGCTCTCATCTTCGGTGTTGTAGGGGGTATAATATACATTTATCCTGAAGATATAAAAGCAGGAATACTTGTCGGTTTGATGATGGGTTTATCTGCAAGTGGATTGTATTCTGGAGGGCGAACGGTGATTGAGAAAACGGAATAGAGTTAACGTGACCCCCCTTAGGTAATTGAACCTTAAGAGGGGTTATATATAGGCGGTTATTTTTCATCTAGTAAAAGAGCAATTTTCAATAATACTGCATCGTGAAAGAGGGAAGGGTTATAGCCGCTTATTTCTTCTATTTTCCGAAGTCGGTACTTCAATGTGTGACGGTGGATTTCTAAGGTTGAGGCTGCTATCGAGTTGTTCTGATTGCAAGAAAAGTAGACGGAAAGTGAATGTCTCAATTGTTCATTCAACCCATTCAAAACCCTATTGGAAAACCTTGCCGTTTCACTAGACGAAGAGTCCCTTTTCAACAGAGCCAACAATTCTACGTCCTCAAAGTAGATAAGATGCTGTGTTGTTTGTGCAAATAGTAATGCATTTTTTGCGGTGGTATAGGAATAGCGAATTTCATCTAAAGAATCTACGGAATAGCCAACGCCGATTCTGACGAAGGAGTCTTTCTGCAAAATAGGAAGTAATGTAGAAAGTTTTCTCTTCAAAGTAGTTTCCGTCATTCCGCTTATTAAAATGAATATTTCATTTAGCTGTGAATGCCCAATAAGAACGGTGTTTTTTTCAAATTGATCCTCCAACTTTTCAATAATTCTCTGTGAGGACGGTGCGAAACTTTTAAATTCAATTAATAGCGTTACGAAAGGGTTTTTTATGCTAAATCCCAAAAGGGAAAGCCTCTCCTTAACGATCAGAGAAAGAGGTTCACCACTCACTAATTCTTCGAAAATAAGCTCTTTCATCTTTCGTTTCCATTCTGCGCGTGAAGTAATGAGCGATTGGTGCACCATCATTTCAGTTGTTAATTGTACAAGTGTTGCAATCTCTCTTAGGTCTACAGGATTACCAGTTATACCAATGACACCAACTAATTGTTGTTGGAAATGAATCGGCATGTTAACACCTGGTTTTGTACCATGCCATTCCGCCATGTTTTCCTCCGTTATCCACAAAACTTCCTCCGTCTTCGCTACAAATGCTGCGCCTTCATGTATTTTATTGATTCGTATTTTCTCGCCCGAAGCTAAAATCATTCCATTTGTATCCATGACATTCAAATTACGGTTCAATCGAATCATGGTTTGCTCAACAATTTCATCAGCAAGTTGTTTTGTTAACATATTCTATCCCCTATGTATAAATTTTCTGAAAATAATATGAATGATTCTATACACTTAGTATAATGTATTTTCTGAATTTAGACACTACACTGTTTGTAAGCGCTTTAATTGAGGGGGAATATTTATTAAAGTAGTCATAGCGCCAGATTCATTTAAAGGTAGTTTGACAGCCGTTCAAGCAGCGCAAGCAATTGCGGCAGGAATTCGTGATGCTGATTCCTCTATAGAGACAGTAATGCTACCTGCGGCTGATGGTGGTGAGGGAACAATGGACAGCTTGGTTGGAGCCACTGATGGAAAAATTGTATCTGTCATTGTACAAGATCCTCTCGGCCGGAAAGTTGAGGCGTGTTATGGCATTTTAGGGGATGAAGAAGTATGCGTCATTGAAATCGCAGAAGCTTCCGGATTAATGCTTTTACAGGAATATGAAAGAAATCCACTAGTTACATCGACTTATGGCACCGGCGAGTTAATTGTTCATGCACTTGACGCGGGCTTACGTAATTTTATTATCGGGCTTGGTGGCAGTGCAACGAACGACGGTGGTGTCGGGATGTTACAGGCATTAGGAATGTGCTTTGTTGATGAAGACAGAGTGGAATTGCCGAGGGGCGGGGGCTCACTTGGAGACCTTCATACAATCGACATAATTCGTTTTGATAAAAGAATTTCTGAAAGCAATTTTCTCGTCGCATGTGATGTAGAAAATCCATTTGTCGGACCTGATGGCGCTTCTGTTGTTTTTGGTCCTCAAAAAGGGGCTTCCCTAGCAATGGTAAATGTCCTCGATAGAAATTTAACAAAGTTAGCCAATATTGTAGAACAACAAACTGGTATTTCTCTCCAAGGGAAAAAAGGTTCGGGTGCGGCTGGGGGTGCAGGGGGTGCATTCCAGGCGTTCTTTCCAGGAGAAATGAAACAGGGAATCCAAGTCGTGTTAGATGCAATCTCGTTTGATGAATATGTAACTGACTCCGATCTAGTTATTACAGGGGAAGGCAAAACGGATAGTCAGACGTTATCGGGTAAAACACCATTTGGCGTTGCTAAAGTAGCGCAGAGGAAAGGGAAGCCAGTCATTCTTATTTCAGGTGCTATAGATGAAGAAAGCCGGAATCTATTAGCCCCCATGTTCAACGAACTGCATGCGGTTGCAGATGGGACGGTTTCATCAAAAGAGTCTATAGAACATGCAAGTCATTATTTAAGAGCAAAAACAAAGCGGGTAATGGAGAATTACTTGACTAAAAAATAAAGGGGTGTAGGGATGTTATTTGCAGTAATTACTCTTGGTGTTGTACTCATTGTTCTATTGACGGCTGTTTTCAAAGTTCATCCATTTTTGTCTTTGTTACTTGGTGCATTTTTTGTCGGAATAGCTTCTGGTATGCCTTTATTAACAGTTGTTGACAGTGTAAATGAAGGATTTGGCGGACTGATGAAGTCGATTGGAATTGTCATTGTTGCCGGAACAATCATTGGTGTTATTTTAGAAAAATCTGGTGCGGCATATCGTATGGCGGAAGTCGTTTTACGGTTGATTGGAGAAAAGCGACCTCAACTGGCAATGTCACTTATCGGGTATATTGTATCAATTCCAGTTTTCTGTGATTCAGGATTCATTATATTATCAAGTTTGAAAAAAGCACTTGCGAAACGGGCGAAAGTTGGGATTGCATCGATGTCAGTTGCACTCGCAACCGGTTTGTATGCAACACACACATTAGTACCCCCAACACCTGGACCAATTGCTGCAGCTGGTAACATTGGTGCGGCAAATTATTTAGGAACTATTATTTTAATGGGCCTTTTCGTTGCGATTCCAGCGGTCATTGTCGGTTATTTCTGGGCAGTTAAAGTGGCATCTAAAATCAAAGTGCCAGAAGATACAGAGGAAGGCGGTCTGAATTACGAAGAAATTGTGAAATCATTCGGAGAAATGCCTTCTACTTTCAAGGCGTTCCTACCGATTGTCCTGCCAATTATTTTGATTGGAATCGGATCAATTGCAGCTCTTACGGGTGAAGTTACAGGCTTTATCAACTTCTTACGATTTTTAGGAGCACCATCTGTTGCACTTTTATTCGGTGTATTAGCAGCGTTTATGTTACTTCCTAAATTTAATGAAGAGACGTTATCAGGATGGATTGGTGAAGCACTGAAACAAGCTGCGCCAATTCTTCTCATCACGGGAGCAGGAGGAGCATTCGGAAAAGTTATTTCAAATTCAGGTGTTGCCGATCTTATCGCAAACATGAATATGGATGCGTTAGCAGGTGGTGCATTGTTCCTCCTTATTCCGTTTATCATTGCAGCGGCATTGAAAACAGCCCAAGGCTCTTCGACTGCCGCACTTGTCATCACGTCAACATTAATAGCACCACTGCTGCCTTCATTTGGCATTGAAGGCGCAATTCCACTTGCGCTTGTAGTCATGGCAATTGGTGCTGGAGCAATGACTGTCAGCCATGTGAACGATAGCTTCTTCTGGGTTGTCACTGAATTTAGTGGTATGACAGTAACAGATGCGTATAAAGCGCAAACGATGGCAACGCTTTTACAAGGCGTAACAACGATCGTAGTTACGATGTTGCTATGGACTGTTCTAGTGTAGATCATGTGATAAAGAAGTCTGATCTGTTAGTGAGTTTTCTAGCTAACAGATCAGACTTTTTCCATCCCATTATTTAATCATCACGTCTGTTGATTAACCATTTATTCGCATAAAATACTGGTAAGAAGGGCTTGATAACCACCATTTTACTGGACCATTTCCGGGTCGCTCTCGGCGAAATATTCATAATTTTACCGAGGTCTGTTGTTTTTGCGTAACTATGAAACTAATTATTCACGAAGTTGCATCCCGATATAAGTTGAAATGCAGTTTCCCCTTATATCGACTTCGGCTACCTTTGCCCCTGTAAAGCGTCTACGCTCAATTTTCTCTTGTAGGAATATCGGGACGCTTGGTGAATTAATAAAAAAGTAAAGCGATTCGAGAGGCTGACGTCAGGAGTCTAGACACCGATCGAGTAGAAAAACGTATACTTTCTTACCTTTCGACATAAAAGCTTGCGCGTGCATAAGAGGGACAGCCTCGATATGCACACGCAAGCTTATTTACTTTTTCTTCTCATAACAAGCAGGGATAGACCGAAAAACAGCAACGTTGTAGCACTGAGATACATAATACTAAAAAAGGGAGTAGTTTTTTTACCATTGATGTTGTATAAGATGCCCATATCGATTTCGAATGCTTGTTTCACAGCGACTGGCGCAGTAGAAAAGGCCTCTAGTAGGGGGGCATCCATTATTAATTGCCGAAAGAGGGCAGCTGAATGAGAGACGGGGAAAATCTTGACAACTGCTTGGATGTAATCAGGCAGGCCGCCAATCGGAATATAGATGCCAGCTAAGAATCCCAGGAGTGTTCCAATGACCGTGCTTGCTGCAGCAAATGCATTTGACGTTTTGAAAAAGGAAACCAAAAGAAGCACCATCGATCCACTTGCCAAAACAGATAATATAACTACACCGCCAGCTGCTATCATTTTACCGAACGACAGTACTGATTCTCCAGAAACATAGAGATACATATTTGAAGCAAGGAGTGCCAACATGCACATGATGAAACCTACAACCAACGCACTGACGATATAGCCACCCACTAAATTCGCTCGTGAAATAGGGGAAGAGTAAAAATCCATATATGTTTTATTTGCGCGATCTTCAACCAAAATGCCGAACGAGCCAAGTGTTGTCGTCATTGAAGTTACTGCTAGAATCCCAGCGATGAACCATGAAGTGAGCACTGCCTTTTTTGCGGGGAAGTCCGGAAGCCCTTTGGCTGTCATATCTCCTAAGAATAAAACGTACAGAGCAATTAAAATAATGACGGCAAGAAGCGAGAAAAAGACTGTGGCTTTATCCCTGAAGTACAATAATATATTCCGTTTAGCGAATGCTATCATCCTAATTCACGACCTTTCCATTGATGGCGATAAAGACATCATCCAAACTGGATTTTTTCACTTCAAAAGAAGTGATGAAAGAAGCGAATTTCGCTAAAATCGGTATCGCATCCGTCGTATCGCTAAGGCAGATGTGAAAAAGTGATCTTTCTTCATTGAAATCCAGTCCATCTAATGTAAGCAAGCTACGCAGTTCATCTGCTCGATCTGTGGAAATCATCAGTAAATCCGTTGAATAGTCATTTTTTAACTGTTCAGGAGTTCCTTTTGCAACAATACTACCTTCTTTCATAACTACAACATAATCCGAATTCGCTGCTTCTTCAATGTAATGTGTGGTGAGAAAAACAGTCATACCTGTTTCTTTTTGAAGTTGCAGTATGGTTGCCCATATGTTTTTCCGGCTTTCCGGATCAAGCCCAGTCGTCGGTTCGTCTAAAATTAAGATGTTCGGTTTATGAATAAGTGCGCGCGCAATATCCACTCGCCGTCGTTGTCCACCCGATAATTTCCCGTAAGATCGATTCGAAATAGACTGTATATCGACGATATCCATTACTCGAGTAATCGCAGCGTTACGCTCTTGCCGAGCAAGCCCATAAAAAGATCCCCGAATCGCTAAATTCTCTTTAACGGTCAATAAAGGATCAAGTAAGCTCTCTTGAAATACAACACCGATTTCCTGGCGAATAGCTTGGTCGTGTTTTCCGACAGTATAACCATTTACTAAGACAAAACCACTGTCTTGCTGAAGGAGCGTCAAGAGAATTGAGATGGTCGTCGATTTCCCGGCGCCATTCGTACCTAAAAAAGAAAAGAGGGCGCCTTCTTCTACATAGAAACTGATGTCGTTAACAGCTTTGACTTTCCCGAATGACTTGGACAGGCGCTCTACTTCAATTATTTTATTCATTTGAATCACTCCTTTTCTCACGTGAAATAACAGCATTTATTTGCACTGCGCTAGATTGATTGCCCATAAAGGTAAAGGAAATCACAATGATATATGTTAGTAAACCGATTGCAACGACAAATGATATAGTGGACCAATTGAATGGAAACATGTTGAAAACGAGACCGACTCCTAGGATAACGATTACTACGTCAAAAAGCTCAAGCAATCGTAATAATAAAGGATTTCGGATTGGAAACAAATGCGTTAAGAAGACTAAGTATATAATGCCAATTGAAATCAATAACATATTGACGACGATTTTTGCATCCATAGGCGGGAAAATATGTAAGAGACTAAATAAAAGATAAAAGATAGAACTGAACGTAAACGCGATACAACCTGCTGAAATGTAGTGCTTAAATCGGTACATATTATTTGCCACCTCGCGTTAAAAACTTTTCTTTGAATAACTTAACGTAATGTCTATTAACAATTACTATTTCTCCATTTGTCAAAGACGCTTCAAATTTCCCGTTGAATAGAGCCCGGACGCTCTCAATATACGCCGTATTGACAACTAAATTTTTACTGATCCGGACAAAATGTGTTCCGACCAACATTTTTTCAATCTCGTAAAGCTTCAAGTCGTTTTCATACACGTCTTTTTCATTGTAAAGAAACGAACGGTTGTCGATAGATTCAATATAATATACGTTATCGACGACAAGGGAGTACGTCCGTCCATCTCTCGTTCCGTTGATTGTAGTGGTTGTTTGTTTGATCTGTTCGATTAATCGTTCGAGCCGGTTATCAATTTGTTGACACTTAATAATGATTTCAACTTCGTCATACTCCTCAGATTCATGTATCGTCAAACGAATGATTACCACGCCCTTTTGCAAAAATACTATCGTGAGAATCGTACCATTTTGTGGAATTTGTAACAATACTTCTCACGTAACATGCGTTTTTCATACGATAAGATGCACGGATAGTACAATACTCTTTTAAAAAGCATGGTAAATCGGCTATGATAGTACAAGGTACATATTAGAAATGGAAGTGTTGTCATGAGTCAATTGATTATCGAAAACCTCACGAAGACTGTTGGGGAGAAAACATTATTTAAAAATATAGCGTTTACAGTCATAAGCGGAGAAAAAGTGGGCCTGCTCGGCATCAATGGAACAGGTAAATCGACGTTACTGTCAATCATTGCAGGAATTGAACAAGCTGATACGATTTCGGCCGATCATCCGAATAGATACCGCATTGTTTATCTGCCACAAGAGCCCGAAATTGATCTGGAACTTACAGTAATGGAAACAGTTTTCAAGAGTGATGCACCGATTATCAAGGTTAACTTGGAATATGAGTACGCACTTCAAGCACTTTCGGCCAATCCGGAATCTACACTAAACCAGGAGCGATATTCTAAGTTTCAAATCGAGATGGACGATCTATCCGGCTGGGATATAAACTCAAAAGCACGGACGATTTTGTCTAAACTTGGTATTGAAACGTTCGATAAAAAGATGGGTGAGCTTTCTGGCGGACAGAAAAAACGTGTAACGCTTGCAAAAGTATTAATTGAGCCTGCCGATCTCTTATTGCTCGATGAACCGACAAACCATCTCGATGTAGATTCAATAATGTGGCTATCAGATTACTTGAAAAATGAACAAGGAGCTGTCATCTTTGTTACCCATGACCGCTACTTTTTGGACGAGTTATCAACTAATATCTATGAACTTGCAGATAAAACGTTATATGCACATACAGGTAACTACGGGAATTATCTTGAATCGAAAGCCATTCGCGCAGAGATGGCTGCATCGACGGACGATAAACTCCGAAATCGCTACCGTTCTGAACTGAAATGGATTAGACGAGGTGCGAAAGCTAGATCGACAAAGCAAAAAGCACGGATTGACCGCTTTGATGACCTAGCTGAGAAAGTCAAAAAAGAAGACACGGGCGGAGAAATGGAAGTCGCGCTTAAGTCAACACGTCTTGGTAAAAAGGTGATTGAAGCAGTCAGCATCTCAAAGTCGTTCGGTGGAAGAAAAATCATTAATGAATTCTCAAGTATCCTTCAATCGGGTGATCGTATCGCGGTTGTTGGACCTAACGGGGCAGGGAAAACGACGTTGTTGAATATGTTTTCTGGAGAAAGTGAACCGGACAGCGGAATCATTGACAAAGGAACGACAGTGAAAATTGCTCATTTCCAACAACATGCGCCACTTATGGATGAGAAAAAACGGATTATCGAATATATTCGTGATACCTCTAATGATATCGAAGGTGCTGATGGCGCAAGAATTTCAGCTTCACAAATGTTGGAACGGTTTTTATTCCCTACAAAAGCACACGGTACACCCATCGGCAAATTATCCGGTGGCGAGCGAAAAAGACTTTATTTATTGAAACTACTGATGGAACAACCAAACGTCATGTTGTTGGATGAGCCGACGAATGACCTTGACCTTGAGACCCTTTCTGTACTGGAAACGTTCATCGATACATTCCCTGGCGTTGTCATCACAATCTCTCATGACCGGTTCTTCCTAGACCGTACGTCAACAAAACTATGGGTAATGGATGGATCAGGGAATGTCGACACATGGTTTGGTATCTATTCTGACTTCCTTGAAACCTATGTGCCTAAAGAAAAGGTGATACATGAGCCGATTGTTGAGGTAGAAAAACCGGTTCAACAGGAACAAAAAAAGAAAATGTCGTACGCAGAAAAGAAAGAGTACGAAACAATTGAGTCAGCAATCGAAACTGTAGAGAAGTCGATCGAAGCGACAGAGGCAGAAATGGCATCCACTGGCTCCGATTACGATAAACTAAGAGAACTGACGGCGAAACTTGAAGAACTAAACAGCAAATACGACACACTCATTGAACGTTGGTCTTTTTTACAAGAATTGAATAAGTCCTAAGGAAAGGGGAACATACACTTGAAAATAGTAACGATTGAGCCAACACCAAGCCCTAACTCCATGAAAATCGTGCTCGACACAGAATTAGCAAAAGGGACGAGTCATAATTATAAAAAAAGTGATGCGGAAACAGCGTCTTTTCCAGCTTCAGCATTACTGAACATTCATGGCGTAAAAGGAATCTATCACGTCATGAACTTCATGGCGGTCGAACGAATTAGTAATGTCGCATGGGAATCAATTCTTGCTGACGTTCAAGCCGTTTTCAATGATGAACAGAGTGAGCAGACAGAACCAATAGAAGAGATTGATGACAACTATGGGGAAGTATACGTACACGTTCAAACCTACAAAGATATCCCTCTTCAAGTGAAAGTATTCGATAGCGAATCTGAAGAACGCTTTGGACTAAGTGAACGTTTTGTGCAAGCGATGGAAAAGGTTCATGGACGTGATGTGGAGAACTATGTTTTACTACGTAAATGGGCAGATTATGGAATCCGTTACGGAGAAAAAACTGAAATCGGTGAAACGGTTATTCAGGAGATAGAGGCGGCATATACAGAAGAACGTTTGCAAGCTATTATCCGTCAGGTGAATGAAGGACAAAGTGAAAGTATCCAGCGTGGAAGAAAAATTTCACTAGAGGAGTTTTCAGTTGACCAATGGGAGACTAGATTCCAACTGCTAGATCAAATTCCTGACCCCGACATGACGGATGCACCACTTCTTGAACGCGCACTGGACGATGAAAAAATGTCAATTAGACGTCTCGCAACGGTCTATCTTGGTATGATTGAAGACGATGCTGTTATTCCATATGTTGAAAAAGCACTTAAAGATAAAAGTTGGGCAGTGCGTCGGACGGCGGGAGACTGCATGAGTGACCTTGGTTTCGAAGGGTTCGAAAAGGCTGCAATCGAAACATTGAATGATAAAAACAAACTGGTTCGCTGGCGTGCTGCTATGTTTTTATACGAAACAGGAACTGACAGGGCGTTGCCTGCTTTGAAAGAGGTTGAAAACGATCCAGAGTTTGAAGTTAAACTCCAAATCCGTATGGCAATTGCGCGAATTGCTGAAGGCGAAGATGCTAAAGGTTCCGTTTGGAAGCAAATGACAGAGGCGCGTGCAGTTTCAAAAGAGTAATTAGACCACTACAATTATCAATATGTTAAACGTTAGTGGATGTGAAAACTTACATTCCGCTAACGTTTTTTATAAAGAACAAAAGCGTAAGCGCCTATTCAAATGAGCTGGAGTTTGGACGTGAAATCTCTATGTTGCAGCTAATCTACAGTACATGATTTATTGTTTCCTAAGCTATGAAAAATAGGAGGAAGACATATGAAACTGTTGAAGATTCTTCTCCTCATCGTATTAATTATTGCTGGAGCCGGATATGGAATCTATTATGTCGGGACCAATATTGCTTCCGACAAAGTAATGAACGTTGTAACTGCTGAATTAGAAAATAGCGGACAGTTAAATGCAATTAAGCAACTGGTAGCAAATGACCCTGAATTAATGCGTTTCATTGAAGAAGGTGCAAATGTTGAAAAAAGTAATCTTCCTTTCACAACAAAAGAGCAGGCAACAAGAGTATTAATCAAAAAAATCGGGTTCAATGAACTCCAAACTATTCAATCTAACGCCCAAAAGGGAATGTCGAATGAGGAAATACAGGAACTTTTAAAAGATATTGAAGGAAAGCTCACAGAGGAAGAAATTTTAGCATTAAAGGTTATCGCATATAAAGAATTCCTAAAATGATGCTGATTTCATTCATAAAGTAGTAAGGATGATTTGAAAATAAATCATCCTTCTTTTATGTATTGCATTTTGGTGATATAGTAGACTACTTGTGATTCTTCTTTAGGGATTTTCATCACATACATATATTGGAATGAAGAATCCCACTGAATTTGCTACTGCGCTAGGGAATGCCTCCCGCCATAAGCCTGTCCGTTCTCCTAGTAGTCTTATGTCTTTAGTTCCCTTTGTAAA
Source organism: Sporosarcina sp. ANT_H38 (assembly GCF_008369195.1). GTDB lineage: Bacteria > Bacillota > Bacilli > Bacillales_A > Planococcaceae > Sporosarcina. Next base: position 1,363,671 of record NZ_VOBC01000001.1, on the reverse strand, counting down.
GCGCCTTCGCTCAGTTTATATAGGTATTCGTTTGTTCAATATATCAGAAATTTGTTCAATCATAGAAAGGTTGTTAGTTTACATGGGACCACTTAAAGGTAATAAACGAATACGATTTGCATTACTTCTTGGAACACTAGCAGCGATGGGCCCGTTAACAATTGATATGTATTTACCTTCATTCCCGACAATCGTAAGTGCTTTTGGTACTACGGCTACCTATGTACAGGTCAGTTTAACGGCTTGCTTATTAGGTATCGGGTTAGGTCAACTTATTCTCGGCCCAATGAGTGATGTCCATGGACGGAAAAAGCCGTTGCTTATTGCACTTATTGCCTATTTCGTCGCATCAATTTTATGTGTATTTTCCCCAAATATCGGGTTCTTCATTGTAGCACGTTTCTTGCAAGGTTTTGCTGCGGCTGCGGGTATCGTCATTTCAAGGGCTGTCGTCCGAGATTTATATAGCGGACGGGAATTGACGAAGTTTTTCGCTTTGCTCATGCTGATTAATAATTTGGCGCCAATCCTCGCACCTGTACTTGGAGGAGGTATTCTCGCATTCACTGAGTGGACTGGTGTATTTGCTGTTTTAAGCGCAATCGGCTTTTTGCTATTTGTTATTGTCCTATGGAGAATGGATGAAACATTGCCGGAACAAATGCGCGTACCAAGTAACCTCTCTCATACATTAAAAAACTTTCTGTCACTGCTAAAAAACAGACAGTTCATGGGCTATGCACTTGCACAAGGTTTCATCATGGCCGGCATTTTTGCTTATGTCGCCGGAACCCCGTTCGTTTATCAAAATATATACGGAGTCTCACCACAGACGTTCAGCATATTATTCGGTATGAATGGATTTGGACTTATTATCGGGACCCAGGTAGTAGGACGCTTAACAGGTGTTGTCTCAGAAAAACGATTTTTGGAATCAGGTTTGTTCATCTCTATCACTTCAGGCACATTGCTACTGATTGCCGTTTTGCTGAATGGACCACTTGTTACAATCGTTGTTCCTATCTTCTTCTTCGTCGCTTCCATTGGTGTCATTTCGACATCCTCTTTTTCACTTGCGATGGAAAAGCAGGGTCATATTGCAGGTAGTGCATCGGCATTATTAGGATTACTGCCATTCATTTTAGGCGCAATTACGGCACCACTTGTCGGAATTGCAGGGGAAGAGACCGCAATTCCGATGGGAGCCATTATCTTCGCTTCAAGTTTAATTGCAGTCCTCGCGTATTTTGGACTTTCAAGAGTCAAAGTCGAACAGAACTAACAGTCAGCCGCCCGCTCAAATAAGAGTAGGCGGCTTTTTCTATTAACTGGTTATAGTACACACGGTCTTACGGAGCCTGAATATAATGGTTATATCGGTTGAATAGAGGCGTTAGGAGAGAGGGCAGTGAAAGAAGTCATCATTGCGTTAGTCAGTTCTTCAATTACAATCATTATCACAAGTTTTTTTAACTATCATTTTCAGCAAATGAAAGAGATTCGAAATGAAGCGGTTAAATATAAAACAGAAATCCTGAAAAATGTTTATACCCCTGTATTAAAATTACTCGTAGCAGCTATTGTGCCAGGTGACGGATATGATGGGATTACAAAGGAATCTTTTTTTGAAATCGAAGAAGTAATTAAAAGAAACTATGAGTTAGTTGATCCTGATTTAGATTCTATTATTTGGGCCATTAAGAAGGATATCAGATGGGAACACTACGAAGATAGTTTGAAGTTATTTGATAAAGATAAGCGATTATTGCGTCACGTTGAACTAAATTTCAATTTTTATAGGAAGCAATTGGGTTTGCCATTTAACAAAACTAAACTTAAAAAGTCTTAGGAATTAACTAAATATATGTTGAACAAATAAATACCAATAGTAACTGAGCAAAGGCGCCTTAAAAGGGGCAACCGAAGCCCTAAGACTGGTGGCGAAGCTGCCTGGCTTAAGGGCGGGAGGGAGGCATCCCTTAGCGCCGTGCGAATTCGATGGGTTTTTTTATTACACCCTATAAAGGCATCTATAAACGTTAAGTATTGGTGTCCTTTACATATTTATTCAAAAACGGACAAGTGCCGCCATCCAAAAAAAAATTGTGAATAGTATAGATAGAAAGGTATTTTTAGATTGTCGTGGCAATTTAAAAAAGACAAATACTTTTTAATTTGACACAAAAAGGAGGTGTCACAAAATGGTTAAAATCGTAATCGATGCTGGGCACGGATTCAATACACCAGGTAAACGTTCTCCGGATGACGAGCGGGAGTGGTCGTTTAACAATAAAGTAGCAAAATACGCCATTGCCAAACTAAAGAAATACAAAAACGTGGAAATTCTACGTGTAGATGATCCGACCGGTAAGACAGATGTTCCGCTTACTACACGCACTACTTTAGCGAACGAGTGGCAAGCCGATGTATATGCTTCTATCCATCATAATACCCTAGCGGATAAATGGGGTAGCCATAGTGGTATTGAAACATATACAATGGACAACCCAACAGCTAACCCAAAATCAATTGAAATTGCGGGCGCTATTCATCCTAGAATTGTTATGGCTATGGGGATAAGTGATCGTGGGATGAAGCGTGCTAACTTCCACGTTCTTCGGGAATCCGCCATGCCGGCATTCTTAAGTGAGGGAGGCTTTATAGATTCAACAGTTGACATATTAAAGTTACGGGATAATCACTATTTGCAAGCCCAAGGTGAGGCAATCGCAGAAGGATTGGCTATCTACTTTAAATTGCAACTGGCTACTGCCACCGTAGGAAGCCCGATACTATCACCAAAGCAAGGGGTGAATAAGTTGTATAAACCATCATCGCAATCACTTATCAATTCGACAAGTGCCGTTTTAAAACGACTTGAAGAGATGCAAGATGGTCCGTTATCCCCGAAATGGCATGAAAAGCTATTGAAGGGAACATTGACAGAATCGGATGCAATCGGACTCTTGTTTGTAGCAATTGAACGTGGGCTTTTGGTAGATGGAAAGTAAGTGCTTGTCATTTTTGGGGGAAAGGTAAAATGAGAAACATCAGCTACAATAGGGATTATGGTGAGTTTGAAATAACATAATGAGTGAGCTCAGAACATAATAGCTGTTACGATTTCATTGGGTAAAGGGGAAATGATCATGACGCATAACGATAATGCCATTGAAAGTAATCTGCCAACTGGATTAGCAAAACCAGCAATACGAGCGCTTTCAGGTGCCGGTTACTTGCGGCTTGAGCAGTTCGCTAAGCTCACTGAAGCTGAAGTCTTACAAATTACATGGTATGGGCCCAAAAGCCATGGATCTTATCCGTGATGCACTCACCGCCAAAGGGCTGTCGTTCTCCAAGTATTCTTGAATGACCCTAATTTCACGGTAAAAAACGAAACAAGCCATCTTTCCTAGTCAGGGAAAATGGCTTGTTTTGAGTAACGTTAGATTACTTCGATGGGATAAGGTGTATAGCCTTATTTCACGTATCCATACTTTTGCATTGCCATGTTCATTTATTAATTTCTCGACTTCTTTTTGACAAAGAAGTATCTGCACATGGAAAGATCAACGTGGTCGATAAGGATTTTTAGCTATTTCATCGGTTAGTATTTCTTCTTTATCATCGAAATTCGCCCACAATTAGGTATCCCTCATAAACGCTGATTTTACACTAGATGCTTTGTTTTCGAATTAATAATGGATGGAGAAATCAAGCATGTGTATGAATGTTTACGACTCAAGAAAGAACCCTAATTGAAATAGCAAATGGCAAAAGGACCGAATTAGTGGTTCTTTTATAAAATCAAAGTAGGAGTCGGACAAAACCTTAAATAATGAAAAAATTAGATCTTGATATCTACTTTTTGGTGGTGTAATATTACACTTATTAGGGTTGTAAGTAACCTTTTGGAAGGAGTAATATATGAATAGAGAGCAAGTGATTGAACTTATTTCAAGTAAGATTAGACTTATTCGGTTAGAAAAAAGTTATTCGCAAGAAAAAATGGCAGACATTATGGGTATATCAAAAAAAACACTTATCCAAATTGAAAAAGGAAGAACGTTATCAGGTTGGACAAATGTAATTGCGGTATGTGCATTATTCAGAGATAGCGAAATTTTGCAATCTGCTTTAGGAGATGAACCTCTAGAAATCATTGAAACTATTGCGCACAATGGAATAGATAGACCAAGAGATAAGTCGATGGGCGGAAGAGTTTGGTGGCAAGACATTGATAGTAAAGGGAGTTTTCGTTTGCAACAAAACGTAATTAGTCAGCATTATCGAATTTTAGATGACAAAAATTATCGATGGTATAGCTCATTTGAAGAGCAAGAGGCTTTAATGCGTTTAAGAAAGCTATTCAAAGTTGAGTCGTCTAACGAAAGCCGGAAATAAATAGTTTTGGGAGGATTTTATGAAAGTATTATGGCTAATTGTATCTTTAATACCTGCACCATTTCTTTTTCATTACTACGAATATGGACAATATATTAAACGTGAAGAAGCTTCTTTTCTACTTGCTGGTTCTATATTGTTCGTAATTGTAGCTGGTCTGTTATCGGGGAACATAAAATTACGTTACATTTTCTTGGTGAATATCATAACTGGGGTGTTATCAGTGTTTTTAGCCTCTATTTTTATTTCTGATGACGGAGGCTGGTTTAAACCAGTTGGCAGAGCTGGTGCAGTAATATTCGTTGCATTAGTTTTTTTTGCAGGACAACTAATGGTAAGGTTATTTTTGCGTGGATTGAGCACAAGAACTAATGATTAACTCCACTTTGATCAAACTTTTTTTCGAAATGATGTTCTAAATGGCTTCTTTTCGTTTGGTATAGAATATGACTTTGAAGGTTACTTTTAACCAAACTTTAGCCAAAGGCTGTACGTACATAAAAGAAAGTAAGACTCAAACACTTAACGAAGATCCTGTTCCAGGTAAATCTTGTTAAGTGTTTATTTGTTGTTGTAATACGAACATACGTTACGTATACTAATAAAAACAAGGAGGGAACAAGTGTGCGTAATAAGCTTTTGAAGTCCGTCGAGCGTAATCAAGTCTTGGATATGATTTACATGGCAAAAGACGATGTAATCAGTAAGCGAAGAATCAAAGTGCTACAGGTTGGTGAGGTGTCGTTCCGAGCCTTTTGTTATCTTCGAGGATCCAAACGAACATTTACTATCGACAACGTGCTTGCGCTTGTTCCCATCGTTACGAAAGAACGTGCCATTATATGATTGACTACAGTAAATTTCCAAATAAACAAATTGCCTGCATCGACATGATGAGCTTTTACGCAAGCTGCATGGCGTCATTACACAATTTAGATGTTCGTACAGTGCCAATTGCAGTAGTGGGTAATCTTCAACATAAAGGATCTATTGTGCTTGCGGCGTCACCTCCAATGAAAAAACAATTTCGTGTGAAAACAGGTACTCGTTTGTATGAAATTCCACATCATCCCGAGATTCGATTGTTTGAACCCAAAATGAGTTATTTCCTCGAAATATCGATGACAATAACGCGTATTCTCCACAAATATGTCCCTGCAGAAGCTATACATGTGTACTCAGTTGATGAATCATTTATTGACCTTACGGGCACCGAAAAGTTATGGGGCAATCCGGAGCAAACTGTTAAAGAAATACAGCATGAAATATTTGAAACTTTAAATTTACCCTCGACAGCAGGAATGGGACCGAATATGTTAATGGCAAAGTTAGCACTGGATCTCGAAGCAAAGAAAACGGGTTTCGCGAAATGGTCATTTGAGGACGTGCAAACAAAACTATGGCCAGTTTCTCCACTAAGTGAAATGTGGGGGATTGGTCGTCAGACAGAGAAAACTTTGAATAATATTGGGTTATTTACAGTTGGTGATTTGGCAAATGCTGAATTGAGTAGATTAGAAAAGAAATTCGGCATCATGGGTAACCAACTTTATCATCACGCATGGGGAATTGACTTATCAGAGATGGGAATCCCGATCCTTGAAGGGCAAGTCAGTTACGGCAAGAGTCAAATCCTCATGCGAGATTACAATACGGTTGCTGAGGTCAGAGCAGTGCTATTAGAAATGTGTGAAGATGTAGCCCGAAGAATAAGGGAGGTATCCAAAGCTGGACGCACGATGACTCTTGGTATCGGTTATAGCAAAAATGCCTTTGGTGGAGGGTTCCAACGTTCTCGTACAATAGGTGAAGCGACAAATGACACAATGAAAATTTATAAGGTTTGCAAAGAGTTATTAAACGAATTTCATGAGGGTAAGCCAGTGCGCCAAGTATCATTGTCGATCACTAAGCTAGAAGATGAGCACTCGATGCAGTTAAGTTTATTTGATAACAAAAAGTGGCAAGTACGAAAACTCGGTGAAACGATGGATGAAATTCGTGCTCGGTATGGCTCTAAAGCGATCTTGAGAGCCGTATCGCTTACAGATGCCGGAACGGCTATTAAGCGGTCTGAATTAGTCGGTGGCCATAAAGGATAGGGGGAGTAATATGATTCGAAATCGTGGGAATATCAAATGGACGGCTATGATGCTGCTGGAACATGTTGCGACTTATCAGACGCGGCTATGGGCTACGCATTTGCAAGTACATTAGCGGATGATGAAGCATTTACTACTTTGGAAATTAAATTGAACTTTCTTAAACCGATTTGGAAAACAAAGCTTCGTGCAGTAAGTAAAGTGATAAAAAAGGAACGAATATTGGGTTACTTGAATGTCATGTGTATGATGCAGAGAAAAGCCTTGTCGTGCACTCCACGAGTACATGTATGATATTACGAGGTCAAATGGCCAAAGGTAGAGAAATAAAAGATAAATAAAAGATAAATAAAAGTATAAAGTGGATATGGATACAAAGTGGTATTGGGACAATGACCACGGATACTATCGACATATGCCCAGAATCAATCGATACAACACAGATTTTAACGTTTGAAAAAGGAAAGAATTAAAATATGACAAGGAACGTCCAATTGAGGGCTTTCTTTTCATTTGAAGGATTCCTTCTTCTTTTGTAGAATGATGAAAAGGAGGAGGGATTACTCATGACAAATGAAGACAGAAATAAACTATCGGATATGCTGTTACAAAGTCTTTATGATTATCATTTTGCTAATAACGGAGGAAGTTATAAATTACCAAAAGCAATGATAAATGCAGATGTAAATAGTAAACTGGCGATTGAATACCTCATCGAAAAGGAATATGCCATAGATAGCGGGCAAGGGTCAGATAATCTAGTTTTAGCAATAACAACGCAAGGTATGGACTATATAAACAACAAATAACTGTATGCATTTAGTGATTAAAAAGAACGTCCACCCGGGCGTTCTTTTTGTTTACCCGTAATATTTTTTTTGAAAGAATGAAAAACAAAAGCTATTTCTACAAAATTTGAAAAATGTAAAGAATTACTGAACTATAACAGCCCTTGATGGTTTAAATTCCAATACAATTTATTCTGGTCCGAAAATGAGAACCATTATAAAACCCTTCAAACAAAACTCACATCACAGGAAGAATTAAATGCTTATCATAAAATTCGAATTAAGTAATTGAAGGAGTAATTTACTCTATATTAGTAATGAATGATGGTGGCAATGAACTAGCAGACAATTATTTAATGGATAGAGGCACAAAAGAATCACTACAAAAGAGGTTGGATTATACGAAGAATTTTTGGGTTATTTACTTGGTAATGAAGGGGAGTAAAATCGTCTCCTTAATAAGCTAACAGGTAAGGTCAGTTTGTATGTCGAAAATGGGAGGTGATTATTTAATGGAATGGTTTAAAGTCTTTAGAATAATATCTAAATTTTTTTGAATTAGTCTTTTTACAGTCATATCGATTCGCAAAAGGAGACCGTTTATTGAAGGACTTTTTATTTGTTTGCAATACGAACATGTATTCTGTATACTAGGTAAAAAGGGGAACGAATGTGCGTTGTGAATTGGTCGAGTCGACAGAGTGCAACGAGTCACTGGATATGATATACATGGCTGTAGACGGGTCAATCAGCAAAAGAAGAATCAATGTACTGCAGATAGACGAGGTATCGTTCCAGGTCTATTGTTATCTGAGGCATCCAAAGCGGACTTTTACAATTGATACCATTCTTGCACTCGTTCCCATCGTAGAAAAAGAAAGTAGGATAATTTAATGCCATTAATCCCAGGAGAAGCATTGCCGTATTTTGAGAATATGATTTACTTGCCGATGATAGTATCTGTTTTGGAGAGAGATCGGGAAGCGATTGAAATAAGTTCTTTCAAGTTGAAGGGGCCATATATTAATATTGTTGAAAGAGCACTAAAGAGCGTTCGAGCTGATTTAAAAGAAACAAATACTTATGCACGAAGTAAAAACATGAAGTTGATTAAAAACGGAAAAAATGGAACATTTACTGAGTATACATTTATCCATAGTGGCTATGAAGACAAACGGCGCTACCTGAACGTACGATTGCGTAACAGGACGGAAGAATTGATAAATGTTTACTTTGCAATGGCAGGAAAGCAGAGCATTAAAGGAGCTGCTACAACGTGATTGATCAGAGCGCTGAAAAGTCGGCCATATCGCTGATGTTCAGGGAACACGTAGCGGAATTAAGAGACTGGTACAGAAAGGATGATAAAAATGATGGGAATTCTAAAACCACCGACATCAAAAGCGATAGGCGCATAAGGGCAGAAACTAACAGAAACTGATTACCTAAAAATCAGAGAGGATTTTTGTCTATGCAAATAGGTTACGAAAACATAAAAATCAACGTGAATAATATTGTGAGCGTGAAATGAGATGTTAGAAAACATACGTGATAGAGGAACAAAAAAGTGGACCGCTATGATGCTGCCAGAGCATGTTGAAGAGTTGAATAAATGGATGGATATGGATCATTATGAAGATCGACCAGAACTCAGTGAGTGGGAACTTCAGGCCATGCAGGTGGAAATCGAAGTAGCATTCAAGAGCAAGTGTCAGACGCTTATCAAAACATGGAATAATGGAAAGAAAATGACTCGTGGTGGAATAATAGAAGCGCATGATTTCCGGTTCGAGTGTATTGTGCTCGATAATCCATTTGGAACTGAGAGGATTCAGATGGCGGATATCATCGGGGTGCAGTGTGAAGTTTGATTCAAATAGAAGAAATAACCACCAACTCGATTGAAAAGGTGGTTGTTTACGCATTCATGATAACAAAAATAAAAAACAAAAACTAACATTTAGAGTGTAGAACAGTGAAAGTATATGAAAGACAAGGTAGAATAGAACTCGTGGAACTTGATTTGCCAATCGATTTTAAACATACATGAAAAGGGGCGGAAATATGAATGCATATGATGAATATATGAAGGGTATCGTGAAACCGATGCGTGAAGAGCTTGCACAAAACGGATTTACGGAACTGACGACGGCTGAGGACGTTGAAGGAACAATGAAAACACTTAAAGGAACAGCACTTGTCGTTATCAACTCAGTTTGCGGTTGTGCGGCAGGTCTGGCGCGTCCAGCGGTTAGGGAAGCACTAGAGGAAGCTGAACATAAACCAGATCATCTATTGACAGTATTTGCGGGACAAGATAAAGAAGCGACGAATATGATGCGGGATTATTTTCCTGAAGTACCTCCGAGTTCACCATCTATTGCACTTTGGAAAGATGGAGCACTTGCGTACTTTATCCCGCGGGAACAAATCGAGAATTTTGAGATGGAGCAAATTAAAGACCATCTATCGGAAGTACTCGCTCAAGTTTGTAAATAATGAGTACTGTCATCACGACTGCTGGCAGACCAGATGATCAATCGCTACGACTTGCATCAGAAGCTTCCGTAATTCTTGGTTTTCCAATTGTCGAACGGAAAAAAAATTCGGTTTTGCGAATTCAAAATGAACATGGAGCAGATGTCATTGTGGCGGGTAAAAATCGATATGATTTGTATCGTATCGGAATGGAAGAACCGTTTTTCTTTCATCCCAATTCTGCAGCATTCAGATTGAAGCGGCTATTGAACGGTGAAATGGACCCGCTAATTGAGATCGCTCAATTGCAAAAAGATGATTCGTTTCTCGATTGTACGCTTGGACTGGGCTCTGACAGTATTATTGCTTCGTTCATCACAGGTGAATATGGAAAGGTGCTAGGCATTGAAGCAGATCCAGCTGTCGCGTTCATAACCGGCAAGGGGCTCCGTTCCTTCCCGTCTGATTCGAAACAGCTTGTTGAGGCCATGGCACGAATCGAAGTCATTCAGTCAGAAGCGATTGAATTTTTGAGCCGTCAATCTACTTCATCCTGGGATGTCGTCTACATTGATCCCATGTTTCATGCGCCAGTTGTGGAATCGTCCAATTTCGCTCCACTGCGCCAAGCTGGTGTTCATAGCTCGCTTACAAATGAATGGATAGAGCAAGCCCAGCGTGTATGTAAGCGGCGTGTTGTTGTGAAAGACCGGTTTGATTCACCCATATTTGAACGATTTCAAATGGAACAAAAAATCAGACCAAATACAAAGTTCCATTTTGCTTTTATCGAAAAATGAAAAATGCCGTCCTCCTCAAAATCGAGGAGGACGGCATTTATTGATATTAATGAGTGAAATTTAATGAGCTTAAGTATAGGATTAATGCGAGCATCCCCAGGCCGATAAACAATTGTACATCCATTAGTGAGTACCTCCTTCAAAAAAACAGACATTTATCTACATTTTTATTGTACAATGAAAGTAAGAAAGAAGAAACCTTTTCAGTAGCTTTTCGTCAAATATACAAATGTCAAAAAATATATTTAATTGCGGGTGAGATGTTATGAAAAACTGGTTACAGAAAACGCTCATTGTTACCGTAGCACTCTTAACACTCGGTGCCATTTCACCGAATCATGAAATTTGGACAAACTTGCAAGACAAAGATGTTTCGAAACATGCAATAGGCCCTTCGCAAAGTAACGATTATTCTATTGGATTAGCAGATGCGGTAGCTGACGATAGTCTGGAAGATAATTCCGAATCTATAGAAGAACAATTTATCACCTCTGCGAAAAAGTTATCTTACATGAAATTCGGAACAAAAGTTGGTCCGGTAATCGCTAATGAATTTGATAGCGTTATTTTCCCGAAGATTGAAGAAGCAATCCAAATGACGCTTGCAAGTTCAGGAGATTTACATAAACGCCGTCTTGCGATAAGCGAAAAACCTGCAGGGGACTATTCTGAGAAAATTTTTAATGTATATGATCTCGAAAACAGAAAAGACCTGATCCGTTTTCATGTACGCACTGAGAAGCGGCCACAAGATGGCTACTTCTACAACTTTCACTATCATATAGCCGAAGATGAATTTACAGCTCATCATTCAATCGGTGACATCTATTGGGCAAAAGACACACCGCCGAAATGGTTATCCTAAAAACGCTGAAACGCTCGTTGAAATAACGAGCGTTTTTTCTTTTGTAAACATTGATATATCAACGTTTGTGGAGTGTGCGTGAGTTTTATAAATCGTTTCGGGGTATTTCACACTAGCGCAACAACAGTGGAAATCGGTATATTATTTGATAGTTGGATCGTTACAAATATATGTCTAAAATAATAGGTTGTGAAGTGTGGGGATTTTTCACTTTCGCATATTAGGTTGATGATACATTTCAAATATCGTTGGCCAAGCGGTTCGCCAGCATAAGTGACGAATACATAGCCATCTGGATTTCGAAAATGATAAGATTTCATAGTTTGCTCAAAGCACTCTTTGTAAGCGATCAAAAGGCTCTTGGTATTCTTGCTCCTATGGAATTCTCGGTAACTGTTTTAACTGGAGTGGACATCGCAATCTTCCTCAGTTCATCCTTCATTTTGTCGCCACCATCTAACTCTGCACCAATAAAACCAACAATTAGGAATACAGCAATCGTAATAAACCACCACTTTTTATAAAACGGTTTTTTCGATTTCTTTTTTCCCATTCCAATACGACCTTCCTTTCCAATGCCACCCCTTATTTATCTTTCTTTGCCATCTCATATTCATAAATAATTTCTAATCTTTCCATCTTATCTAGTACGTTATCGCTTTGATTCTTATAATGGAGGTTCTCTTATGAAACAGCTTACTTGAAGGGCAAACGTGAGAAGTCAGGCGCTAAGTATTCTGCGGAATTTAGGGTTACTTGCTTCGTTGGATTCGTAGAGGTGATTGATAGTAAAGGTAGTCCTGTTGGACGGGATTTTCCTTTGTGGCAGAAATTGTTCGAACTTAAAACAGGCGTGGAACTGATCGTTGTGCGGTTGGAAAATAAGGAATGGGTGAGGGATTAACTAAAGGGGATGGTGTATGAACGGCGTGTGGCGGTTATTATTACGGTGGGAGAACGGTTATAAAGTTTGGCTGTACGAGCCTCTGCTGCAACGGGAATTGTATGAGAAAAGGTAGTAAGGATGGAAGGATGGAAGTTATGTCGACAGTGATTACCACGTGTGAAGGTTGGAAATTTCATTATTTCGGCTTTGTTACTAGCGTTAGGATTTTATTATATTGGTCGGAAGCATGGAAGGGCGAAGTGACGGCTGGGTTCAAAATACAATGCAAATTAAAAAAGAAAGAGTAAGTTACTCTTTCAATTGGACAACAAAAATAACAGAACTAAAGATTTTGTTGAAAATTACTTTGGAATAATTTGATTTTGGACTTTTTTAGTTAGTTTTTCAAAAACTAAATTATAGGAATGTAGAATTAGATTTTCTAATAGATCGTCGGATAGGTCTGAATCAAAATAAATAGAGTTCCAGTGTGTTTTATTCATATAATGCCCAGGAATAATGCCTTGATAGGTTTCTCTTAACTCTTCAGCACGAGTAGGTTCGCATTTTAAGGTGATAATTGGCTTTCTTTGAGAGTCTCCCCCTATCATAGCAAACATCTTCCCGCCAATATGATAACGATCTGCTTGCCAGTCTACTTGGTAATCATGTGTCGTTCCGGGTAGGGTCAGACAAAATGCTTGAAGTCTAGCTTTATCCATTTTTTAGTCTCCTTTTATAAAACGGTCACTAAATACACACGTTCGATTACATTAATTATAATCAATAACCTATGTATTTCAATAACATTATTGTAAAGGTGACGACTTTACTTGTAATAAAACATGAAAAAGATCATGTGTAGTTCGAACATATGAAGCAGTAGACACAAACTGAATAATTATTGACTAATTAAAAGCCACCTCATGTTAATTAAGAGATGGCTACTATTTGTATTTGATTGATGTAATCTATGAAATTATTGTGAGTGGATAACATGGTCATTCACAAATGCTTGTAGGAAAAATAATTCATTATCATTAGGGTCCCTATTGAATTCTAACTTAAAGCACTCTAAAGCATTTTCTAGAGATGTAGATTTTACAACTTGGCTTGCTGCTGATAACTCTTTCCAATATATATTCATTTCATCTGAATCGCAAATAGATTCATGACCAAGTAGGAACATTTCAGCATCATATTTTTGAATATCTTTAATCATAGGCAATAACAATGATTGCTTAAAATGAAATAAAGAATTTGTGGTTGTCCCATATGCACAATCACCTAAAAAAACAACTTTTTCATCGGGTATATAAATGATTGTAGAGTCATTTGTATGGGTGCTTTTGATTCTTTCAAGTATGCAAACTTTATTTCCCAAATCGATTGTTAAGGTATTTTCAAAGATTACATCTGGTGAATTCAACTTGAAATTATCTCTGTTAGGCATATCAGCTTGTATAATCTTCATGCACATAGAACTCATCTGATTAGTTTGTACATACTTTTCGAGTGAACTGTCATCATACGAATAGCTTTGCCATTCTTTTATTATTTCGTTTGTTTGGCTATTAACTATAACAGTTGCATCAAATTCATTCATACCTAGGAAATGATCCCAATGTGCATGTGTAATAGCCACATATTTAACTGGTGGTACATTTAGTTTCTCGATTTCTAGTAAAAAGTCTTTAGCGTGCTGAGTAGAATTACCAGAATCTATTATTAGACTATGTTGGTTACCACATACCAATCCTAATGTTGGTCGTTCTCTATCATCTTGATTAGATAAATAATAAACAGTATCACTTAATTTAATTAACATGTTATATCTCCTCATTCCATTAATAATAATTCTATGAAAGAGAAAATCTGCATGTTTATTCTAAAATTGATAAAATAATATAAGATTTTCTCATTTTATTTTTTTACCATTGGACTTGTACCTCCTTATTTTAATAAGGAAAATTATAACATTTCCCTTATTCTATGAGAAGTATTTTGTCGGAAATTTGAATATTACTTGTTTTCATTTCAATTATTTATTATTCACAGTGCGACTATAAGGAGAAGGAGTGCCGACGTGCAAATAAAGAAAATAAGTAGTGATTTACAGCTTTATGAAGTCGAGAAGGAAGGCGTGGCGAAAATCCAATTAACGGAGTACGGCTTAGACAAAACGAATATTTATATGGTTATGAATTCGGCTAGGAATTAAGAGTATTCGCAGGCTTGCTTGTACCACATGAGATTAAATATGCCTTAATTAAGGCGGAAATGTACGAGCGATTTTCGTTGTTTGATTTATGAGAACTAGACGGATGGGTTCAAAATTTAAACAGAGTGAAGGAGTGACTGATGTGGTGCAGCAACTTACTATTTTTGATGCGGTGCCAAAATGATAGAAAGGACTTTTACTAACATGTGCAAGTCCTTTCCATATCTATAAATTCATTTTCAAAGAAATAATTCATTACTCTATGTCGGTTCTCTATTCATTTCTTTTATACGATCATCAATTGGATCAATCGTATGAATCGTATGTTTAAATCGATTCCTTTGATGGAGGACGATATAAATAAAAATGAACTGTAAAATCAAGGTGGCAATACAAATGCAAATCCACATCCACATCCACGTCGTAGCTGTCATTTGATAGTCTCCTTTCTGATTGTATTTAATGTAAGTTTACTACAAAATTTGCTTAGTGATAGTGTAGTCAGTTACGGATCGGTGACAGGTTGGGATATTTCGGCATGGTGATTTGAGGGGTGAATGATACGGAGAAATTAACGATATTTGATAATTTTTATTTATCAGAAAAGAAAACTATCAAGAAAATATATAACGACTTATCTCACTATGAGGTTGGAATAGGCGATGTAGGAATAAAAGAATTGACGGAGCATGGTTCGGAGAAATTGGATTTTTACAGGGTTACGAATTTGTCGGGGGAATTAATCGTATTTGCTGGCATGCTTGAGCCTTATCAAGTTTAGTGCTAAAAACGAAGGAGTGAGTGGAATGAACAATGATCATGAACGTGAAAAGTTTAAAATATTGATGGAGGGCATTTCGTTCGCTGTGTATGTGAATGCTTTTGCGAAAATGAGGAAAATCAACTTAAGCAAACTCACGGTTGGCGAGAATCAAAAATGAATTAAACCATAGCAGTATATGTAATGCGCCACGTTTGAATATGGGATGGCCATAAAAACAAATTCATGAAGACGAAACAGATTGGCTCATCGGACAAGCAGAACGGGCACAGGAGTTGGAAAAAGGCTTCAAAGGAGAACAAACCAAATTATGGTACGGTTCTATAGTTTTCTGAAATATTGAAATGGAAAAAGAAAACAAGCAATGATTTTCAACTGTACCCCAAAGATACCCCAGAAGAACATCTTTATGGGGCAAAAAACACACCTTCTAAGTGGTTATCTTAATTAACCATGCCAGCTTGTTTTTTTATTACTATTACGGATGCCGTACTAAGGATGGATTTGAACGGAAAAGTCATTAAATCGAAATTATAAACACTCAAAAATAACCATGACGAAAATCGGTCAACAATACCACCAAATCATTAATAATACGTAAAGATATCCTTGCCAGTTTGATTGGTGGGGATTATTTTATTCCTAATCTTTAACTATACGAAGCAGATTGCGTATAACAATTTTAGTAAGAAATAAAATTGATGAAAAATAGACATATTTCCTTTGAAACGTTCATAAAATAAATTGGTGTGTTTCTAATCACCAATCGAAAGGTGGGAGTGTGATACCCAAATATACGATGTATAGGCGAAGGAATCCTTAAGAAGAATGGTTGGAGGATCTCATGTTCCGCTGAAGATAATGCTATTTGAAATAGTGTACGGTTTGAGGATGTAAAGTCTATCTAAATGAATCAATTTCATAACTACTTATTTAATGTGTAAAGACGAACACTTTTAAGTGTATTAGTCTATTGTCCGTAAATGACTTGACTACTATCGTTGATTGTCGTGCCCGCGGAAAGCGTCCGACTGAAGCGAAAATCAACCTCGTTCGGATTTTATAGGTAATACCCCTATTATGAAATTGAACCAAATGAAAACTAATTCAATTAAACTATTAATTATTCGTTCAATAGGTCATTGGAAGTTGTAATTTTAATTCTTTCAAAACTGATACTTTCACAATGAGTAATTGTAGATAAAAATAACTTGCGTTCACAATTCGCTGAATTTGGTGTACAATTTAAAGACTACTAATTTAGGAGGAATATTTTGTCTAATTTAAAGAAATTTGGTATTGTGTTAACCTCTTCTGCTTTATCTTTTGGAATATTTTCGTCAATTGCTAATGCTTCAACGACAGTGGTTGAGCAACCTGGAAAAGTACAAATTCAAATCGCTTCAACAGAAAAAGAAAAAGTTTTAACAAAAAACGATTTAATTAAGAAGTTTCGCTCGTTGTTTCCCAATCAGTTTGACTTCATAAACGATAGTGATTTTCATATGGGGGGCGGTCATTTTTATTCTGATGATGATACGTTACGTTATGACCTATCCTTTTCAAAGACAGTTAAAGGCAAGCAATTACACGGTAATGTTGGATTTGTTGGAGAAAATTTAGAAATTGAACAATTTAGCTATCAACCGATCATTGAAAAAGAGTCTTTATTTCCCGCAAAGGTTTCAAAAGAAGAGGCTAGGAAAATTGCAAATGATTTTGTTAAGGAATTTCTTGCTGGAGAGGAATATCGATTAGAAACAGACCCATACAACTATTTTCCAGTACAAAATTTAACAGAACCAATTCGTTACTCATTCTCTTTTGCTCGTACGGAAAATCAAGTATCTATTTTTGAACAAAGGATAGAAGTATCTGTGCTTGGAAATGGTGAAATTGTTAGTTTTTACAGGAATCCTGTGAAGATGGATTCTTCTACTTTTGATGATTTAAAACAAATAAAAAATAAAAATGAGATATTAGAGAAAGTAAAAGAAAACATTTCAGTTGAATTGCAATATCAAATTGCTCATGATTATCGAACGGGTGATAGAAGTGTTCAACTTGTTTACCAACCGACAACAAAGTTGCAAGGAGTTCACGCATCATCAGCTAAATGGCTAACTGCAAACGGATACTCGGCGGACTTTCCTGAGAAAACAAAAATTGAAATGATAACATCTACTCCACTACCGCCAAAGCAGAATGGAATTACTTTAGAGGAAGCAAAGAAAATTGCAGAACAAATTCTAAGCATTAAATCTGATAAAGTTAAATTGAACATTCAATCCATTGAAGAGGTGGAAAATTATAACGGACAGGCAGTTATTAGTGTTCAGTATATGTATCAATATGCAAATGGCGGACATGGAACTAACTTAGAAATCAATAAACAAACTGGTGAAGTTATTCAATACCATGATATAAAGAGACAAATTCTGGATGAAACTGTAGGGGAAACTAAAAAGGAGAACGCTCTTTCTCAAAAAGAAGCCCTCGCTCAAGCACTAAAATATGTAAAGGAATGGGTTCCATCCTATCTACACAACTATGCTATGCCTGTAGAAGAACCATATTTTGATGAGAGTCAAGGTGCTTACTACATTTCTTTCCCAAGAATTGTAAATGGTATTATTGTGTTGGGTGATCAAATTAGTGTGAATATAGCTGCTGACGGCTCTTTAAACAGCCTTAATGTCAACTATCAAGAAATGGAAGAATGGCCATCAAATGATAAAGTTATCTCTGAGGAAGATGCAAAAGCCATCTTGAATAAGGCTCTAAGCCTAAAACTTAATTATAAGAAACAAGGGAAAAAAGAAGATGATCATCACTATGATCTAGTCTATTTACCTGTATTTAACGAAGATCCATTTAGCTTATTAAATGCCAACACGGGAGAATGGAATAACCTGTATAACGGGACAAATTCAACTGTCATTTCACATCCTTGGGCAGAAGAGGAACTTAATTATCTTATTAATGCTAAAATCCTAGATGTTAAAGATGATAAAAACTTTAATGGAGATGCTTCTGTTTCCAAAGGAGAAGCACTAAAAGTTATTATGGCTTCACTTACTTATTTTTATGACGGTAGATACTATGCTGGACAAGAAAACACGACCCAAACGTTTGATAATATAGACCCTAAACATCCGTTATATCAGTCGGTAGAGCGTGCAGTGGAAGTGGGTATTCTTAAACCAAATGATCAGAAATTTGATCTTGACACTCCGATTAAAAGAGAAGAACTAGCAGCTTGGTATATACGCGTGCTAGGGCTTGAGCAAGCAGCAAAAAATAGTAGTATCTTTAAACTTGACTTTTTGGATGCAAATAAGATTCAAAAGGAATACATTGGTTCTGTTGCTTTGGCAAACTCAATGGGATTATTAAAGACTGATCAAAATCAATTTAACCCTACTAAAGAAGTGACGTATGCAGAGTTGGCAGTTTCAACTATCCGCCTTGCTCACGAAATGTCTGAAAAAGGCAGGGGCATGAATTATTAAAATCAAGCCAATTAAATTATCGTATTAAGGATGTATTATGCCATTTAAAACCCCTCCATTGGATGAGCACTCAAACGGTGGAGGAATTTTTTTGTTCTATTTTTTGATAACTTCCATCGTGAATTGAAGTTAGTGGGAGAAGATAGGCCCTGTTTAGGTTAGTATTATTGTAATTACTAGTTGAGTATATTAAGGACTTTCAGATGAAAAGTGCAAATTTTAATAATCCATTTAAAGTGCTATTTTTGAAATAGCGAATAAAACATATCCTACTGTATAAATTGAACTATTGAATACAGCATATAAACTAAGCACCGAAGCAGTGTTCAATGGAATCATTCATTCACTTATAGAGTTGGTAGAAATACCGGAATATTGACATAGCGAAGGCGGAAAACACATCTTCAAAGTGGTTATCTTAATTAACCATGACAGAGGTGTGTTTTTTATTATGATAGCTCGATTATATTTGATATACTGAGCAGTAATGTAAGGAGGCTTTCTTAGTGAAACAGTATTTAGAGTTATGCAAACATGTTCTTGAAACAGGTGAAAAAAAAGAAGACCGGACAGGTACAGGTACAATCAGTGTCTTTGGTTATCAAATGCGATTTGATTTAAATGAAGGATTCCCTCTCATGACAACGAAAAAAACGGCTTTCCGTCTTATTTCATCTGAATTGCTATGGTTTTTGAAAGGCGATACGAATGTCAAAACGCTTATCGAAGATCGAAATCCAATTTGGGATGAGTGGGCATTTGAACAATGGGTGACGAGTTCGGAGTACTCTGGTCCAGATATGACCGATTTCGGACGCCGCGCTTCAATAGACCAGGAGTTTATGGCTGTTTATAAAATTGAAATGGATGCATTTAAAAAACGTGTTGTTGAAGATGAAGAGTTCGCTTTGAAATACGCCGATCTTGGACCAGTATACGGTAAGCAGTGGCGTTCGTGGACGAACGGAGAAGAATCGATTGATCAAATCACGAATTTAATTGAAGGTATCAAGACCAATCCGGATTCTCGCAGACATATTGTTACTGCGTGGAACCCCTCAGAAGTGGAAGAAATGGCTTTGCCTCCTTGTCATGCGTTATTTCAATTTTATGTTGCAGATGGAAAACTGTCTTGCCAGCTTTATCAACGTAGTGCGGATATTTTCCTTGGTGTGCCGTTCAATATTGCATCCTATGCACTTCTTGTCCATTTGATAGCGCACGAGTGTGGTCTTGGTGTAGGCGAATTCGTCCATACGCTAGGGGATGCACATATTTACGCGAATCATATTAACCAAGTGAACGAACAATTGACACGAGAACCGCGAAAACTACCGACGTTGAAACTGAATATCGAAGGTAAAACGATTTTCGACTTAGAAACGAAAGACATCGAACTTGAAAATTACGAACCACATCCAAGAATTAAAGCTCCAATAGCTGTTTAAAGAAAGGTGGATTTCAATGATTTCACTGCTTGTAGCCCACGGTCCAGACCGTGTCATTGGTTTGAATAATGAATTGCCATGGCATATTCCAGAAGATCTTGCTTATTTTAAAAAAATGTCGATGGGGAAAGCCATGGTGATGGGACGTAAGACTTTCGAGTCAATCGGTAGACCTTTACCTGGCCGCCTAAGTATTATTGTTACACGAAATGAAGCATATACTGCTGAAGGTGCAGTAGTCGTACACACTCTAAAAGAAGCGGTTATAAAAGCAGAAGAGTACTCTAAAGAAGTGATGATTATCGGGGGTGCGGAAATATTCCGCGAGACGCTAGGTATAGCAGACCGCCTCTACATAACCTACATCCAAAAAGAGTATGAAGGTGATACCTTTTTCCCGTCATATGGACCTGAATGGGAGCTCGTTTCGACTTCAGAAGATCATTTTACAGAGGATGAAATTCCGTATTCGTTTCTTGTTTACGAAAAGAAATAAAGACCATCCACAAAAACATTTTTTGTCTCTTTATTTCCCGCAATATCATATTGAGAACTGCTACTATAAGGGGAGTGCAAGTAATGAAAAAAATCTATATAGTTACGGATTCAACAGCTGATTTAAGAGAAGAGGATATTCTGAAATATGGCTTACATGTTGTTCCACTAACCATCCAAATTGATGGCGAAACGTATATCGATGGTGTAGATATACAGCCTGAAGAATTTCTAACAAAGATGAGAAGTTCTGCAAAACTGCCGAAAAGCTCCCAACCAGCGGCCGGTGTTTTCAAGGAGTTATATGACAAATTGGGTGAGGATGGTAGTGAAATCATCTCCATACATATGACTGGTGGCATGAGCGGTACAGTGAAATCTGCCCAGGCAGCCTCCGAAATGACGGATTCCAAAGTGACTGTCATCGATTCGATGTTCATCTCACAAGCGTTGATGTTTCAAGTAATAGAAGCTGCTAAATTGGCAGAGCAAGGAAAGTCAGTTACTGAGATCGGTGAACGTTTGAACGAAATCCGTAAAAATACAACGTTATTCGTTGTCGTCGATTCACTTGATAATCTGGTGAAAGGCGGCCGTATTGGAAAAGGGAAAGCAATGATGGGTTCCTTATTGAATATAAAACCGATTGCGACTTTGCAGAATGGCGTATACACTCCCGTTGCGAAAGCTCGCAGTCACAAACAAGTCGTAGCACACCTATTCAAAGTTTTCAAAGAAGAGACTGCTGGAAAGATCATTCGAGGAGTCGGTATTTCACATGCAAATGGGTTGAAAATGGGAGAACCATTGAAGAAAATGATTGAAGACTTGGGTATTAAGAATGTGAAACTTACGTTTACTGCCCCAATTATCAGCACACATACTGGTGAAGGTGCAATAGGTTTCATGTATTATGCGGATTAAACAATGATTCTTTATTGAAGAAAAGGGGAACTCTACGTATGAGAAGAGTATTTCTGATTATTATCGCCTTCTCATTATTTTTGTCCGGCTGCCAAGATACGCAACTCAAGAAGACAAATGCGTTTTCTGATCGACCAGAAATCGTATTTACTGAGTGGACTATCCCAGGATACTTCATTCCAAAAAATATCCATGTGATTGGTTTAGGGGATTCGCTGACACAAGGAGTCGGAGATGAACTTGACAAAGAAGGATATTTGGGCCGAGTCACAAGCAGAATGATAGAGTGGAAAGGGGTAAAGGACGTCGATGTGGCCAATTTGGCGAAGCGTGGTCGAAGAAGTGACCAGCTTATCGAAAAATTAGAAGAACCTGAAGTTCAATCTTCTGTCAAAACAGCGGATCTAATTTTTTTAACAATCGGTGGCAACGATATTATGAAAGTTGTTAAGTCCAACCTTTTCAATTTGAAAATCGAACCATTTTACATTGAACTCGGTAAGTTTGAAAATAGGCTCGATGAATTATTCAGTATCATACGCGATTTGAATGGGGATGCAATCATTGTTGTGGCAGGTCTATATAATCCACTTTCAATTATGACGGATGAATCGAATGAATTTGAGGATATTATTGATGACTGGAATGAAGCGATAGAAGTACGTACAGTCATGGACGGAAGGTCATGCTTTGTCCCTGTTACAGACCTGTTCGATTCCAATACGAACATGGTGTATCACACCGATTTCTTTCATCCGAATGCAAAGGGGTATGACGTGATGGCGGATCGATACCTTGAAAAGCTAGAAGAATGTGGCTTGCAAAAAATATTGGACGGGGAATTGGATATGTAGGAGCTGATTGCATGAATCGATGGAAAATAGGATTTTTTTTACTTGCAGGACTTGTCGCGGCAGCATTTGCGGCCGTAATTTTTTTCATCAGTAGTACCCCTGAATCGGTTCCACTTCCTAAAATGGAAGTAGCGGACGCATCGGATAATGTCCTAACAGTGAGTGCAACAAAAGAAAACTTCGAATCGATTGCCAATACATATATTCGGAAAGCGACGAAAGGCGGGCCACTCCCATTAACGATTGAAGTTGGTGAAGATGTGGCGTTATATTCGGAAATGACAGTGTTCTCATTGACGTTCCCGGTCATTATGCATTTTGAGCCGGTCGTAAGAGAAGATGGCAATTTGATACTGAAGCAATCATCGATGGAGGTTGGGGTGTTAAACATTCAGCCTGCAACCGTCTTGAACATACTAAAAGACTCAGTGAAACCTCCCCCTTGGCTGATTGTGCGTCCCAAGGAGGAAGAATTGTTCATCGACTTATCTAAATTTGATGTATCAAGTAATTTCCGAGTAAGGGCGAAGACATTCGATTTGGCGAAAGATGAAATTATGCTAGAAATCATCATACCGAAATAATAAGGAGATGTTAATATGGGGAAGTCATTAGCAACATTTGCGGGCGGCTGTTTTTGGTGTATGGTTAAACCGTTCGATCGATATGACGGGGTCCTTTCAGTCATTTCGGGCTATACAGGCGGCGATATCGAAAATCCATCGTATGAACTCGTTTGTACGAATGCGACGGGACACCGCGAAGCAATTCAAATTACGTTTGATGATGAAGTTATTTCATATAGTAAATTAATCGACATCTTTTGGAGGCAAATTGACCCAACGGATTCCGGTGGACAGTTTTTTGACCGGGGTGAATCCTATCAGACAGCCATTTTTTATCATACACCTGAACAACTTCAACTTGCTGAGCAAACAAAGGCTGAACTAGATGCTTCAAGGAAATTCGCTAAACCTGTTGCAACAGATATTCTACCTGCAAAGCCATTTTACGCAGCTGAAGAAGGGCATCAAGATTATTACATGAAAAACCCAACACATTATAATAGATATGCAACTGGCTCAGGCCGCGAACGGTTCAAATCAGACAATTGGGGTGAAGAATCATGACAGAAGAATTAAAAAGTAAATTAACAGAAATGCAATACCATGTGACACAAGAAAATGGGACGGAACCACCGTTTAGAAATGAATTCGATAACCATTATGAAGATGGGATTTATGTCGATATTATTTCAGGTAAACCGCTGTTCAGTTCAAAAGATAAATATAATGCCGGTTGCGGATGGCCAAGCTTTACGAAACCGATTGAATCAGTGGAAGTTGTAGAGAAAACAGATGTAACTCACGGAATGAAACGAGTAGAAGTGCGCAGTAAGACGGCAAATTCGCATCTTGGTCATGTATTTCCAGATGGACCTGGAGAAGACGGACTGCGTTATTGTATCAATTCCGCTGCACTCCGCTTTGTAGCCTTAGACCGACTTGAAAAAGAAGGTTTCGGAGAGTACTCGAAACTTTTTATATAGGTTGAACTATTTAATATGGCATTTGAACTATGCGTAAGCGAGCTAGACACCATTTAAAGTTGAAAACTTGTACTTTCTCACTTTAAAATCAATTCATGAGAAAGGAGATGAACGGATGGATCGATCCTTTTATCGATTCGTCCTATCCTTCCGAGGTGGGACGATAGATGATTTAAAATCAACTTTTGCTGAATATATGTTTAAAGATTCTAGTTTTCCAAAAGAAGAAAAAGCTTTTGATCCTTTATCGCGTTATATCGAAGAAAAGGCTGATGCAAAAATGCCTTCTGTTATTTTTGACGAGTTGTACCAGTTATATGAAGAGAGGGTTTTGTAAGTAACACCTGCATCTTCTTTGCATAATGGATTAGATAAATGTATGATTGAAAAAGAAAATTTGAAAGCGAGGCTATTCAATATGAGTATACATATCAATGCAAAAAAAGGCGATATCGCGGATACGATTTTACTTCCGGGAGATCCGCTTCGTGCAAAATATATTGCTGAAACATTTTTGGAAGATGTAATACAATACAACGAGGTCCGGAATATGTTCGGCTATACGGGAACATATAAAGGTAAACGTATTTCAGTTCAAGGGACAGGTATGGGTGTTCCATCAATTTCTATTTATGTAACAGAATTAATGCAAGAATATGATGTTCAGAAACTGATTCGTGTCGGTACTTGTGGTGCGATTCAGAAAGACGTTCATGTACGTGACGTTATTCTTGCGCAAAGTGCTTCGACAGATTCTAAAATGAACGATATTATTTTCAATGGTGTCAGCTATGCACCGACTGCTAATTTCGATCTTCTTTTGAAATCATATAATGCAGGACTTAAAAAAGGGCTTGATTTGAAAGTCGGAAATGTATTTACAGAAGATGTTTTCTATAATGAATATGCTCAACATGAGAAATGGGCTCAGTACGGCGTCCTAGCTGTTGAAATGGAAGCCGCGGCACTGTATACGCTTGCTGCGAAGTTTGGTCGCCAAGCACTAGCAATACTTACTGTTAGTGATCACCTCCTAACGGGTGAAGCGACATCATCAGAAGAGCGCCAAACAACATTCAATGACATGATTGAAGTGGCACTCGAAGCTGCAATCCAAGAATAATCGAGAAGTAGGACCGCCTGCTATACAGCGGTCCTTTTTTTTAGCAATGCACAAGTGTCTACCGCTATTGTCGGACAGAATAGAATCTTGTATTAATAGTAGAGAGTGGGGAATGGGATGGAAGAGAACAATGGCCAAGGACAAGAAAATGAACCAAGTTTTCAACCGCCGGCAAAACGATTCATTAAACTAAA
Organism: Sporosarcina sp. ANT_H38; assembly: GCF_008369195.1. Lineage (GTDB taxonomy): Bacteria > Bacillota > Bacilli > Bacillales_A > Planococcaceae > Sporosarcina. Next base: position 1,338,247 of record NZ_VOBC01000001.1, on the reverse strand, counting down.
ACCGTTCTCCTTTGTTATGCTTGTATTTGGACTGGTCCTAGCTACTGCCGCCATTACGTTTTTTGTGTTAACAACAGGTGATGAAAAAGTCGTCGAAGTTGTAAACCCTCAAAAACAAACGGCAAATGACCGGAAAGAATTCATGAAATTATATGAAGCATATGATGAAATGAAAGGGAACTACTACGAAGACATTGACGAAACAACTGTCATTGACGGCGCTATCAATGGAATGATTGAAGCACTTGGTGACCCTTATTCAGATTATTTGAATGAGAAGGAAACCCGGCAGTTAAATGAAAGTATCTCATCAAGCTTCGAAGGGATTGGCGCCGAAATCCAAGAACTTGATGGATATATCAACGTCGTTTCCCCTATTAAAAATTCACCTGCAGAACGGGCTGGGCTATTACCGAACGATACAATCATTGCAGTCGACGGTGAAAGTATCCAAGGAATGTCTTCTTCAGAAGCGGTCCTTCTTATCCGTGGAGAAAAAGGGACAACTGTTACCTTAACTATTAAACGTGGGGAAACGGCTGAACCGGTTGATGTGAAAATCGAACGTGATGTTATACCAATTGAAACTGTCTACGCAGAAATGCTTGACGATGGAATTGCGCATATTCATCTTACAAGCTTCTCTGAAGGAACATACGATGAACTACTTGTTGCCCTTGATGAGATGGAAGCTAAAGGTATGAAAGGCTTAGTTGTCGATGTACGCCAAAATCCAGGCGGTAGACTTGACATAGCCATCAAAATTTCCGATCTATTTTTGGAAAATGGAAAGAACATATTCCAATATGAAGAAAAAGGCTTAGAGCCAGAATTATTCACAGCCTCTGGAAAAAGAAAGGTTAAAGTACCGGTTGCACTCGTCATCGATGACGGTAGTGCCTCAGCTTCAGAAATACTAGCAGGTGCACTAAAAGAATCTGCTAATGTGCCACTTATCGGTGTAAAGACATTCGGTAAAGGTACCGTTCAATCACCAAAAAATCTTCCCGATGGTTCGAATTTAAAACTGACTACAGCAAAATGGCTCACGCCTAACGGCAACTGGATTCATAAAAAAGGAATTGAACCGGATGTCAAAGTACCGTATCCATCCTATGCAATGCTTCCGTTCCTTGATTCTAAAATGGAAATGAAAGATGGTATGCTTTCGCCTTCCATTAAAGCGGCAGAGGAAATGCTTAAAGCTGTTGGCTATGAACCAGGTGAAATTGATGGCATGTTTGATGTGAAAACAACGCAAGCCGTCAAAAAACTTCAAAAGGATCTAGCGCTCGACGTGAATGGAATTCTCTTAGGGGATACAACATACGGTCTAATGGAAAAACTTCGGACCAAAATCCAAGAAGAGGACCCTCAGCTGATGAAAGCACAAGAAGTTTTGCTTGAAAAAGTAGGGAAATAACTGAAAAGCGTCCAGTCCTAAACCGGCCGGACGCTTTTTTAAATTAAATTAAATAAAATGAAACGAGGCCTACATATGATAGATGTATACTTATTTAGCGGCTTTCTCGGAAGTGGGAAAACGTCACTGTTACTTCATACAATTGCACAATTAAAAGAACAAGGAAAGAAGCCTGCTGTATTGATGAATGAATTTGGTGCATTGCCTATCGATTCAAATGCTGTAGAAGGGGTAGGGCAAGTTCCGCTTAAAGAGCTTCTGGACGGATGTATCTGTTGTTCAGGTTCTGAAAAGACCGAAGCACAGCTTCAAGGACTGCTAGAAGAAAATGATGATATCGATGTCATCTTAATTGAAACGACGGGTGCAGCACACCCAGTGGAAGCACTCGACGCTATCTACTCACCCTTATTCGCGGACCGACTCAACATTAAAGGGATCGTAACGGTTGCGGACTCAAAACGTTGGTTGGAACGTGACAAGCTGTCTCCGCAAATTCGTGCTTTATTTATGGAACAAATTCGTCATGCTCATTTACTTATTGCGAATAAAGTAGATCTTCTAACTGAAGAGGAAGTAGCGAAAGTGACATTTGAACTGTCCAACTTTAATGAATCTGCTCCAATCATACAAACGACGGGAGCAAAAATGGGATTTACCTTCATAGAGAAAGTCCTTAGTTCATCGGAAAAAAGTGCGGATAAGCAAATCATAACAGGAAAAGGATTACCGCTTTCTTCAAAACTTCTTACATTCACTAAAAGCGTTAATAAAGAAGAGTTTGAAGACTGGGTGAAATCTCTTCCAGATACAGTTTATAGAATGAAAGGTTATGTTCCAATAAGCGGCAGTAAAAATCCTTTCTTATTTCAATATGCCTATGGAATGGTGAACTGGCTACCAGAATACGTCAAGATGGAACCCCGTCTTGTTATTATAGGAGAAGGCATCGAATCGATAAATTACGAGGGCGTCAACCCCTTTTCAGATGAAATATAAAGATAATTGACCAAATGTATCCAATCCTATTACGAATGAGGTCTTTTATACAAGTATTTGATTAGTTATTGGATAGACTGGAAGAAATGACCGATATTCTGAATCTCCCTCGCGTTATGATAGATTGCGAAGGGAGGAGTAATGAGATGAAAAAATCGATTGCAGTACTCATGCTCGGTTCGGCGCTCTTACTGCCGAACAACAACAATGTAGAAGCTTCAAATTTGGACAATAATGTACAGGTGAAAAAGTACATTCAAAGCTATATTGGGGGGGACAAACAACCCGATATGTACAAGGTTTTGCTTGAAAAGAATAGTAATTTTGAGCAACTTTACAGTTTAGCATTGTCTTATGCAAAAAACACTGTGATTGTTGACAATCAGGTAATTAAGCCAGTTGTAGTCAAGCCAATCACTAAACCGGTGAATAAACCAGTTACAGTTAAGCCGGTTGAAAAACCAGCTCCGACTAAGCCGGCACCAACACCGAAACCGGAAGCAACTACACCGGTTAAGCCAACACCGGAAAAGCCGTCTGAAGTAGTTCCGGAAACACCGTCTGAAACAACACCAGATACATCAGTTTCAGCGATTGAAAAAGCGGTACTTGACCTTACAAATGCAGAAAGACAAAAAGCAGGTCTTCAACCATTACAATCAGATGCTAAGTTGATGAACTCGGCACGTCAAAAATCAACAGATATGGCTTCAAAAGGATACTTTTCGCATACAAGCCCGACATACGGTTCACCGTTTGATCAAATGAAATCAAATGGTATAACGTATAAATCGGCAGCGGAAAATATTGCTATGGGGCAACGCACGGCTGCAGAAGTTGTAAAAGGTTGGATGGAATCGCCAGGGCATAAACAAAATATCTTAACACCTGGATTCACACACATCGGCATTGGTTATGATAAAAACGGTAACTACTGGACTCAACAGTTCATTCAAAAATAATAGCAGATAAAAGGATATCCTCCAGACCGATACTAATATCGGTTTGGAGGATATCTTTTGGTTATAAATAGCCTATTGTGTATATCTCGAAGACGTAGGCGATTTCGTTAGTGGAACGACTTGATTTGTTTTTCATATCGCGCTTGTCCTAATACCGCGATTCTTATGTTTAAAAGACCATGTTTCTATAATCCGAAATTCACTAGTAAACAACTTGATCAAACATTAGGGCCCCTTGTACAGTTGCCATAGGGTTGCTTTGGACTGAGCAACTTCTATACCATTACCGAGAAGTCTTGATGTATAGGGAGGGCTAGCACATTTTCCGGGTTGGATATTAACGTCAAAGTTAAAGCGGAGATTATTAGGACTGGTATATTAATCTGAAAAGCATAAAAACCCGCAATGCATGACAGCATCACGGGTTTTAGACTCTATATAAACTTCTTTTTTTGGATATAAAGGAGTCGAACTGTCAATGTGATCGCCCCTACTGTCAAGCCCGCGATGAGACCAATCCAGTACCCGTATGGACCAAGCTCAGTGAACGTCGCCATTATATACCCAATCGGCAAACCAAGCACCCAATAAGAGACAATCGCCATGACGAATGTCATATTTACGTCCTTATAGCCTCGTAATGCACCTTGAACAGGAGCCTGAATTGCGTCAGACAACTGGAATAGCGCAGCATAGATGAAGAACTGTGTTGCCAATCCGATAATCTGTCCATCTGTCGTATAGAGGGAAGCGATGGGGGCCCTGTACACGAGCAGAATTACAATAGACACAAAACTGAACGCGATGGCCAGCCCGACACTTAGAAAACTATACTGTTTGGCGTCTCGCATCTGTCCAGCACCAACAGCCTGACCAACGAGTATTGTTGCACCCATCGAAATGCTGAGTGGTAGCATGTACAATAGCGATGTGAAATTGAGAGCAATTTGGTGTGCAGAAATAACTGCGGTAGAATAATTGCTCATCATCAGTGTCACGGCGGAAAAGATACTTGTTTCTACAAATATTGAAATCCCAATTGGCACACCGATGAATAAAATTGCTTTCCATCTACTAAATGAAACTTTTTCCCATCCTTGGAAGAGCGCGAATTTGTTAAACGGCTTACCCGCCCAAGCGACAGCACAAGCAATGAAGAACACGAGCCAATACGTTATACCGGATGCGTATCCGGCTCCAGCACCGCCAAGTTCAGGAAAGCCCCAATTCCCGTAAATGAGCAAGTAGTTTATGAAGATGTTAATAGGGGCGGATAATAAAATGATGAACATCGAAACGCGTGTCGCTCCAAGCGCATCGAAAAACGAACGCAGCACTGTATAAGCAAAGAGGGGGAATAGGCCGAAGCTCATTCCTGTCAAATAGTCCGCTGCGACAATGCGTACTTCATCCTCAAGTGGCATTGCTTCTAGTATAGGTGTAACTGCGAATAGAATAATGGCAAAGACAATTCCAGCCAATGCAACTGATACGTAAAGGCCTTGTTGCACCGAAGGTCTTACTTCTTCATGTAAGCGTGCTCCTACGTACTGAGCGATGATTGGTGTCAGTCCCATCAATATACCAGCAAGCCCTGTATAGACCGGTACCCAGAAAGAAGATCCGATTGTAACGCCGGCGAGATGGTATGTATCATATCGCCCTGTCATAAGAATATCGAAGAACGTCATCATATACAGAGCGACTTGTGTAACAAGGATTGGCAAGACGATTTTTGCCAATCTGAACGACTTTTTCTTCAGTGGAACTGCAGTTTGCAAAAAAATCACCCTTTATTCTACAATTAAACACCATTGTACCACGCTTCGTTTGCTATAATGGCTATGATGTAAAGTAAAGTTATAAAATATTTCTTAATGTAGAAGAGGTGAATGCCAATGAAACGGCCCGTTATATTATTGACAGGGGGCGGCACGGCAGGTCATGTGTCCGTGAATGAAGCACTTATCCCTGTGTTTAGCGAAAAAGGATATGAAATTCATTATATTGGATCACATACTGGAATCGAAAATGAATTAATCCGTGATGGTCACCCTGAAGTTATTTACCATGCTATTCAAAGCGGTAAATTAAGACGCTATTTCTCTATGAAAAATTTTACAGATCCATTCCGTGTTGGTGCGGGTGTACTACAAGCGTTAGCGGTCATCAGAAAAGTCAAACCAGAAATAATTTTCTCTAAAGGCGGTTTTGTTTCAGTACCGGTAGTTCTGGCAGCGAAAATGGCGAAGATACCTGTCGTCATACATGAATCTGACGTGACACCTGGCCTTGCAAATAAAATGGCGTTACCATTTTCCAATCACATTTTTACTGTGTTCGAGCAGACACTAAAATATGTGCCCGCTGGAAAAGCAACCTGTTCTGGTGCAATCATCAGGCCAGAGTTGTTCAATGGCATACGGAAAGAGGGGTTGCGTATTGCAGGCTTATCAGGTGAGAAACCCGTTCAAATCATCATGGGCGGAAGTCAGGGTTCATCCGTCCTCAACGATGCTGTACGAAAAGATTTACCTGCAATTTTGCGTACCTTCGATATTATCCATCTTTGTGGGAAGGGAAATCTTGATGACAAGCTAGAAGGTACTCACGGCTATGCACAATTTGAATACGTAACGGAAGGCCTGCCACATTTACTCGCAGCATCTGACTTTGCGGTTTCAAGAGCTGGGTCAAATGCGATTTTTGAATTACTGGCATTACGTAAACCAATGCTACTTATTCCACTTTCTGCAGCAAAGAGCAGAGGGGATCAGATTTTAAATGCATCACATTTTAAATCGCTTGGCCTTGCACACGTGTTGAAAGAGGAAGATGTAGAGTTACGTTCATTATCCGAAGAATTCGCTTCTTTTGCATCTGAGAAAGAGGGTTTAATTAGTAATATGAAAAAAGTAGCCACACCCAAAATACCTGAAGAAATGGTTGAAATGATTCTGTCACACCGAAAATAGCTGGAATAGCCGAATTATAATTTTTCGGCAGATTAACGAATGGTTGCAAGTAATTAGAAAAGAGTGTATTCTAGTTGACGGTAATAAAGTTAAAGAGTTAACGTTAAACCCTTTCAGTTAAAGTGTTTGCGTGGTAAAATTAACGAGGATAAAAAATATAATCACAATATGCCTTTTGGCAAATGTGGAGGTCATTTATCATGTCGAACAATGCTGACGCTCATCGTTCCCCTTATGCTGCTTTTTCGGGTCCGAACCTTGGGTATATAATGGAAATGTACGAACTGTTCAAAACGTCACCTGATTCTATAGATGCTGAACTTGCCGAGATGTTCAGCAGTTTTGGTGCGCCTACAATGAGTAACACAGAACAGGATAAAGCGGTTGGGGCAGTTGCTCCTGGCGATTTCGGTAAAGTATTGTCCGCCTATCAGTTGCAAACAGCAATCCGTACATACGGACATCTTGCAGCAGATATCTATCCGCTTAGCGATCGTCCAAAAGACTCAACACGTCTCGAACTTTCCACTTATGGACTTACAGAAAGTGATTTACAAGCAATGCCAGCATCTCTTTTCTTTAAAAATGTTCCTGCAAGTGTAGAAAATGGGCTTGAAGCAGTGAATTATTTGAAGTCATTGTATACAGGTAAAATCGCCTATGAGTTCGATCATGTCATTGACGAAGATGAAAGAAATTGGATTCAATCCAAAATTGAAAATGGCAATGTTTCCGCTACATTATCTGTAGATGAGAAAAAAGCACTTCTCGAACGATTGACGAAAATTGAAGGTTTTGAGAAATTCATCCACCGGACTTTCGTCGGAGCTAAACGATTCTCTATTGAAGGTCTTGATACACTAGTTGTCTTCCTAGATGAACTCGTTCGTCTTTCAGAAGAACAAAAAACGAAAAAAGTACTGATTGGGATGGCTCACCGGGGTCGCTTAAATGTACTTACACATATTTTGAATAAACCTTATGAAACAATGTTTGCACAATTTGCAGGCGTTCCTGAAGGACCCTTCCTTCCAACAGACGGTTCACTTGAAACAACACGCGGTTGGTTCGGCGATGTGAAATACCATATGGGTGCCTTATATAAAGGCAAATCGGGCATGCAGCGTTTCCTTGCTTATAACCCATCCCATTTGGAAGTCGTCAATCCTGTTGTTACAGGACAAACAAGGGCTGCACAGGAGAACACGGATAACCCGGGAATTCCTGTACTAGAAACAGATGCTGCTTACGCAGTGCTTATCCATGGAGATGCTGCATTCCCTGGACAAGGAATTGTGCCAGAATCATTTAACTATAGCCGTGTTCGTGGATTCAAAACAGGCGGTTCTATTCATGTCATTGCGAATAACATGATTGGATTCACTACTGAATATTACGATTCTAGATCAACACATTATTCTTCCGATCCTGCAAAAGGATATGAAGTTCCAGTATTGCACGTTAATGCGGATAGCCCTGAATCAGTTATCGCAGCTGCATCATTCGCATTCGAATACCGCCAAAAGTTCAGTAAAGATATTCTGATTGATCTTCTTGGCTACCGACGTTATGGACATAATGAAATGGATGAACCACTTGTGACGAATCCAGTTATGTACCATTCAATCCATGAGCATCCAACAGTTCGTGAACTATACGGTTCTGAACTTTCGTCTGCTAACATTTTGACTGAAGAAGATGTAATGAAACTGGACTCGGCTGTTTTTGCAACGATGCAGGCAGCATATGACAAAGTAAAAGAACATACTTCAGCAAAAGCAGTGATTTCAAACGCTACGCCGGAAGAAGTACTTGCAGGGTATCCAAGAGATCTTGAAACTGGCACGGATGAAGCAAACCTTCGCCGTATCAATGAAGAGTTACTTACGTATCCTGAAAACTTCAATGTATTTGGGAAGCTTGGGAAAATCCTGAAACGTCGTGAAGAACCGTTCAACGGAAAAGGGAAAATCGATTGGGCACATGCTGAAACGCTAGCGTTCGGTGCAATCCTTCAAGACGGTAATCCAATCCGGATGACTGGTCAGGACGTCCAACGTGGAACATTTGCACACCGTCATGTAGTCCTTCACGATGAAAAAACTGGGGACGAACTTGTTCCGCTTCACCACATTAGTGGTTCAAAAGCATCATTCGTCGCTTATAACAGTCCTTTGTCGGAAGCTGGAATTGTCGGATATGAGTTCGGCTATAACTTAGAAGACCATAAAGTATTGTCGATTTGGGAAGCGCAGTATGGAGACTTTTCGAATATGGCACAAGTAATGTTCGATCAGTTCGTTTCTTCAAGCTACGCCAAGTGGGGTCAGCAGTCTGGACTCGTATTGCTATTGCCGCATGCGTATGAAGGGCAAGGACCTGAACACTCAAGCGCAAGACTTGAACGTTATCTGCAACTTTGTGCGGAAAATAACTGGACGGTTGCAAACCTTTCTAGCGCGGCGAACTATTTCCATATTCTTCGCAGACAAGCAAAAATGCTCGGTGATAAATCGATGCGTCCGCTTGTTATTGTTTCGCCAAAATCGCTGCTTCGTCACCCGCTCGTCGGTGCTGATGTCAACGATTTGACAGAAGGCCATTTCCAAACCGTGCTTGAACAACCAGGAACAGGAAAGAACACAGATAAAGTTGAAAAAATCTTATTCGCAAGCGGAAAAATGGCGATTGACCTTGCTGAACGTGTGAAAGATGGTAAAGGCTTTGATCATTTGCATATAGTCCGTGTGGAACAGCTCTATCCGTTCCCAGCTGACAAAGTGAGTGATATCATTTTACGCTATCCGAATGCCAAAGAACTTGTTTGGGTACAAGAAGAACCGAAAAACATGGGATCATGGCATTTTGCAAATTCTTATATCCGTGAGGTTTCGAATGGTAAGAAAGTATCCTATGTTGGACGAATTCACCGTGCAAGCCCATCTGAAGGGGACGGAGAATCACATAAGATTGAACAGAATCGCATTCTCGATGAAGCATTGAAGAAGTAAGGTTACGTGAAGTTATAATAATATATTATTTGATTGTTTAGACCGTAATAACGGTAGACTTGAGGAGGAATTTATTGTGGCAGAGATCATAGTACCAGAACTTGCAGAATCGATTACAGAAGGAACAGTTGCACAATGGTTGAAACAACCTGGTGAAAGCGTTGAGAAAGGTGAATTCATCGTTGAACTTGAAACAGACAAAGTAAACGTTGAAATCATTTCAGAAGAAGCGGGGATTGTTCAAGAGCACCTTGCAGCGGAAGGCGATACAGTCCAAGTTGGTCAAGTCATTGCAATCGTTGGTTCAGGTTCAGGCGCACCAGCTGCAGCTCCATCTGCACCTGCACCAGTAGCAGAAACTGTTCAAAAAGTGGAAGCAGCACCAGTTGCAACAGTAGCTACTGAAGAGGCAAACGGATCAGACCGTACAATTGCAAGTCCAGCAGCACGTAAACTTGCTCGTGAAAAAGGTATTGATCTTGCGGCAGTATCACCGGTTGATCCAATGGGACGCGTTCGTGTCCAAGACGTTGAAGCACACGGTACAGCTCCTAAAGCACAACCAGCAGCTACTGCACCAAAAGCAGCTGCAGTAGTAGAAGATGGACGTGTTACTCGCGAGAAGATGACACGTCGTCGCCAAACAATCGCTAAACGTCTGCTTGAAGTAAAACAGTCTACTGCAATGCTTACAACATTCAATGAAATCGATATGACAAACGTTATGGCACTACGTTCACGTAAGAAAGACCAATTCTTCGAGCAAAACGACGTTCGTCTTGGATTTATGTCATTCTTCACGAAAGCAGTTGTTGCTGCACTTAAGAAATACCCTTATGTTAACGCAGAAATCGATGGCGATGAAATCATTCTTAAAAACTTCTACGATATTGGTGTAGCTATATCAACAGATGGCGGACTAGTTGTACCAAACGTAGTTGACGCTGATCGTAAAAACTTCGCAGAAATCGAAGGAACGATCGTAGAACTTGCGAAAAAAGCACGAGACAACAAATTGACAATCGCAGATATGACAGGCGGTTCATTCACAATTACAAACGGTGGCGTTTTCGGTTCATTAATGTCAACACCTATTATGAATGGTACGCAAGTCGGAATTCTTGGCATGCACACGATCCAAAAGCGTCCAGTAGCTATTGGTAACAATGTTGAAATTCGTCCAATGATGTATGTTGCTCTTTCTTATGACCACCGTGTTATCGATGGTAAAGATTCAGTTGGCTTCTTGAAAATGGTTAAAGAATTGATTGAAAATCCGGAAGATCTTCTTCTAGGATCTTAAAATAAAAGCGTAGGGCTCCAAAAAGCGCTCTTTGCCTCTAGCAACAAGATTGAAGTGACTCGAGGCATTGTGCCCCCGAAGTCTAGACAAAACTAGTTAGGTGATCGGCCCGTTATTGATAGCGGGTCGATTTTTCCTTATCCACTCCACAGAAAAGGCGTGATTAACAATGACATTCAAAGATTGGATGACTGCACCTGCAATCCGAACCGTCGTCTGTAAACATTCAGACGCTGAAAAGTATGTAGTGAACAATGTTCTGACACCAGGTAAAGAATATGAAGTGAAAAACGAAACAGAAGAGTTTATTTTCATCCTCGATAATTCCGGGAAAGTCGGAGGCTATTATAAAACGTATTTTGAATAATCAAAAGCGGAAGCGCCTGTTCAGCACCGAAAAGCGTTGAAAGTCTAGATGTGAAATTACAAGGTTGAAAATTTTCCACAATACGAGATTTTATATTTATTAGGACAAAAACGAAAAGCCCGCTACCCGCTAATTGGTGTGCGGGCTTTTTTATAAGGAGATTAGTATATGAATTCGCTAGTAGAAAAAGAACTGCAACTTAGGTCAACGAAAACACATGATACCGCAGCAGTGAGATTGATCCAAGAAGGCGGTTATGTATCTCCGAGTCCCCATTTATGGGATGACGTGCTCATCAGTATTGTATTGAAAAAACCAGTATTATTGAAAGGGCCTTCTGGATCAGGAAAAACGAAATTAGCCCAAACGATTTCACATTACTTCAATCAGCCGATGCGAAGCATAAATTGTTCAGTCGATTTGGATGCTGAAGCACTGCTTGGTTTTAAAACGATAATTAGTAAAAATGGGGAGACTATTATTGAATTTGTCGAAGGTCCTGTAGTCCAAGCCATGAAAAAAGGGCATATTTTATATATCGACGAAATTAATATGGCGAGACCTGAAACGTTGCCCATTCTTCATAGTGTTTTGGATCATCGTCGTATGCTAACAAATCCATTTACAGGTGAAGTGATTTATGCGCATGAGGATTTTACTGTAATTTCAGCTATAAACGAAGGTTATGTTGGAACATCCCCGATGAATGAAGCGTTAAAAAACCGTTTTGTATCGTTCACAGTACCATACTTGACTGGAGAACAATTGGAATTAGTCATGAAGGATACATTCCCGTTTGCATCGAAACAGCTTACCGAGACATTCCTTAAAATCAGCAATGATTTGAAAAAACAGGTGATGAACGGTTTATTATCTGATGAGGCAGCATCTGTTAGAAGCCTGCTCGACGCAATGGGGCTAGCTGAACATATACCCGTGAAGCGTGCAGTCCAGTATGCCATCGCTGAGAAGCTGGATGATACCATTGAACGCAGACTCGTCATGGAATTAGTTGATACTTGGGTGAAATGAGGCAGTTACTATGGTGAAGATGAATCGATTTATTCAATTCAATGACGAAACGGTCGATGCCAAGACGCTTTTATTGTATGAAAGGTTAGGGAGAGCATTAGCTGACGCTCCTTTCATTGAATTAACAGAACGAAAGCTTCTTGAATTCCGTCCTCAAGAAGGAGTTATCTCAATGAGTGTGTTTTGGCGTCACCGAACGGACGAGGTGATTCATGCAGGCCGTCTGTCTGATATCTATTTATTAACTGCGGGTTATTGGAAGCTTTTCAGTGTAAATACATGGATTAATTTTACCCGTTCAATTAGCTTGTATTCACTCCGGAAATTCACATCTGAATTAATGTTGATGCTTGAAGAGTTTCGTTTGATTGATGCAATTACAAAGGAAAGACCAGGAACAGCAAGTGCATTTGGAGTTAGAAGGGAAGCCTACGTCAACTTCCATCGCAATGCGCATACTTCGAATATACAGAAAAATTTTCTTGCTGATGCAATGATAAATCAGTTATTCATCTCACTCCATGAAGGACTGTTTGCAGAAACGTCCATTGATTGGGGGGGCCACTCTATCGACTATGGGCTCATTCAATCCGTTCTGCAACACGCATATGACTCAAAAAGTACAAATGACAATACAGTTATCGCAGATAGAATTAGCGGGATTGTAGAAGGCTCAATTGACAAGGATCTTGTCCACCAGTATTATTCAGCGGGGGATTCCATTACTGAAGAAAATACGGTTTTTCATTATCATAAAGGGATGTCTGACGCTGAAGAAGGCGAGATAGTTCCTAAAGAGACAATCGAAGAAGTGTTTCGGTCCTGGCATCGTGAAAGCGAAAGTGAGTCAGGCGTCCATCTAGAATTTGAACTTGAACACGGTCGCTCTGGTAAGAGTGACGCTAGCGATGGAACTCCCGGTAGCGAAGAGGCTCAGGTCGAAGAGACGGGCTCAGGTGATTCAGAGGGGAATGACAGCGACCGTTGGACGGATGACACCAGTGATAAAACGGACAAGCGCGATCAAAAGATGAAGGCGGGCAAGATGTATGGAAAAGAGCATGTAAACGTCGTCTACGAGGAACAACGGATAAAAGTAGTCGATGAGCTTGAAAACCGTCAACAATTGACCATTTGGCGAGAAGAGCAAATGCCGTATGTCCGTTCCTTCGTCGAGGAGATGAAGAAAAGAATCGATTTGAAACAGGATTCGAAACGTGAACGCCTTATGAAAGGGCGACTGTCGACGAAATTAACGACGATGGTTGTAGATGAACGACCGAAACCGTTTTACAGGAAGAATGCGCCCTCTGTTAAACTTGATGCAGTATTCGGCCTACTCGTTGATGGATCTGCTTCGATGCTTGACAAATTAGATGAAACAAAACAGGCTGTTCTATTGTTTCATGATGTGCTCCGTCAACTGGAGGTCAGCCATGAAATATCGTCCTATTATGAGGATGCAAATCACGCTACAAAAGAAGTTCAACCAAACGTATTTGGCCTGATGCATACGTTTGCTGACCGCAATAAGGATAATGGTTTATCAATTTTGTCGTTTGATGCAAATGAAGACAATCGCGACGGATTCGCGATTAGATGGATGGCTGATCAACTTGCAGTGAGACGGGAAAAGCACAAGTTTCTGCTAGTCTTCTCAGATGGGGAACCGTCGGCGTTCGGCTATGATCGGAACGGTATCCTCGATACAGCAGAAGCGGTAATGGAAACCGAAAAGAAAGGTATTTCCATCATTCATTTATTTCTTTCGACGGAAGAACCGACTGTTGATCAAAAAGCCCTTTTCTCAATGATTTTTGGCAATAAAACTGCTTCATCAAATTCAGTGGATAGTTTCACGGATCAAACATTGCGGATACTGAGGAAATTACTCGCTATTGTAATAAGAACAACGTGAATACCGACAATCGCGGGTAAACTCATGAAACCGCGGGTAAATCCGTAGTTCCGCTGGGAAGTTCATGAAAACGCGGGTAAATCCATGAATCCGTATGTAAACCCGTAAAATTACGGAATAAAAACACAAAACCGCCCTTAGATGGGGCGGTTTTGTGTTTTTTCATGGACTGCAAGAAGGCGCTGTTTCAATTCATCTTCCATTCGACCAATTTCTATTTCTGCAGCTTTCCGTTTTGCACGACCGTCTGCTTGGATGATTAGTGTCTCTTCAATAGTCTGTATCAAGTTTTCTTGCGTCTTTTTCAACGTATCAATTTCGATGATACCGCGTTCATTCTCTTTTGCTGTTTCAATTGAATTGACTTTCAGCATTTCCGAGTTTTTCAAAAGCAAGTCATTTGTCGTTTTCGTAACGAGTTTCTGAGACTCAACAGCTTTCATTTGACGGTTTAACGTCAAGGCAATCGCTATCTGATTCTTCCATAGTGGAATGGATGTCATAATGGATGACTGGATTTTTTCAGCAAGTGTCTGGTTTGTCTGTTGTATCATCCGAATTTGTGGTGCGCTTTGTATGGTAATTTGACGCGATAATTGCAAATCGTACAACCGCTTTTCCAGCCTGTCAAGGAACTGTGCCATATCATTCACTTCCTGGAATGCCATTTGATCATTCGATAACTCAGCTTTTCTACGCATTTCAGGGATGATTTCATTGGCGAGTTCATCCTGCTTCAATTCGGCCGCAGCTATGTAGATATTCAACGCTTGAAAATAGGTTTTATTTTGATCATACAAATTATCAAGCATTCGGACATCCTCTAAGAGGCCGCGTTTTGAATGTTCAAGTTGAACGCCAATCCGGTCAATTTGAGTACTTAGTTTCTGATATTTCGTCATCATTTCTTGGACAGATCGTGTTGCTTTATTAAATAGCCTGCTTAGACCCGATTTTTTCTTAGCGGATAAATCCTCAGGATCAATTTCAGATAGTTTACCCATCAGATCTTTCAATACATCTCCAACAGGTCCAATATCTTTGCCTTGAACATGATCGAGCATCTGTGTGGAGAACCTTGAAAGTTCACTTTGAGCATTTGCTCCATAAGTAATGATTGCTTCATAGTTGCCGACAGGAATCTGTTGTGCAAGTACTTTGGCCTTTTCTCTTTCCTCAGGCGATAGACGATCAATCAGTTTGAGACTTGTTGCAGCCTCTTTCTGTTCTGTTTGCATTTCTTTAGGAAGAAGGGGTTCTTGAAAATCGAAAGGACTATCAAGTAAATCATCAATTGTTTTAACTGGGTTATTTTCGGTCATTATGTGTTTCTCCTTTCATTTCAAGAAGTGGTTTTTTGTTATTCATTGAAATATCGACAAAGTCAATTTCCATTTTGAGTTGGTTAATATCAGATGATAAAACACTTCGCAAGTCTTGCTCTAATTGCTTGTTTACATCACCAAGCGTTTCGCGCGTATTTTGTAATGCGATGCGAAGTTCTTTATCTTTCAATGGCTGATTGATAAGCAACGCATATTTAGAAGTCAGTTCGACTGCAGAATCAAGATGGGCATAGAAAAAATTCTCTACATCGTAAAACTTTTTCGGATTCGATCGAACGAGGCCAAGAATTCTTCTAGATAGGCTATTCATCTCATGAAGTTGTCTAAATGCTTGGATTGACCTAACTTGTCCATAAAGGCCATTCAGTTGTTTGATTTTCATTTTTGCACTAGTAATTTGACCTTTTATATGACTGTATTCAGAACGGGACATCCCGAGTTTTTTTAAGTTGGATGAAAGTTGAATCTGCTTAAGGGTAAATGTTCCTCCGAAATAGATTGCTACCAAAAGGCCCGTAGCTGCAAAAATATTCATACCCGTACCCAGTACGAAGAAGAACCAGGAACCAAAACTAATAGGCGCTGTGATAAAATGTCTTGTTAAAAATTGTTTAACTTCCTTCATGTTATATTCATACCTCCTTTGACCTTATACTTTTATACGTTTCAAAACGAATAAAGTTTCATGTCAGTAGTTCAATTATACCCGATAAATGCAATCTACACCTACAATTTGAATTTAAAAGGAAAGCAATTAATTGGACATCAGGAGGGAGTTTGCTAAAATGAAAGACATTCACCAACGAGTTATGTAAGGAGGGTAAGCAAATGTTTGAAGTAATATATATGAAAGCAGATTATGAGCCATGGTGGATGTTTGAGGAGTGGGAAGAAACAATCCGTTCACGTCATTCATTTGATGATATAGCACTTGCTGAAGCTCACTTTAAAAAATTGACTAGTGAATTGCGGATAAAATATAATCATGAAGCAGTGAAAAAAGATTGTTTTTTTGCATTTTGGTCTGAAGGCGAAATAAACTTCTGTGAAGGTTGTGATGAAGATCTTCAACTATATCACGGAGTTATCTTAATGAAGGATGGAGAGCCCAATGCTTTCTGCTAAGATAATTTTTGGAAATATAAATGCATTCCCATCCTCCAAAAGGTAATCGTCTTTGTCGGTGCCTTTTGGAAGATGGGGATTTTTTTGAAAGATTAATAACGTAAAGTTTTTTAAACCTGGAATAGTGTCTAGCTCTAGTACTTAGGAACTCGGGTCATAAGTTAGCCCGGCTAGGAAATTCTAGCCGGGCGGAACGCAACGGGGAAGGATTGAACTGCATCCCGCTTACTGCCGTAAGACACGGTGAACGTAGGTTGCTTTCCTTTTTCGTCTTATGCCTGTCGGGGGTTGGACGGCTCCTTTCGCTTCTCTTAATGCTATTTGTCGACTGTCTTCAAAGTAGAGGTGACTATGAATTCACCGTCATCCGATTGCATAATGGATTCTCGTTTGACTTCACCAAAACCTTCAACGAAATACTTTCGGTTGACGAAGTCATCAGTCTTCATTTCAATGACAAAAGCATGCTCAAATTTCTTGTACGGAGTATCGACGGTTGTATCCGTTTCAACAATCGTCCACGTATCGAATGTTGTCCCTTTTTTAAGGGGTTTTTTAAGATAAACGCCAGTCGGCTTCATTGCATCCAGCTCCGCCTTAGAGGGGAAGTCTTTCACTAAATCGACAGTCTTTTCGTCTAAAATACTTATTTTGTCAGGTTCAATTTTATAAATATGACGAACCAGGGAACCGCCATTATTCTCATGAATGACAACATAGTTTTCAAATGGCCGTGTCACTTCAATATCAAGTTCCGCAAATTCATTTCCTTCGCCTTGATAATGTGCTTTTGAGCCATCGGGTAGGAATAGGTCGGTCAAAGGAATTTCTCCATCCCTCTCACTTTCACTTTCTTTAACATCTCCTTCACCAATCGTGCCATTGGTTGACCCTGAATTATCAAGGGTAGTAGGTTGTTTATTCGAACAACCTGAAAAAACAAGAACCGCTATTAGCAATAAGATAAAGAGATTTATTTTCCTCATTATAAACACTCCTTTCTATTGGTTATACCCATTTAGACAGATATCATACGAAAGTGTTGTGAATTCCAATTGGAAATCAAGCATCGTATAACGAAAAAAATAGCCGCCTCCCTTTAATGGGAAACGGCATATTATTATTTCTTTTTATTTTGTTTTTCTTGTTGTTCTTTCCATACTAGGTACTCATCATAGTTCATCAATTTATCGAAGATTGTACCATCATCATGGATTTCAATGATTCGGTTAGCAACTGTCTGGATGAATTGTTGGTCATGTGATGTGAAGATCATTGCGCCTTTGAATGCAATCAGCCCGTTGTTGAGCGCTTGAATCGATTCAAGGTCCAAGTGATTCATCGGTTCATCCAGAAGAAGAACGTTTGAACTTGTAAGCATCATTTTAGATAACATGCAGCGAACTTTTTCTCCACCAGATAAAACAGAAGGTTTCTTGTTCACTTCTTCACCAGAAAACAGCATACGTCCAAGGAAGCCACGTAGGAATGTCTCAGTTTGATCATCTGGTGAATATTGACGTAACCATTCCACAAGTGTTTGTTCTGAACCTTTGAAGTAGTTGCTGTTATCGATAGGCAGGTACGCATGTGTTGTCGTGACTCCCCATTTGATAACCCCAGTATCAGGCTCGGACTCTCCAGCAAGCAGTTGAAGAAGTGCTGTTTTTGCAAGTGGATCTCCAAGAAGAATGACTTTATCTTCTTTATCAATTGTAAATGAAGCATCTTTAAGCATAACTCTGCCATCTTGTGTTTTGTTAACATCTTGGATACTCAAAACGTCATTTCCAATTTCACGACCCATTTGGAAATTAACGAACGGATAACGCCTAGAAGAAGGTTTAATATCATCCAATTCGATTTTTTCTAGCGTTTTCTTACGTGAAGTAGCTTGCTTAGATTTCGATGCATTAGCGCTAAAGCGGGCAACGAATGCTTGTAGTTCTTTAATTTTTTCTTCTTTTTTCTTGTTTTGATCTTGTGACATTCTTAGTGCAAGTTGGCTTGACTCGTACCAGAAATCATAGTTACCAGGGTAAATCTGAATTTTCGAAAAGTCTACATCCGCAATTTGCGTACAAACTTTGTTTAAGAAGTGACGGTCATGGGATACAACGATGAGCGTATTCTCAAAGTTCATAAGGAATTCTTCAAGCCATTGGATTGCTTTCAAATCAAGTGAGTTTGTAGGCTCATCTAGAAGAAGAACGTCAGGTTTTCCGAATAATGCCTGTGCAAGAAGAACTTTCACTTTATCGGAACCATTCAGTTCAGACATCTTCAATTGGTGATATTCATCTGCAAGTCCAAGTCCTTGTAAAAGGATTGCTACTTCAGATTCAGCTTCCCAACCGTTCAAGTCGCCGAATTCACCTTCAAGTTCAGCAGCTCGCATGCCGTCTTCATCTGAAAAATTCTCTTTTGCATAGATAGCATTTTTTTCCATCATGATGTCATACAGGCGTTTGTGGCCCATTATAACCGTGTCTAGAACGACACTTTCTTCATATTCGAAGTGATTCTGTTTCAAAATAGCAAGACGTTCGTCTTTATTCATGATGACATTTCCTGATTGGGGCTCAAGTTCACCTGACAAAATTTTAAGGAATGTCGATTTTCCCGCACCGTTTGCACCAATTAGACCATAACAATGGCCCGGGTTAAACTGTATATTCACATCTTCAAATAGCTTACGGTCGCCGAATTGAAGACTTACATTACTAACTGCTATCATTCAAAATCCTCCTAAATTCACAATGCTCCTATTATAGCACATAATAAAACCTAGATGCAAGAAAGCCTTTGAGTTAGCGGTTTCTAAGTAGTCAATTTACTAATTAGCCCCATAATTAGCCCCACTTGTTTCTAGACTCTGACTAAACAAGGTAACAGACTCCTGTTCTGATTCTTTTAGAACATGTCCATATACATCATAAACCATCGCTGGAGTATTCCCTAGTCGTTCGGCGATAACTTTCACATTGCGTCCACGATTTAATAATATGGTACAGTGTGTGTGACGTAAACCGTGCAACGTTATTTTAGGGAGTGATGTCCTTAGTAGAATTCTATTTATTGAACGTACAATACTGGAAATAGGGAATCCTCCATGATCTGTGATAAAAACGAACGAATCATCAGTGATTTTTTTCCCATACGCAAAAAGTGTTTTTTTACACCATTTTTTATAGGATTCTAATTGATTCAAAACCATCTCATCAATGGAAATGGTTCGATACGAGTTTTTTGTTTTGGGGGAGCGCACACCTAAATTATCCCTCGTGCGTTCAATTGTGATTGTATTATTTTCAAAATCGATGTTTTTCCATTGGATTCCCATCGCTTCACCCTTACGTATGCCTGTATACCTCCCACCCACTAACACCCACATATTTCTTCAAAGCGTTAGGAGCAACCTCGATGTAATTTATACCGCGTCTAGCAAGCGCCATTCTCACACCCCAACCAATACACTGTCAGCAGAAAGCAATAATTTGTTATAGATTCTTGTTTTTTTGCATCATCCAAGAATGCCACCAATTCACTAGGGGAGAAGTAATTATTTTTCACTTCCAATTCATTTGAAACAATAGCAACTTTCGTTACCGCGTTCATTACGGCCATCTTTTTGTCGATCCCTTGCAGCCTCGATTTATTGCCTACTTCATGTGTTCACAGGGAAGTAGCCATTCGACTTCATATTAAGCCGCTGCTAGGCAGATATAAGTTACAGAAACTTGATAGATTGACTTATGAACGAGAATTCATAAATAAACTAGAAGTAAAATATAAAGACAGTTCCGTTCGTCAATGGCATAACGTTTTCAAAATCGCTATTAATGCTGCAGTAGAGAGTGAAATACTTATACGTAACCGCTAAGAGCATTACGGGTTCATCCATTCTAGCGATAACGTGATAGATGCTTATGTCTTGGCGCAAATAGGACGAGCGATAAAGCATAGGAAAGTACAACACATGCACCAAAAAGAAGTTCTCGAAACAATATTTAATCCACCGGCAAAGAAGAATAAAACCAAAAAAACTCAAATTAAAAGGGGACAAATAAAATGACGAATATCACAATGAACGTACTATTTAAGAAAATGCAGAAGGACGACAAGAAAGAAGTATTGGAGTTTCACATTCTCGGGGACAGCGTTAAGTACAAAAATGAATTAATCGGTATGGCCGGCGGAATCGTGGTGCTGCATATCGAGGATACTCAATTTAATGCCGAATTCAAGTCCATTCAAAGGGACAGCAAAAAGATTTGCCTCAAATTTGATGTCAAGGGCGATAACGAAGAAAAGACTCTCAAACTTTATCCGAAAGCTGGGCATAACGTGAATTTAACGCTCGAAGAAAGTCAAATGAGTTTGGAAGAATTTGATATGGACGAGCATGAAGGGATTAAGGTTAAAGCTAACGGTGACGGAACTATTGAAGTGGTAGAAGGTCAAATCAGAATGGAAGATATTCAAATAGAAGAAACGGCATTGATTGAAGAAGATGAATTGCCGTTCGGAATACAACAAGAAGAATCACCATTTGTGACAGGGGAAGCGGAAAATTTGCCGTTTGAAATCAAGGTCGAAGATTTAAAGAACGAGGATGATCTCCTGGAATAACCCAAATAGCCCTGGCGGGGCTTTCATATAAGTTTCGGTTAACAGTAGACACATATTGCATAGTAAGAGAAATGGTGAAAAAATCCCTCTTTTTTAGAGGGACGGTGACATTAATATAGTCGTCGTTGGTTCTGACAAGGTGGAAATCCGTTTACATCCTGAATCATATGAAAATCGTATTTTTTTAAGGCGAATTGTGCTTGATATAAGTATTCAATTACAAGAAGTTGACCGTTAGATGTACCGCACAAAATTCCTGAAGTCCCTTGACCATTTGTTAATGAAATTCCAACAGGCTGACCGATTAGATATCCGATTTTTTGATGCCATGGCATAGTCATCACTCCTTCAAAACATCATATTAACTATGGAGTTTTCAGGTGCCTGTCTGCCTTCAAAGAAATAAATATTAGTACGCAATACGACCATAAAGGGTAGGGATAACAACAAAAAAGACCTCTGAAATTAATCAGCAGTCTTTATCACCGGGTACTAAAGTGAAGCGGGCACAAAAAAGTTATGAAAGTAACGGCGGAATTGCGAAAGTAGTATTTTTTACACATTCATCGCATGGTGTATTGACAGTGTCAACAACAATCGTCTCCGAATCCACCTCTGTTTGAAAAGCATGAGCCAATAATAATTAAGAGAATAAACAAAACAATAAGTAAAGCGAATCCTGATCCGAATCCTGACCGTTCGCAACCGAAACCTGAACTACCCATAATGTACACCTCCTAAAACGAATTAATTTATTCTATGTCGGTAATTTTTGATTGTCTGGTTCATTTGTTTAGTTTTAAAAAATATTCTTTATTCATTGTAGGCACGATGAGTGAGTGAGAGAGAGAGAGAGTGCGTGTGTACCTACAGCTATTAAATAGTATGTTCAAATATATAAAAAGAACTGGGCATTCAACTTTGAAAGAGATAAAAAATAGTAGGCCCAAAATGAGTAGCAATTTTGATTGAAATTGTTAAAGATTGATACTCAGTTCAACTAAACTCTGCAATGAAATCTATGAAACTTTGAAAAGGAGATTTACAAAATGACTCAAATGACACTAGGAGAAGCACTCCTGTTAATCGTTGGTGGGGGATTAATAATGGGGCTGTCGTATTGGCTTGGATTGAAGAATGGACGGTTAGGTGTACGTAAAGCAGGAATAATCAAGCATCGAGACATTTTAATGACAGATGATGGCCCAATTACAGTAATGCGTCCGGATTCAGTCGTTCCTTATCACGGGAAGATTATCACTGTGGACAAGCTGTATGCCTGCGGAAAAATCGAGGGGATTTATCCGGTTGAATCATACATCAAATTTGAGGGTGGTGATTCCAATGCCTAACACATACGAAATCCCGACATGTCCAACAACCCTCATGTGCGACTCATGTAAGGGGAGTGGGACATTGGGTGGTTCAGCATACCTAACTGAATCATGCGCTGATTGCAAGTGTACGGGGATTGTTCAGAAGGAGGTTGGTGAGGATGGCTGAAACTAACGCGGAACAGTTGCAACGAATTCAAAGCAATGCTAGAACTACGGACATTGTTGGTATTGCGCATGATTATATTCTACTAGATTTAGATTTTTGGTTTTTAATCGAACTAGCTGAACGGGCACAGGAAATGGAGAGCAATTGTAAAGCTCTGACGATTGAGTGGCGAGATGGAGTTTTAGAAAACAAGCGATTCCGAGAAGCGTTGGATTTCTATGCAAACGCGGAAACGTACAAAACGAACGTCGTCAACCAATGGGAGCCTATAAATCCGATTAGTCGAGATGGCGGGGAAATAGCCCTTCAAGCATTGAAAGGTGGTGTGCAGCATGACAAAACTAGGTCATAAAAACAGTGGTAAATCATCAGACAGCGAACGACTTGAGCAGCTTGAGGGAGTTTTACACGAAAACGACTTTGGATATTCCGTCACGATCAGTACTGCTAACTTAAAGTGGCTCGTTGAAAAAGCGGGCAAATGGGTGAGGAGGGATTCTGGTGTCAGACCATGAGCGTTTCAAACTTCGAAAACAACGTGAACGAGAAAGGCAAATCCGTCTGCAAGTGTATGCAGAAATTGATCGGTTAGAAAAAATTAGTTGTGATAATTGCCGTGGTTTTCTTAAAATTACTGCATCTGCTGAAGACTTTAAATGCAAGTGTGCAGCAGCTGTTGAAATTAGGAAACTCACAAAAACACTTTCTTTCGAAAGAAGAATTCCCAATGAAATGACTATCGAGATCTATCACCAATTGAAAGAACAGAAATTGTCTGATTCTCAAATTGCGGAAAATGCTGACTGGTCGCTAAGTAAATTTAATAAATGGAAACGAGAAAACGGACTTGTTAATGCTTAGAATGCGATTGATAAATAGAAGATTGTGGTAGACCGCGAAGAATTAATAAGCTGAATAGGGGTTGGCATCTTGCGAATACTAAACAGACACGACATTAAAAAGCTTGAAGAATATTGGATAAACTATAATGAAAATATCAAGCAGCTAAAGTATCGCGAGTGGGAATTAATGAGTAAGAATTCGGATGACGAGAATTCCGGTGGAGGTAGTAATTCGGTTCGTCAGATTTCCAAGCCTACTGAACAATTAGCCATCAGGATATTAGAAGATAAACTACACCAAAACTTAACGACTGTTATAAAGGTAATCGAGCAGCTATACAAAGAATTAGATGAGGAAACGCAATCCATTGTGAATATGCGCTACTGGTGCAGTAGTCGTGATTTCATGGAGTGGGAGGATATAGCGTTTGAACTTGGGATGACGCGTTCTAAGGTGCTGAGGATGCGGAATAGTTTATTAGATGAGACCGCTTTGTTGATTGGGTATGTGTAACGTAATAGACAGAAACTATGAAAAGAAAGGATGTACAGAAATGAAAAACAGCACCAAATCAACAGTTACTTCAGGCGTTACATTTGGTTCGGCTTTAGCTATTGCTATTTCTTGGAGTTTACACAAATCTATTATTTGGGCTTGTATACACGGATTATTCAGCTGGTTGTATGTAATTTATTATGCTTTGACACGTTAAATAGATTCACAGCACGACCGTTATCTTCAACAAAATATAAAGTGAACTTGTAAGGGGTAGGGAAGTTCACTATTACCCATGGTAAATTGATATTGTAAGTTAGTTTGATAAGCAACTTACATTTCCCTTCCTCCCTTTGTTGAGCACTCATTTAATTATGGGTGCTTTTTATTAACTACCTAGGAAATTTGATTCTAAATGTAATAGTGACTAAAGCACTCCTGAGGTATACAATAACCTTAAAATGTTTATCTAAAGGAGAGAAATTTAAATGGACCTTAAAGTCCCGATTCATATCCCTATATGGGGGATAGCTGTAACACCAGTGTTGATAGTAATTTCTATAATTGTAATTATATTAATTACATTAAATGTTAAAAAAAGTCCTCAACCAAATTCTGAAAAGAACGAAGGAATAAAGGAGTGGGTAGGGAAGAGGGATATTTTATATTGGTTATTAATGATTTCTCTAGGTTCAATTGGAGTAATTACATATGAGTATAGAAACAGCGAGGAAGTAATTAGCCATTGGGGATTTGCAGGTACTGTTGTTTCTATAATCTTAGCAGTGGTAGCCATTGGGTTTACTTTATTTCAAACTCTATCCAGTAACCTATCAAGTGAAAAAATTGCAGATAGTGCGGACAAAATTGAATCTGCAACTTTAAATTTGGACACGACAACTTTGGTTGAGTCTGGAAATATTATGAGAGATGCTGCAGATTTTTTAAAGCGAGAAATGGGAGTTATCAGGAAAGAACTAACGATTATTAGGGATGAAACCAAGCAATACGGTAGTAACTGGGAAGAACATTTTAAGAATGTAAATCAATCTGATATTAATACGAGAGAAGAACTAGTTACGATGGATGATTTTCTAAATAAAACATTACCTAAATTACCGTATTTTCCAAAAATATTTATTTATACTTTTTTTCTAAGTATTAACAAAAAAGTGGAAATTGAGCGGAAAATGACGAAAGATATATCGGATATGTTAATTAACTTCGAGAATTCTGATGACGATTCAAATAAAAGTGGAAAATATGAAGAAGGTGCTAATATGGCCTCTATGGCTACTACGCATTCACTTATTGATCATCTTGGTATACTAAATGCATTTCAGAAAGAAAGTGAAAGTAGACAGTTAGAAATCTTAGGGCAATGTCGAAAGAATCTACATGAGTATAGTAAATTCCTTAAACCAATCGATGAGTATTTAGAAAATATGAGTAAATAATAATTCATTCAAAGTCTCACCCAACCAGGTGTGGCTTTTTCTAATCTGACGAAAGGGCAGCTCATTGTAGTTGCTCTTTTATTATGTCGAATTTTGAAAGTGACAAACATTTCCACTCGCTATATGATTAGTGTGGAAGGAGGTGCTGACGAATGTCTAAGAGTATTACAATCAAGAACGAAGGTTTATCAAAATGTCCTGAATGCAAAGGTGAAGATAAATTAATCTATCAACAAGAATGGGATAGGTTATTTGAATACTACGATAAAAGTACACAGGCTCATGATTTAGTGGTTAATCGTATCTATAACGATGATAAGCAACCAAAGTATATCTGTGCTGATTGTAGTTTGAAAATATTAGTTACTGCTTAAATATGAAGGGGGAGGTTCCTATGTTATTTACAATTGATACAGGAAATATTCTAGAAGTATACAGGATGAAAAAAAATAGTCTATTTGAAAAAGTAGATGTACATCCAAAGGTGATTTTAGAGGATGATAAAGTGTTCACGGAATTTAATGAAGCAAAGGAATTTGCGGGTAAATTGGAATTTGCTGTAATTAATGGAGAAGAAGTCGACTTTAAATCTTCCCAAATCGGCTCATATAATGCGGAAGTTAAACCACACCGTACCGAGAAACCATCTAAAGAGCTCTTTAGTATTGATGAAGTTCGTAACATTTTAAATACTGGTGACGATAGCATTAACAATTCATTGATAATTGATTTCGATGGAAATCTGAAACTTGTCCCTTTTAAAGATGCTATCAAGGGGAATTATGCTGTTCGTCATGAAACATTTGGCGCAGGAAATGGATACGTTGGTCCGGATCAAAGTGAAAGTCACATTGAATCGACTTATCTGATGATGTTAGATGGCTGGGAAGCTCACTTAGATACACATGACTCTCACTACATGGATTACACTGATAAGACAAGCGCAGAAAAATTAATAAAAAATATTAAAGAACTCTTGCAAGAAGTCTAATTTACATTCAAGTCACATCTTAAAATGATGTGGCTTTTCTATTACATAAAAGGTGGTTTGATAAATGAGCAAATCAATCCCAGCAACTTGTGAAGCGAGATGTCAAAAGAAATCCGTTATATGTTTAAGAGTAGTATCTACCTGGCTTATGCTATAATTTTGTGTATTAAGAATTAGTGAGGAATCAAGAAGAGAATCTAAGAACGGTTTAACTTTTCCAACGTAATCATTTTTGGACTTACAATCGGAATCTTCTTCTAATAAAATCTCGAACTTGCAAGCTATTATATAGTGGGGTTTTCCATCGAGATCTTTTAACCTTTGCGATTCAAATGGTTCAATACGAGCATTTCTTTGATAGATATTATAATGGCTTTCCGACTTACTAGTAAGAAATTCAGCTTTGCCAACAATTTTAATCATTATTACCCTCCTTAAATAAAGATATAGTATATAAACAATACACTGTGAACATTATGACACATTAGTTATGCCCTATTCAAATTGAACAGGATTAGTACTGGATATTTAAGCAACGAATAAGCAGTGACAATCATTTCCATACACGCTATGATCAGTGTGGAAGGTGGGGTTAGAATGGAAAACACAAAAGAAAAATTTGTTTTTGAGAAGCTAGTATTGAATACAGGTGAAGAAGTGGAATTTTTAGTAGATGGACATTACGAAATCGATGGCGACGATGTGGAAATCGAATTCTATACTAGTGAACCATTTATTAAAAGTTTCATTAAATCAATCAAAGAAGGCAGAAGAATAGCTAATGTTAAATTTATTAAAGGTGATGAAGTAAAAGAATTCACTTCTAGTAAAGTACTTTCAATTGTTGGAGATTATTTTGTAACATTAGAAAAGTAATACATAAAAGTCACGCTCAAATGAGTTGTGGCTTTTTATTATGTCGAATTATAGTAGTGACAATAATTTCCAACGAGGTTATGATTAATTCAAGTAGCGAGGGGGTGAAAACATGGAGGGCACACGAAAGGAAATACTGAAACAAGATATAATTAACGAACATAAAATGAGGTCTTCAAATAATAAAGAGGCTATGCTCGATTTGTTAGAGGAGCACATTACTAAATTTTTTGGTTTACCTGAAGGTATTGCTAAACTCGAACGTGATGAGGAACAGATGTCCTATAATATTTTCGATAACTATATTTGCTTCGATTATCATGGTGAAAGAATCGAAGTTAGATATAAGAATTCAGATTCCGAAGAAAAAATTGTAGGCTATTTAATCTTCGGGACAGTTAGACCGTTATGGACAAACGACGGTAAAGAAACAAGGGACTTTAATTTATCGATTTTAGATCAAGTTATTGATAACGCATTTAAAATAAAATGAAAATATATAAAGAGTCATATCCATTACGGGTGTGGCTTTTTATTATGAAACTTTTCCCATGGATATTCGTAAGTAAGTGAAGGGGGAATATTTATGTGGCAAACTATAAAGAGAGTATATAATCGTTTGAGTTTAATAATACTTGCGATTTCATTAATTTTCTTTTTATTCTTTTCAATCTTCACATTAATAGTTGAAGGTTTCAAAGGAAAACCAGATTCAATAACCATGATTTCAATTTTTGCTATTATTTTATCGTTTCCAGGCATGGTCAATTCATTGGGCGATGAGTTTAATCCGAAAAAGAAAACTTATAAATTATCTTGTCGTTGCCCAAAATGTAAGTATTTAATTCAAATGGATATGAAGGAGGAATAAGAATACATAATTTAAGACATCTGTATTGGTTGTTTCTGGAAATTACGAATTATGTCCGTGACAACGATTTCCATTAATAATATGATTAGTCTCGAAGGAGGTGTCAAAAGATGATTACGGACAATAGAAAATTATCGCTAATTTGGGAAGATATTTTGATTGAGCATGGCGGAGAAGAGACTGTGGAGATTCTTAAAAATGAATATGCGAGTTATTCTATAGAACATCTGCTAGAGTTTGCTACAAGTTTATTGAAATTAAATACGGAAAATCACCCTTGTAGATATCAGGTACGCATAGGAGATTTCCTTCTTTCTGATCAAGACACAATCGTGTATAGTCAAAATGAAATTGATTATCAGGATTTATTAATAGCTTTAGTTACCTTAATGATGTTGATTAATGTTGAGCAAAGACCATATTTAATACTTGATCTCGCAAAAAGTCTACGTGAAATAGATAGAGAAGTCTCTGATCGTTTTGCTAAAGATCTTGCAGAAAAAGTGTATAGACAGTATATATAATTTTTTAAGTCTGCATCCAATCGGGTGTGGGCTTTTTATATACCTTGAAGACTACATTTCATATAGTCACAAAATAATCGCGGGCTAATAGGGACCAGATACCGTTAGCTATCATTAGGACTCGCTATGGTATGTAGTCTTGAAAGTATAAAAAATCCAATCAGTAACTACTATGAATTATGGAGGGAGAACTAATGGATAAAGAACAGGTAATCGAAAAGTTAGAAGAAGTATTTGAGATGGTGTGTAGTCAATACATTGCGTACAAAGGAAAAAATGCAAATATCTCTTTGTCCGACATTAGAGAGTTAGGCCATTTGATCATTAGTTCTAAAAGTAATATCCATCACGATATGGAGAAAGCAACTAAACATGTAGACATCAAGATTAAAGACGCTGTTGAAAAATTATTTAACGAGAAAATGATTGCAGAAAGAATAGAGCGAGGGAGGGGTAAACCATGATAGTAGAAACACGCAAGACGGCACAGGGTACAGAGTATTGGGACGCGGTAGAAAAGCGAACACGGTTCGTAGCAAAGGGAAATACACCGTCATTTGAGGTGACAACTAATCCAACATCAATGTTATTAGGCGTTGACTTAGCAAGTGGTCAAGATACGACAGCGATTTACGTGAATATAGCGGATGGCAAAAGTAACGGGACCCGTTTGGAGGATATGACCGTTCCGCAATTAAGAGAATTTGCCAACGAAATAGATGTTGAAATACCATCTGATATTAAAAAGAAGGATGACATCATTAAGCATTTAGTTGATGCAGAATGAAATATTGCGACTTCAACGGTTGCGATTCGAAAATAGAACGCGGTCGATATTGCTCAGATCATATGAGAGATATGCCTAAGAAGAAAAAGAAAAAAGATAAGGTATCCATTTACCATCATGAAAACAAATCCTTCTACAACAGCAAACTGTGGAAGGCCACACGATCCTATGTATACGACAGAGAGCGAGGATGCTGCCAAAGATGCAAGTCATTTGTATTCGGACGTAACGCTCATGTACACCATGTCATTCCAATTAAAAAAGATATTACATTAAGGCTTGAAGTAAACAACCTTATGCTGCTGTGTCCTGTTTGCCATATCGAAGAAGAAAATAAAATCGGAACACAAAAAATATTTCCGAGTTATTTTAATTCGTGAAATAATTTCTGGAAATATTTTAGAAAAAATAAATTTAAATAAAATATTTAAAAAAGTTGGAGCCCCCCTACCTAAAAAATATATTTTGAGTTAGGGAAAGATAGGTAGCATAGGGGTCGTTTCTCTCGCTGGACAACTTTTCAAAAAACAAAGGGGGGTGTGTAGATTGTCCACGAAAAAACAGCGTCAGGAAATCGTAGTGAACAAAACAGCTGCTGAAAAAGAGCGGATATTGAAGATCATGCGTGATGCGGAAATTTACACACTTACTCTGGATCCGTTGATTGAATCGTATCTTGATATTTTTGAAATCTATCAAACCATGTTCGTTGATTGGAAAGATAAAGGTTTCCCGTCAACTCAGCGACACACGAACAAGGCGGGCGCGACGAATAATTCAAAGCATCCGTTGGCACAACAGGTTGAAACGTGGTCCGACAAGAAAACAAAAGCCCTCGATTTATTAGGATTAACAAACAAATCTAAAGGGGGCAGAATCGTTACTGGTGGTTCGTCTGTCGGAAAGAATGATCAAGTAGAAAAGCCGACAGCGGTTGTGTCAGAATTGGATGCGCACCGCAAGAAGTGGCGTAAGACGACTTAGGAGGTGGCGATTATGTGACTAGTACTGAGCAAGGCGTAAACTACGCTGATTTAATTGCGAAGAAAGTACGAAAGAATCCCAAGAAATATCCCGACACTATTAAATTAATGGTGGACAGATATTACAAATGGAAAAAGCGTAAAGACATTTGGTTTGATGTTGATCGTGCTAATGAAATGTTGGACTGGACACAAACCTTCATCCGCCACGTCAAGGGGAACCTTGCGGGCAAGCCGTTGATATTGGAAGACTGGCAGTTATTCGCCTTCTCCAACATCTACGGTTGGGTCCATGAAAATGAAGGTGGCAATATTGTCCGCGTCATTCGTGAGAGTTTATATCCAGGTGCCAAAAAAGAATGGTGAAACGCTTGTCGCAGTAGGGGCATTAGGTTATGCAATGTACGGAGAGGGTGCGCTTGGTGCGGATTGCTATTGTTGTGCATCCGATTTTAACCAGGCTCAATATGCAGCCAAACCGTTTGCAGCTACTATATTAAATCACGAAGCTTTATTGGAAGTATCCCATATTTACAAAGGCCCTAAAGGATCTATATCATCCGTAACTTATGATTACATCCACGAAGATTTAGCGTTTCAGAATCAGCTAATTGTTATGTCGAAAAACATTCAATCAATCGAGGGTTCGAATCCGCACTTTGTATTAAACGATGAACTACATGCGCAGGAGAATATGGAGCAATACGACAACTTTAAGTCTGCTCAAATCAGTCGCGATGAACCAATCATGTTTAATATTAGTACGGCTGGAAAAGGATCTTCATCGGTTGGAATGCGTGTTTATCGAGAGGCAAAAGAAGTCCTGAAGAACGATGATAATGATTCGAGTTTCGTTATGATTTATGAGCCTAATAAAAATTATGATTGGACGAACCGTAAAGTTTGGGCAATGGTTAATCCAAACATTGGCGTATCCGTTACAATGAGTGCGTTAGAAACTGAATTCATTTCTGCTGCACGTTCTGCCCATAAAAAAGCGGAATTCCTATCCAAGCATTTAGATGTGTTTGTTAACTCAGCTGAAAATTATTTTGAACAGGACCAGGTAGAACACATCCTTGTGGACGACCTCGGAGATTTATCGGGTGAGACTTGTTATCTCGGACTGGATTTATCGAAGACGACAGATTTAACTTGCGTCAGTTTAAATTTCCCGACTTTTAACGAAGAAGGAAAAGCGATATTAAAAGTAAAACAAATGTATTTCATCCCTAGTGACAATATTGAAACTAGGGAAAAAGAAGATAACGTGCCGTATACCGATTTAGTTGAAAAAGGATTCGTCCAATTCTGTGATGGTAAAATGATTGATCAAGATCAGGTATTAGATTACATCGTGGAATGCATGTCGTTGTATGATGTTCGGCAACTTAATTATGACCCCGCTATGTCTCAAAAACTTATAGAGAAGTGTGAGAATCTAGGGCTCGAATGTATAGTTGTTAATCAATATCCGAATGTGATGAACGCGATGATTGATGATGCCGAAATGCTATTTATGAAAAAAGATTAATGACGGATAATCCTTTATTAGTATATTGTGCGTTGAATATGGTAGTCGTTAAAAATATGAATGGAATGAAGGGGCCTTCAAAGCGTCAATCTAAGAAAAAGATTGATGGATTTGTGGCCTTTTTGGTTGCTCATAAAGAAACAATGATGTTAATGGACGATGTCGACGAAAGTGGCATGGATGAGTTATTAGCGGGTATCTATAGGTGAGGTGTCTATGTTATGATTATTTTTTGGTAAATAATTGTAAAGGAGTGGATGCTATTATGAAAATAATGAGACAAATTGGTGGAACCTGTGGATATTATGCATTCATCAATTCTTTAAGTGTGCTTTTTCCAGAAGTACAGTTCTCGCACAAAGATGTGTATCTTTTGTTGGAGAAATCATTGAGTATGAAGCTTACACATGTTGGTGAGATGTTCGACTATCCACCTACAGATTTTTTTGAAGAGCATTTTGAAGATAGAGGATTACTTATACATCTTGAAAATAGAAAGATTGATAATCTAATAGGTGATATGGAATTATTAGAAGAAGAAGAAGCGATAATTATTAGTATTGCATCAGGAAAAAAATCATCACATTGGATAGGTGTGGTGAAAGTGGATGGGAAATTACTAACATTAAATAGTATGAATAGATCACCTAAAAAATATAATTACAAAAACCTTGAAAAAAAACATAATAAACTAGAGAATAGGGTTTATAATTTTAAAACTTATTTTAAGTTAAGTAAAAAAATCAGAAGGATTCCTGAAAGGTTTTTTTACAATAATGTTGAAAAAAAACGCTATAAAGATAAATACTCTGATATGATGTTAAAACTAGTTAGGGAATTAGAAGATGCTACTTCAAAAGGAATTCCAGAAGAAATTAAAATCGAGTATGGTAGTTATTATTTCCTGAAAAAAATAGCAAAATAAAAAAGAGCTCAAATTTGGGCTCTTTTTATAATTAATTGTTGTACATGTTTATTTGTTCTTAAAGTAATTCTAAAGGAGGTGAGAGATTGGGACTAAGAAATAGTTTTTCGAATTATTTGTACACGCAAGCGGAAAAACGCGGATGGTTTCAAAAGGCGATGAGTGGTTCGATTCGATACGGTGGGCGATATGTCAATGACGAAAATATTCTCGAATCATCGGATGTATACGAATTGATGCAAGATATTTCAAATCAACTAATGCTATCCACCATCATTGTGGAGGACAGCGACGGGAACGAAGTCAAGAATCACTCTGCTTTGCGAACGCTACGAAATCCAAATGATTATTTGACGGGTTCGGAATTCATTAAATTAATGACGAATACGTATTTGTTACAAGGTGAAGTTTTCCCGGTATTGGATTTAGACCAATTACATTTAGCGACTAGTGTTTATACGGAACTAGATGACCGGCTGATCGAACATTTTAAAATCGGCGGCGAAGAAATACCAGGTTCGATGATTCGGCATGTTAAAAACATGGGAACCAACCACCTTAATGGTGTCGGCTTGATGCAGCTTGGCAAGAGCACACTAGAAGGTGTTATGAGCGCCGAAAAAGTATTGACTGACAAGTATTCAAAAGGTGGACTAATGGCGTTCCTGCTCAAACTGGACGCTCATATCAACCCGGCGAATGGCGCACAGTCCAAGCTAATCAACGCGGTGTTAAATCAGTTGGAACAAATCGATGAATCACGTTCCGTGAAAATGATTCCCCTCGGAAAAGGTTACGAAATCGACGCAATGGAAAGTCCGATTGATGATGATAAGACTCTCGCGTATTTGAATGTTTACAAAAAAGATTTAGGTAAATTTCTCGGAATCAATGTGGACACATACACCGCGCTAACTAAAGCAGATTTAGAAAAAGCGATGATGTACTTGCATAATAAGGTTGTTCGCCCGATAATGCGAAACTTCGAAGACCATCTGAGTCTTCTTTTTTTCGGTCCAAATTCGAATCTGCGAATTAAATTCAAGATTAATATTCTAGACTTCGTTCCGTATTCAATCAAGACCAATATCGGTTACAACATCGTACGTACTGGTATTACGTCGCCGGATAACGTGGCTGAAATGCTCAGTTTCCCGAAACAAAATACACCGGAAACGCAAGCTATCTATATTTCGAACGACCTTTCAATAATTGGCGAAAAAAAGCTACTGACGATTCACTGAAGGGAGGTGAGAAAGAAGATGGCGAAAAAGAGGGAAACGCGGGTAGTTAATATCACTGGGTTAACAACGCGAGACGGTACGGAAAATGAACCTGCCAAAATCAGCGGATACGCTGCTGTGTTTAATTCAAAAATGACCATCTGTGATTGGTACACAGAAGAAATCGAAGTGGGAGCATTCGCGAAAGCTATTTCTGAAAGTGATGTACGGGCTTTGTTCAATCACAATTGGGACAAAGTTCTAGGCCGCACCAAAAGTGGCACGTTGCAATTAACGGAAGATGATCGTGGATTGAAATTCGAAATTGAATTACCCGATACCTCCACCGCACGAGATTTAGTGGCGAGTATGGAGCGTGGCGATATTAATCAATGTTCGTTTGGTTTTTATCCAACTGTAGAAACGTGGAATTATGATGTAGAACCTGTACACCGCACGCTCAATGAAGTTGAGCTATACGAAATATCTGTGGTGTCGATTCCTGCATATGACGACACTGAGGCATCACTCGTACGTAGCAAAGAAATCAATAACGCTGTGGAAAAGCGGATTAAAATATTAAATCAAATCAAAGGGGTTTTGAAAAAATGAACAGAAAACTACTACTAGCTTTACAGAAACGTAACAATGCACGCCTTACGGAATTGCGCGGTCAACTTGAACAAAATGAAGTCCGCGAAGAGGATTTAGAGGTAATCCAAACGGAAGTCCAGGATCTTGTAGATCAATTGCAAGAAATCGCTGATGAGCTAGTTAATGCGGTTGATGAAGAGACTGAAGCGGAAGAAACAGAGGTTACAGCTGATGACGTCGCAGACGAAGAAGTCCCTGCAGAAGAAGAACTCGAAGAAACAGACGCGGAACGTTCAAAAGGATTAACTCCTGAACAGCGCGCCGGAATCATGGGACAAATCGGCAAAGGACTTTCTACACGCGGCCACAAATTGACAAAAACGAAAGGAAAAGAAATTCGTACTGCATTCGCTAAATTTATAGTCGGTCAAATTTCGGAATCAGAAGCACGGTCTTTGGGAATCGAAGTGGGTGGCGGATCAGTCACTATTCCAGAAGAAATCGCGGCAGAAGTCATCACGTATGCGCAAGAAGAAAACTTATTGCGTAAATACGGTACCACTCACAGGACGAAAGGTAATGTCAAATATCCCGTCCTTGTTAAACAAGCAAATGCGAACGTAAACAAAAAAGAACGCACAACAAATATTCCTGAATCAGATATCGAATTCGATGAAATCCTTCTTGATCCAGCTGAGTTTGACGCGCTGGCAACAGTGACGAAAAAACTTATCAAAATGAGCGGTGTCGACATCGAAGAAATCGTTTTGGAAGAGTTGAAGAAAGCATACGTCCGCAAGGAAATCAGCTACATGTTCAACGGGACTGATGTAGGAAATGAAAATTCGTAAAAAAAGAATCAGCATTTGCCAAGTCATTAGCTTCTGACGCTAAAGCATTGGCAAAAGGGCACGAAAACCAAAAAAATGCGCTGTCCAAATCATTGGATGCTGAATATAAAGCTGTATCGAATAGTTATGATAAGCGGGCAGCGTCATTAGAAAAGTCGTTGTCTGCAAATTATGATAAGGCAGCCAAGAAATATGATGATCAGCAAAAGGCATTAGATAAATCATTGGACGCTGAATATAAAGCGGTGTCCAAAAATCTTGACGACCAACAAAAAGCGTTAGAAAAATCTTTATCTGCAAATTATGACAAGGTCGTTAAAAATTACGAAGAGCAACAAAAATCATTAGAAAAGAATTTAGAACTCGAAGTCGAAGCGTTTGAAAAAGCATCGGAAGAAAAAATGAAAATGATTGACGCTGAATACAATGCTCGCCTAAAACTTGTGGACGAAGAACGGTACCATCAGCTTAAAGCGCTTGATGGTCAGATTGAAGCAATAGATGCGAAAACAGCGGCGGAAGATCGCGCAATTAAACATCGTGAAGATGCCCAAAAACGCGCCGAATTGAGTATTAAAGTATCAGTAGCTAAAACTAGTGAAGAGCGAGCGGACGCCGTAAAATCATTACAAGACTTTGAAGAAAAATTAAGATTGGACGTCGTTCGTGAAGAAAGAAAACGACAAATCGAATCAATAAAACAACAGAAAGATTCTGTCAAGGAAATGTCTGATGCACAAAAAGAAGCGTTGAAACAGGAAGCTGACGAGCGTAAAGATTCAGCGAAAATACAGACGGATATCGAAAAAAATGCATTGATAGAACGGCAAGACGCAAAAAAAGAACTATCCAAACAACAGATAAAAGATAGTTTGCTGTTATTGAGCGATGAAAATAAAGCAGAAATTGAATCACTTAAATTAACATTAACGGTGAAAAAAGAAGCATTAAAGGAAAGTCAGGATGCTCAAAAAGAAGCCTTAAAAGAGCAAAACAAGTTGAGTTTGGATTCAATCAGTGAAGCGAATAAAGCGCGAATGGAAGCTGTTAAAGAAGCTTCGACCGCTAAGTTAGAATCGCTGAAAGAAGAACACGATCAGCGCAAATCAGCACTTAGTGAGCGATTGAGTAGTGAAGCTGAAGCTGTCAGTGAATCGCATGCTGCTGAAATGGAATCATTTAAAAAAATGAATACCGAAAAGATGGAGTTAGCGAAGAACCCACCAGACTCAGCCGCTGTACAAGCCGTATTCGAACAGTTGGAAGGTTGGGGTGCGGCGGTCGCTAAAGGTGGAGCTGAAGGTACGCAAGCATTTGAGGATATGGTCAAATGGCTTGATAGCATTGAGGATGCGGCGTTGCGTAATGCGGTGGGTGTCCAGATGTTCGGGACTATTTGGGAAGATCAAGGCGAGAATATAATCGACACCATATTAAATGCAGATGATGCCCTTATAGAAATGGAGGGAAATCAGAGTAATTTAAATGACGCCATTAATGCCGCGGATCGTAACCCTCTGACTGAGATTTCAAACGCCTTTGAAAGTATCAAAGAATCACTTGCACCGTTGTTGCTTGTCATTGCAAATGTTGTGGGTGCTTTCGCTAAATTTGCCGCAGACAACCCTGTTTTGGCATCCACAATTGTTGCTATTGCAGCGGCGATTGCTATAGCAGTTGGAGCATTTGCTTTACTAGCACCCGCGATAGCTGCTATTCCTGCATTGATTCCGATGATATCCAGCGCATTTGGCGTTGTAAGTGGTGCAATTGCGACCGTCACCGGCGCATTACCCGCTGTCGGAGCCGCACTTGCAGCATTAGCCGCACCAATCGGTATAGCAATAGCTGCCATTGCCGCAATTGGAGCCATCGTTTTTGTCGTTATGAAAAATTGGGAACCGATATCTAAATTCTTCGTAGATTTATGGGGAAACATTATAGGTATTTTCAAAAAAACAGGTAAATCTATCGCTGATTTTTTGCGTGATAATATGAAAACGATTCTGGCGGTCATCACAGGCCCGATAGGTTTAATTGTGAAATTATTCTTTGACAACTGGGACAAAATCGAAAAAGTGACATTGACCGTTTTTAAATCTATTGCCAAGTTTCTTTCCGAAACAGGAGTCAAAATAAAGGATTCAATCGCCAAGCCGATTGAGTTAGCAAGGGATATTGTCGACGGTGCCATTAATGCAATAAAAGGTTTCTTCAGCGGTATGACTTTGAAATTCCCGAAATTGAATACTGACATGTTTGAAGATGCCAAGAAAGCTGTAAAAAAAGCAATTGACGCAATTAAAGGATTCTTCGATTTTAAGTTCAAGTGGCCTGAATTAAAGATGCCGACATTCGAAGTGAAGGGAACCATGAACCCCCTTAAATGGATTGATGAAGGCGTTCCGAAGTTTGATGTCAAATGGAATGCAAAAGGTGGTATTTTTACACAGCCCACTATTTTCGGCGCATCGAATGGTCAATTACAAGGGGTTGAAAGCCAGCCCTCTCACAAGGAAACTTGTCGAGTAATAAAGTGGTTAAATTCGGTGAAGGCTAAAGTATTAGATACCAAAGTACGGTATAATAGATTCAGAGCCTAGTGTGGAAGGGGTTATGAATCGTGAGAAGATGGGATATAGATTTAGTGAGGCAATTCGTTATTGAAAACTCAGATTGCAAATTGTTGAGTGAGGACTATAAAAATACAACGACTCCACTTGAGTTCAAGTGTGAATGTGGTAATGAGTTCAAAACTATTTGGAAGTTGTTCAGTTCATCGAAATATAAAAAAAGACATTGTAACCCGTGCGGTCAGAGGAGAAGCAATGCAGGACAGACGTATACAGTGGAACAGGTGCAGGGATTTGTCGCACGTCACGGTGTAACTCTGCTTAGCGAAGAGTATCTGAATTGCAAGACCGAACTGTTGTTTAGGTGTGAATGCGGTAAAGAATTTGAGACGACATTTGATTATATGAAAAACGGAAGCAGAATCAAATGTTTTGTGTGTCAACCGAAAGAAGGGAATTTATTCTCCAAAGGCATGGATACCTACAACAAAAAGACTCACAAAAAATTCATTTCGGATTTCGCGCTAAAACAAGATGGTGAATACGAGATACTTGGAGAATACATCGACTGTAAAACCGGAATCGCTACGAAACATAACTGCGGTTACGTGTGGTACCCTAAACCGGACAAACTTCTCAATAGCGAAAACAGATGTCCTGAATGCTACAGTCACAGAAATTCGCATCTGACTAACGACATTCAAAAGTGGTTAGACGAAAAAAGCGTGATTTACGAAAAGGAATACTGGTTTGAAGATTGTCGAAATCAGAAACCATTACCGTTTGACTTCGCCGTTTTTGAAAATGACGAACTTAAAATGTTGATTGAAGCAGATGGTCAACAACACTTTGAACCGTTCAGATATATAAAAGATTTAAAGAAAAGAGAAGAATCCTTTCGCCTCACACGAAAGAGGGATTCCATCAAAAATGAATACTGTAAGAAAAATAGTATCCCACTATTACGAATACCATACTTTGATATTGATAATGTAAACGAAATATTATCTAATGCCATGCTAATACCGAGCCAAGCCAGCGAAAACAAATAAAAGTAGCTGGAAGGTGTAACGACTAGGCAGTGAGTGATTGTACACAATAATCTGCCCACGAACAACCACTGCCTTTAATGCGAATAGCAAAGGTAAAGATATAGTCTGAACCGTGGACGAATAGACGTCCAATCATGCGAGGAAACTCCCGGAAGTAGAGGATAAAGAGCCTTTACGATAACAATTTGTGGAGAAGCGGGTCCCGAAGCAGTATTACCGCTCAATGATTCTACACTCGGTGCCATCGGTAAAGCGATTGCTGCAACGATGGATAACAACAGCGGTAATGATATTAATCTATCCATTGAAATACCAATTGACGGTGCGGTCATTGCAAGAAAAACCATAAAATATACAGCGCGTGAATTATTGACGTTACAAACACAAACTGGACGCGGAAGGGGGAGGGGTTAAGCTATGAACGGGGTTAAATTTAACGGTGTGCATTGCAAAGCACACCAATTAACATTGATATCGTCAAAACGTCATTTATTGCCCGAAAACAAAGATACGTACGTTGAAATCCCGCATAAAAGTGGGAGTTTTTTAATTCCTGATAAATCATTAAAAGATGTTTTCATTGATGTGGTGTTTACTCTGAAAAAAGATACGCTTCCAGAACTCTTTGCCGCTGGTAGATTGATTGCTGCGTGGTTGACGACAAATGACCGACAGCCACTTATTTTTGATGACGATCCGACTTATATTTATAACGCAAAAGTAGTATCAGGTATTACTTTAGAACAATTAACAGATTTTGAGGAAATAGCGGATTTCACCGTTACTTTTCGGTGCGATCCATTTCCTAAAGGGGCTGTATAAAAATGAATTTAAGTAA
This sequence comes from Sporosarcina sp. ANT_H38, assembly GCF_008369195.1. Classification (GTDB taxonomy): domain Bacteria; phylum Bacillota; class Bacilli; order Bacillales_A; family Planococcaceae; genus Sporosarcina. Next base: position 1,298,234 of record NZ_VOBC01000001.1, on the reverse strand, counting down.
CCATGCGGCATTAGCAGCACTTTCAAACATACTCGGTTCATCCGCATATGTTGCGCTTTACACAGCTAATCCAACAGCGGCAGATAATGGGACAGAGGTTATGGCCACTGAATATAAGCGTCAACCCGCTTCTTTGTCTAACCCCGCTAACATTAGTGGATTAGTCACGTCTAGCAATACTCGGATTGTAAGATTCGAAAAAGCAATCGATGGTTATGGTGTTTTAACTCATGTGGGTATACGTGACTCGATTGCGGGTGGAAATCTATTGTTCTACACGGCGTTGCATTCACCTATCTCAGTGGATGCAGGGATGGGTGCGGACTTTCACGTTGGGGAGCTTAGATTCACGATGGGATGAGGTGACAACATGACTATTAAACTACTTGATGCTGCAACGCTCCAGGTGAAGGAAACGTTTGAAAATGTAATTGATCCGGTAATATACGAGCAACATAATTCCGACTATCGCTTTTCATTTGAAACCACTCCTAAAAATAGTGGTTTTTTATTAACGCCAAATAAGTATGATATTTTCGAAGTTGACGGCGATCATTTCCAGTTAGCAAGATTGACGAAAGAACGGAACTCTGGTTTGTCGGTGAAAATTGAGTCTGAACATATCTCTTACGACTTGAACGATTTTAACAACTATATCGAAGAGATCGAAGACTCTCCAGGGAGGATTCTACAAGACTTATTAGACCAGGCAGGAACGCAATTCACTATCGGTAGCGTTGATTTTGCCGGAGAAATGTTGTTTAAGCCTGGAGACGGTGACCCTATCCGTTCATGTATTATTGATTTGGCCAATCGGCTCGGCGGCGACTTGCTTTGGCATAAAAACACGGTGTCAATATTAAGCCGCAGAGGAGTTTCGAATGGTCCTGTTTTTAAAATAGGCGAGAACTTAAAAAATATTACGGTGACTACGGAAAATCAACAAGGTTCACTGGTCTCTAGTTTAGATATTGATGTCTTGGATCTGGCGCATCTGCCAGGTTTTGAAGCTTTAAAGAAAGTAAATCTTGGCGACACGGTAAATGTAATTGATACGGATTTAGGTGTGAACACATATTTGCGCGTGCTAGCACATGAATATGATCCGTTTCAGAAAGTCAATGCGAGCGTTCAAATCGGGCATGTAGTACGGAACTTTACCGACTACATTCTAGATTTTAAGGATGAAGTAGCAAATATTGAATTAGAACCCGTAAGGCGAGATCCTATGCTCATGACTGGTAGTGGACGCATGGAGGCGAACGCATCTATCACAACTCCATTTGACGGATTCTGGTTAGAGTTCGGCACTGTGGAACTGTCTGGATTAATGACTTTTGATTTTAAATATGCGGAAGGTTACGATGAGGTGCTTTCCCTCGTCACAGGTATTCGCGGAGATGCGGGGCTCTCTCAAAATATCACGGTAGTAGCAAGAGATGTAGTAAAAGGCGGTAAAATCACGGGCATAGAGGTTATGGGTAACTGGGAAGCTGATGACATACCTGACGTAAAAGTGAGTGTACAGGCGGTATGCAGGATATTTGAGGTGATAGCAGGTGGCTAACGGATTGTTTGGGGGTGGGTCAGGAACTATAGAAGATCCTTACCTTGTAGAAGATGCAAAGGACTTAGATGCAGTTCGCTATGATCTAGCTGCTCATTATTCTCAAACCAAAAGAATCAACATGAAAGGTTGGGGGACTTGGGAGCCTATTGGCTATGGTGACTATAGTGACGCCGGTTTTAAAGGGTCTTATATTGGTAATGGCCGGTCAATACTTAATCTAAGTTTTTCTAATGCAACAACAGAAACAGGGCAAATAGGTCTATTTGGCCACATAATCAAAGCGCGCGTGGAAGGTGTTCGCACATTGGACGTGACGGCACTACTTACAGATAGTCAGAGTGTCACTATATTTGGCTGCGTTGTTGGGGAAGCCAGATCTTCTATTATTTCAAACTGCTTCTCATCGGGTAACGCAACTAGCACTTCGCCAGACGTTTCTGTGCATATGTTTGGTGGAGTGGTAGGTACTTCATATGGAAGTAAGTTGTTACAATGCGAATCTGCAATTAAGTCTAGTGTGGCTGCGTCCATTAGTGGAGGAATATTGGGAAATATGTTTAATGATTTGGACGGATACGAATCCGCCTCTTCAATAACAGATAGTAAATTTACAGGCACTATATCTGGGTCCGCATGGTACGGAGGTGTTGTTGGCTACGTTCAAGGATACTACTACGACCAAAGAAGCTACCTTATAAAAAACTGTCTATCAGCAGGCAAAATAATGGCTGTAGGCGGGTCCTCAGTTGGAGGTTTGATTGGCTCTCTTATGGATGCTTACGCTGAAGATTGCGTTTATGTTACCTCGGAGATTATAAATACCGACAGAATTCCTTGGAAGGGCAAACTTTTTGGAAATGTTCACAGGGGAGAGGAATTGTTTTCAAATTGCTATTACTGGCCTGACATGGAAAGAGGACCTTGGGACAATGAATACGGCCTCCCTGTAACTTTAGAAGAAGCAAAGACACAGGCCTTCTACAAAGCACTTGGTTGGGATTTTGAAAATATATGGGATATAAAAGAAGGTCAATCATATCCATTCTTCAAGTTGCCGAGAACCCGCACCCAATGCCAACGTATGCCAATGGGCGGATTCTTACGAATTTAACAAGTTATTTGGAGCGCCTATACTGGCGTTTTTTTAATACAAAAAAGGAGATGGGACAATGAATATTTTTAGAGAAACACTAACCGCTAATTTGGAAGAAATCGTGAAAATCAACTCATATAATACGACAATATTAAACGTAGGTCCCGCTGATATATTCGTGAATTTTGACGAAACAGCTACAGTCGAATCGTTATTAATCCCACCTAATATGGGACGCACATTTAATTTCTCCGATAGATTGATAAAAAATGTACATGTGATTTC